>NZ_UGYM01000002.1:622054-933082 GCF_900456975.1 Shewanella baltica
AGAATTTGATCATATTTCTTAAAGGGATATGGAATGCCAAAGTAGTTATCGAAGAAGGTTAACCCTTGTTTGGTATAGTTAAACCAATCCTGCGGTGTGACTTGATTCGCCACAGATTCACGGGCGAACAGGCGCATCGGATAGCGGCCCGAGTTGTCCTGCCACATGTGGTAAGGGCCCGCATGCATAGAAAAGTTATACGGACTGAGTTTTGGCGTATCAGGGAAGGTCCAACGATTGTAAGCGCCCGCTGGAGTGATTTGGCTTTCACGCATAGTGCTAATCACTTGCCAATCTTTGGGCGCTGTGACCGTAATCTGATAGTTGGCTTTGATATCCGGTTGGTCGAATACGGCAAACATTTGCTGCGCGGCGGCGGGTTCAAAATGCGAATAGAGGTAGACCTTGCCATCGACCGGATCTTTAAAACGGTGCAGGCCTTCGCCATTAGTGCTGTGAGGGCGAGTAAACTGCACTTCAACCGTGTTTTCACCCGAGGTCAGCAGACGCGTATTTAAGCTAATGTAAGCGCCATTATAGTTTGGATATACAGCGGTGCCGTTGATGATAAAGCGTTTTATCTGTGCCTTGTTTAAATCTAAGCTCAGTTGTTTTGGTATTTCACTTAATTGAAAGGTCACTTTGGAGGTGGCGGAAAACTCGGCTTCCCCTGTGAGCTGAAAATCCAATTCATAGCGAACATCGGAAATGATCTGCGAGCGCAGCGCAGCCTGATACTGGCTAATGTAAGCACTGGCGTCACGTGGACCCGTATTAAGAGTGCTTTGGGTGGCACACGACATCAATGCGCCGCAGGCAAGGGCAACAAAACTGGCTTTAAACAAGTTCACAACTGAATCCTTCAACAATTTGTTTTGTTTTCTGCTTGGATATTTGCTTTCAATATCGGGAGTTTGGGGTTGCCTGAGTGGCAAATGATCCCTCGCGTCAGCGCCGATTTGAGCCAGTATCATTGCAGTGTATTTTGGCCGAGTACACTACCTTATTTACCTTGGATAACCAATGTTAAAAATGTAAAAAAAAGCCAGCGTTTAAGCTGGCTTCTTGGGATCTCTGTTTGGCGGTAGTAAGCGCCAATAGACAATTACATGCCTAAGAAAGACTTAGACTTCATCTTACGGATTTCTTTTTCATCAGACCATTCGATCAGGCCTGTTTCTAAATCCATTAAACGCATTGTCATCTTGTAGTACACATCTTTAGTGCTACCGTCTTGCTTAACTATGCTAGATAAATTGCCGTATAACATGTATTGCGCGCCGATTTGACGACCAAATTTGATGGCGGTTGATGGATCAACCATGCCAGTGTTGTTTTGGTAATCCAATTGCTTACGGACTGAATCTACTTTAGTCATGTCGATAAAACGGAACTTGCCTGAGCGCAATAGTTTGTTGCTGATAGAGTCAGTAACAGACTCAGTATCAATGTGCTCTGAGGTTTTGTTCTTGATGCTGTCGACAAATAAAATCGGACGGCTATTGGCTGTCATGGCCACGATAGGAGGGAAAGTCATCATGCTATCCACCATCTTGGCTGCAATAGCTTGTAGATCCGTTGAGCCAAAATTCTCATTGACGGTTTCAACTTCGGTGGCATCGCCATATTCGACTTTAGATTGACATGCAGCCAGACCCATAACGGCAGCCAGCACAAAAATCAGTTTAAATTGTTTCATAGTCAGTTCCATTTTGTGATTGTATAAACTTAATGACACACGTCTTATTCAAATACCACAACCGCTAGGCTAAATGATTATTGAATAAATTCGGGTGTAATTACCAGTATCAATTGCCCAGACTAAGGTGGTTTTGCCTGCTGCAACGTCAATTTTTGCCGGTGGCGCTTTATCTAACTGCAAAGTGTATTCACCTGCACTCAAATAACGCCGCCCGATCTGTGCTTGTTTAGGCAGCGTCAGCCAACTACGGCGATCCGCTTGCTCTGTTACTACGTTAAAAATCTGCATCGCTATGCTGCCAATATCGGCGGCATTGTTTCCGGGGCTGCCACTCTTTCCAACCTGATAGGCCATCTCAGATTTGGCATAGACACGTGCGACTTGTCGAACCAAGGTTGCGGGCAGATCTTCTTTGAGTGCTGTGATGGCTAAGGCATCGATATTGGCAATAGGTTCAGTTTTCAGCACTGTACCTAAACCTTGCACTTGCGTCTCTGGCACAAAAGTATTGTTTGGCATGTAAGTGGCTAGCGATACAGTTTGCCAATTGCCATGGATAGTAAAAGGCACTGTGAGGGCTTGCTTGGCGGGCACAAAGCCGCGTTCAACCATTAAAATCACTTGGCCATCTTTGGGATTAGGCAATTTAGCATCGCCCCAACGACGTTTGAACTCATCATATTGCGGCATGCCGAGTTGCTTGGCGAGACGCACCAGATCTTGCTGTAAATAGGTGTTGTCTGGGGTGATTTGTGCCGCTTTACGATAATCGATATAGGCATCGTTCGGCTCACCCAGTACTTCATGTAATACGCCAGTGGTGTAATAGCTGTAAGCGTTTAAGAACGAACTCGTCACAGTGCCTGCGGCTTGGCCTAGTTTGTTGACCTCGGCATCGATAGTCCCGTTCGCCATGGCTTGTACCGACTTTTGCGATTTTTGATAGCGCTCTTGCTCACTGCTTTGTAACTCGTTACTGCGACGAACTTCGACTAAAGCACCTTGGTAATCGCCACTAAACAAATAATTCAGCGCTTGGTATTGGTGCAGCATGATGCGTTCATACCCAGGACCACGGTACGGAATCGCATTGTCGTTTAACACTAAGCTGCTGGCTGTGGCACTAATATCACTGACGCTGACTTTGGCCTTATCATCAAAGGCGGTGTAAGCATCGACCGCTTGTTGGTAGTACTTTTTACTGGCCGCAAAATCGCCGGCGACTTGAGCAATACGGCCCGCTTCTTGAGCATAGAGCAGGCCATCGTTGCCATTGATATTGCTGGCAAGTTTGTCGATATCGGCCAAGGGCGTTGCACTATTCAACTCTTGTTTAAGCGGTTCAATCTGTGAAGGGTAATTAATAAAAATACTGTTGTAGGCGCAGCCCGATAAACCTAGCGCCAATCCTATTGCCAAAGCGGGGGCGATAAACGCGCGAGATAAAGGTGTAACCAAAGACAGTTTCATTATTGCGCTTCACCTTGTTCGATGGACTGGGCTGAAATCGACTGAGCCTGTTCAGGCATACGTGAACGCTCGAGTAAGGTGATCCCTTGCAGGTGATCAAATTCGTGTTGAAAAATCCGCGCAATAAAGCCTGTTAATTCGGCCTGTTGCCACTCGCCTTGTAAATTCTGGTAGCGCACTTCAATGGCTTGATGTCTTAGTATGTTAAATCTTTGGCCGGGAACGGACAGGCAACCTTCTTCGCCGCCGACTAATTCACTCGATGCATGAATGATTTGTGGATTAACCACGACTACAGGCGCCATATTGGGTGCGTCGGGATAACGTTCATTAGGTCGAGAAGCCATAATAAATAAAGCTAAGGGACTGTGAACCTGTGGCGCCGCGATGCCAACGCCTTTGGCGGCTTCCATGCTGGCAGACATTTGCTCTGCAAGGTGCGCGAGCTCGGCATCGAAATGATGCACTGCAATTGCAGTCTGCCCTAGGATAGCTTCACCCACTAACGCTATGGGTAATAAAGGCGGGGTTTGTTTTGGCATCAAATGTTTAAACATCGCATTCCCTGGATATTTTGCGGTAACCGTCTTTGAATCAAAGTCTTATTTTAAAGCGTCAGTATTAGTAATGTGGCGGCGGCGTTTCTTCAGCCTGAGTCGCCATATTACTCGGTTCCATGTCTTGTAACTTACCAATTAACATGTGAATTTGGTGTTGCTGGTGAGCCACCAGTCGATTCAATTTGATCACTTCTTGGTTTAACTCTTCGACTGTGAGCTCTTGAAAAGCCAATTTGGTTTCTAGATCTTCAATTTGTGCTTGTACGCCTTGCATGACTAACCTCTATTGCTGCCAAGTCTCAACTAAGCCTTGGCTACTGATACTAACGACTTTATTGGTATCTCGAATTGCCACAGAGTATACAACGGCTCCTCGATTTTGGCTGTTTTTAGTGAGTGCAACCTGCCATTTTTCGATTTCTTTACCCGAGTCGCGTTGCCACAATATGACTTCCCGCGCCGGCGTTCCCGTTAATATCTGGCTGTCTTGTTTGATAAACCTCACCGCAGAAAAGTTCATCTGACGACGGGTAATATCTAACTGATTTAACAGTTTACCGCTAGTGTTATCCCAGATTTTGGCTTCATTTGTGCTGCCATTGGTAAAACTTAGTGTGCCACTGTCGTTAAGCGCCACTTTAGTGATACGGCTGCTTAAGGTCCAGCTATGAAGCGGTTGACCCGTTTGCGCCTGCCAAAGAATCGCCTGCATATCATTCGACCCCGTCAATGCTAAACGGCCATCCGCGGAGAGGGCCACGCTATTGACGCGATCTTTATGTCCCAGAAATTTGATTAAGGCACTTTGGGCGGCATTGAGCGACATAACGGAACCATCATTTAAACCAATGAGTAGCGCGCCATTATCAGCTACCGCCACGCTTTCACCGGATGAAGGCAAAGACCACCATCCTAGGGATTTACCGTCGGCTATTCTCCACATGGCAACTGAATCTCGGCTTAACGACGCTGCAAATAGTCCGTTGGGCGAAATTGCCGTACCTGTGACGCCAGTATTGATATCGCCATGTATCCATTGGTATTTAAGTGTATGGGTGCTGAGATCCCAGCATTGGACTCCACTACTTTGGGTGGCGACTAAGGCGAATTGTCCATTGCTCGATAGACTCGCGCTATAGCTAGGTTCCGTGGTGAGAACGCTAATGTCTTCCGCTTTAGGATGGCAAGCTGTCAGAAAAATTGTGCAAATTACCAGCAGTAGATTTTTCTTCATGAACTTGCTCCCTAAGTTGCTGTCTTTAGACTTGATCAAGTGACATTAATCACTGTTAACCCATAAAGAATCTAGTTGGTATAACCGAGATAACTAGTATAAAGTTGTCTCGCTTAGGTTATTGTAACCGCTTGAGGATGCTGAGGAAGCTTTAATGAAATCGATTTATAAATTATCGTTAGTTGCATTGGCTGTTATTGGCCTATCTGCTTGTAATCAAGAAGAAAAAGCAGCTGCTGCGAGTACAAGTGTTGAATTAACGACAGAAGCTCAAAAAGAAGCTTATAGTGTAGGCGCTTCAATCGGTCGTTACATGTCTGGCCATATCAAAGAGCAAGAAGAATTAGGCCTACCAGTTGATCGCACTCTGATCGTCACTGGTTTCACTAATGGTCTGAATGACCAATTAAAATTAACCGAAGAAGAAATGCAAACCATTCTTCAAGGTCTAGATAAAAAGTTAAACGATAAACGTCAGGAACAAGCTACTGCGATTTCTGCTAAGAACATCGAAGACGGTAAAAAATTCCTTGAAGAAAATAAGGCTAAGTCTGGCGTAGTGACAACTGAGTCTGGCTTACAATACGAAGTATTAACACCAGGTACTGGCGAAAAACCTGCCGCAGAAGACACTGTAGAAGTGGATTATGTTGGTACTTTAATCGACGGTACTGAGTTCGACAGTTCATACAAACGTGGTCAAACGGCTAAGTTCCCACTGAACCGCGTGATCCCAGGTTGGACCGAAGGCGTTCAATTAATGCCTGTTGGCGCTAAGTACAAGTTTGTTATTCCTGCAAACTTAGCCTACGGCGAGCGTGACACTGGTACTATTCCACCAAATTCCACACTGGTTTTTGAAGTTGAATTGAAATCAGTTGAGAAAGCGTCTGCAACGCCAGCCGCTGAACCAGCAGCTAAAAAGTAATGAATTAACTGCCGCGTTTAATACTCAGTAAGTGGAATACCGCTCCTAAATGGGCGGTATTTTTTTGTCTGTAAAAATCACATTATTGTTTTAATGCTTAATTTATTGCCATGCTATACAAGGTTTGCAGTCTTTAGTCATGTTTAGTTTTGTATAGCAACCATCAATATCTATCGGATATGCCAATGGATGAGATTAATCATTAAATCCAGTCCGTTTTAGCGTTGGATTTATTTCAAAATGATGAAGACTAAATTACGTTTTAATGATATCGGTCATCTGTTAAAGCGCCGCGTTCTTTATATTTTATTGGGTATCCCATACTGAAAAATATCATCAAAATATCACATTAAAATATTGGTTATTATTTGTTCGCGCTAGTGCTTTGGCTGAGCATATGTGTATTACTCTTACTGTTTGTTTTTATTTGGCTAATACTTTCGAATTATCACCTTGTTCTGCTAGGTGAACAGTGTCATGTCCATAATCATTTACTCATCAATGTGTTACATTGGCAATGTGCGATCTTGCCCTCTTTTTTTAAGCATTCAACTCTGAAATAATCCGCCCGCACGTTAATAGAAGTTAGCGGCAATATTATAATAATGGGGTTGATGATATGGATAATGTTAATAAGTTAACGGCGATTTCTTTAGCTGTCGCAGCAGCTTTGCCTATGATGGCAAGCGCAGATGTGATGATTACCGAATATGTTGAAGGTAGCGCAAACAATAAAGCAATTGAACTGTATAACAGCGGCGATACGGCAATTGATCTCACGGGTTATAAACTGGTTCGTTATAAAGATGGGGCAACTGTTGCATCAGATATGGTGGCATTAGATGGCCAATCCATTGCGCCTAAAACGACTAAAGTCATTTTAAATTCTAGCGCTGTGATCACGCTTGACCAAGGTGTTGACAGTTACTCTGGCAGTTTAAGTTTTAATGGTGGTGATGCGGTCGCACTCGTTAAAGATGATGCGGTTGTCGATATTATTGGCGATGTACCAACACCAACGGGTTGGGGATTAGACGTTACCCTAAAACGTAAATTAGATGCGTTAGTGGCGAATACGGTATTTAATGCCGCCCAGTGGGAACAATTACCTAAAGATACCTTCTCAGGATTAGGTTATCTAGAAGCCCCAGCAGAGCCAGAAGTGCCGCTCTTTAGCTGCAGCGGCGCTAAAATAGTGCCGATTTATCAAGTACAAGGTGCGGGTGAATCTAGCCCTTACGTTCCAGAAGGTGCATTTGAGTCTGAAGCTGAAGTTACAGTGCGCGGTGTCGTGACTGCCCGTGGTGAAAGCTTGTTTAAAGGTTTTTATCTACAAGAAGTGAAAGGTGATAACTCACCGTATACCTCTGATGGTGTGTTTGTATTCTTAGGTGAAGCGGTACCTGAAGCGATTCAACCTGGGGTTGAAGTTTGTGTACAAGGTAAAGTGAAAGAATACTTTGGCTTAACTCAAATTGATATTAAAGCCGATAAGAAATTTGAAGTCGGCGCTAAGGGTGAAGTTCCAGTTGCCGCGCCTTTCTATGTCGCCGATGGCGAAACCTTAGCGCAAGCATTAGAGCGTTATGAAGGCATGAATGTGGCTTTAGATGCGGGCAGCGATCTTAAGATCAGCCGTACCTTCAGCTATGACTACGCAGGCCGTCGTAATAACATGCTAGTGTCTTATAAAGAACCGCTAATGAAGTCGACACAGCTTTATCCTGCGCTTTCTGCAGAAGCGACTGCGTTAGTTAAATCTAACCTCGAAAACCAACTCTTTATCGAATCTGATTACAAACCTGCCGACGGTGTAATTCCATACTTCCCTGATTTCAATGTGGAAACGGGCTATATCCGTGTGGGCGACCAACTGACTAACCTGCAAGGCGTGATTGGTTACAGCTACGGTGCTTATCGTTTAGTGGCAACGAACACTATTACAGCGGGTGATTTTATCCGTGGTGATGATAGAACTGATGCCCCAAGCGTCGCCACTAAGGGCGATCTGCGCGTGGCTAGCTTTAACGTGTTGAACTTCTTTAACGATGTTGATGGTGGTGATACCAATCCATCAGGTAGTAACCGTGGCGCGCTAACGCTGGAAGAAATGGTGCTACAACGCACTAAAATCGTTAGCGCTATTACTGCCATGAACGCCGATATCGTCGGTCTGATGGAAATTGCCAACAACGGTTTTGGTGAGAAGAGTGCGATTAAAAACTTAGTCGATGCACTGAACGATAAGCAAACGCCTGAAAACGCTTATAGCTTTGTTGAAATCACCGACGCTGACAAGTATGACGGCAAGTACTTTGGCACTGATGCTATCACTGTGGGCATGTTATACCGTGGCGGCAAAGTGACCTTAGCTGGTGCTGCTCAAGCTATCGATACTCCTGAGCAACATGCCAGTGCTGGCAGCGTGACTCGTACTAAAGATGGCAAAACTGAGACAAATCCAGGTAACGATGCTTACCAACGTCACAGCTTAGCGCAAACCTTTAAAATCCATGATGAGTCGCTGACCGTAGTCGTTAACCATTTGAAATCTAAAGGCTCAGGCTGTTTAGAAGATTGGGCTAACTTTGAAGAGTCAGTCGATCCTGCCGATCAACAGGGCAAGTGTAATGCTTTCCGCGTATCTGCTGCCAAAGTCTTGGGTGAAACGCTAAAAGACGTGAAGGGCGACTTACTGATCATCGGTGATATGAATGCCTACGGCATGGAAGATCCTATCCGTGTGCTGACCGACTTTGATGCGAGCAAGTCAGATCGTGACATCATGACCGCTTCGTGGACGACGCTCGATGGCAAAGTATTTGAACGCCAAGGTAGCAAGATTGAAAAAGGTTATGGCCTGATCAACTTGAACACGAAAGCCCACGGTGCAGGCACTTACTCTTACAGCTATAACGGCGAGCTAGGCAACTTAGATCACGCTTTAGCCAATGCTAGCTTAGCCAAACGTTTAGTGGATATTGAAGATTGGCACATCAACTCAGTGGAATCTAACCTGTTTGAATACGGTAAGAAGTTCTCTGGTGATCTGGCTAAATCTGAAAATGCGTTCTCTGCATCGGACCACGATCCTGTGATCGTTGCCTTAAGCTACCCAGCGCCAGTAGTGCCACCAAAACCTGAGCCAACGCCTAAAGATGATGGCGGTGCTTTGGGTTATTTAGGTTTAGCACTGATGTCCTTGTTTGGTTTACAACGTCGTCGCCGTTAACCTGTGTAACGGGTGAACTCACAAGTGTTATTTGTGAGCTAGACTGAAACGAAGGGATGGTTCGCCATCCCTTTTTTAGTTGTTTTTTTCAGTTTTTATTAGGAGTGAGTATGGATACAGTCTCAAATCCGCTGAAAACCATTAAAGCGAAAGCGCCACTGTGGTTTTACTTTGTCGCAACGCTCAGTTTATTGTGGAATATCATGGGGCTGATGGCCTTTGTGATCCAAATGACCATGACGCCGGATGCCTTGGCGCAAATGAGCCCAGATCAAATCAAACTCTATGAAACCACGCCGGCTTTCGTTGATGCGATATTTGGCTTTGCTGTGGTGTCGGGCGTTCTAGGCTGCCTATTGTTGTTTTTACGAAAATCCCTTGCCTATAAAGTGCTGGTTGCCTCGCTTATCGCGGTTTTGTTGCAAATGAGCTATGTGTTTTGCATTCAACAAGCGGCTGTGGTGCTGGGGGCTGACGCGTTAATCATGCCGAGTGTGGTGGTGATTTGGGGATTGTTTCTCGTCTGGTTTAGTCGGCTGAGTGTTACTAAACAATGGTTAGTTTGAGTCTTATTTTTGCCGAGATTGACGGGACTGGCTTAGCGCAAACTAGTTGAACTTCATCCACTTCGCAGTAAACTGCTGATTGGTTTTATTGACTAGGAAGTTGCAATGAGTATTTGGTTTAGAGCTGTCACGTTAGAGGATTGCGCGCGTTTAGATGCCGGTATGGGCGGCAAAGGCACCTTGATGCAGACCTTAGGGATTGAGATCAGTGAGATTGGCGACGATTACATGAAGGCAACTATGCCAGCCAGTCCAGCAGTACATAACCCTTTGGGGATAGTCCATGGCGGCGCGAATGTCGCGCTTGCTGAAACCGTTGCTAGCTATGCGGCAAATTTCGCGGTGGATTTTGAGCAGTACTATTGTGTCGGTCAAGAAATTAACGCTAACCACTTACGGGCTTCCCGTAATGGGCTATTAACTGCCACGGCTAAGCCTATTCATTTAGGAAAACGCAGCTCTGTATGGGAAGTGTTAATCCATAACAGCGCCGGTGAACTGACCTGTATTTCACGGATGACGGCGGCTGTCGTTAAACGCTAAATGCTAAATGCTAAATGCTAAGTGCAATAGCCCGGCCTATTTCTTGTGGTGAATGGCGTATCAATCGTTTGATTTAAATAATATATAAATAAGGATTGGATATGGATAACGCGACAATTTGGGAATGGGTTGGTTATTTAGCGTCTGTGGTCGTCGCAATATCACTGATGATGTCGAACATCAAAAAACTGCGCTGGTGGAATCTCATCGGCGCGGCTTTATTTGTGGCCTACGGCGTGGCAATTGGGGCTTATCCTGTTGCCTTAGTGAACTTTTTTATCGTGCTGATTGACACTTATTATCTGGTTAAGCTTTACCGCGAAGCCGACTCTCCCGCCAGTTAATGGCAACGCATCATCTTTCTCCGCTTGCTTGTACCGCACTTTGCTTTACAGCACTCCGCTTCATCGCAGCGAGCAGCCATGTTGGTTTTCAACCACATCTTAAATGATGTGAGCGAATCATTGGCTGTGAGTCCGCGCAATCGTTTATCTACTTTGCTATCTCGCTTCTAATCTTTTTTGTAGATTGCATGAATCTAGTTTAATCGTTTTATTCTTTGTTGGTAATTATCTATTCTTGCTCCATCGACAACACGTCGCAGCCAAGGAGATAAACCATGGCCACCATTTACGATTTAATTGAAACCTGGTTAACCAGCAATCAAGACTAAGGAGCAGGGCATGAGTCAACAACATCAAACAAGTCAGTACTTAACGAGCCAAAGTGGTGCCCCAGTGGCCGACGATCAAAACTCACTGTCGGCGGGTGAACGTGGTCCTTTGCTATTACAGGATTGGCATTTAATTGAAAAGTTAGCCCATTTCAACCGTGAGCGTATCCCTGAACGTATCGTGCATGCCAAAGGTACCGGTGTTTACGGCACATTTACTCTGACCAAAGATTTAAGCGATTACACCATTGCCGACCATTTCAATGGCGTTGGTAAGCAAACTCAAACCTTTATTCGTTTCTCGACCGTAGGTGGCGAAATGGGTTCAGCCGATGCTGAGCGCGATCCACGCGGTTTTGGTTTACGTTTCTATACGGCTCGCGGTAATCACGATATTGTGGGTAATAATACGCCGACTTTCTTTTTGCGTGACGGGATTAAGTTCCCAGACTTTATCCATACGCAAAAGCGTAATCCCCAGACAAACTTAAAAGATCCGCAGGCCATGTGGGACTTTTGGTCATTGAACCCTGAAGCCATGCATCAAGTGACCATTTTGATGTCGGATCGCGGTATTCCGGCCAACTACCGTCAAATGCACGGTTATGGTTCACACACTTTCTCGTTGTGGAATGCTAAGGGCGAGCGTTTCTGGGTGAAGTTCCACTTTAAGTCCCAGCAAGGCGTGGTCAACTTAACCAACGAACAGGCTGATAAATTAAAGGGGATAGATCCCGATTCATCACAGCGCGATATGGTGGTGGCGATTACCGATGGCAATTTCCCGCGTTGGACTGTTAACGTGCAGATCATGCCTGAGGCGGATGCCAATATTTACCATATCAATCCATTTGATTTAACTAAGGTTTGGCCACATAGCGACTATCCATTGCTTGAGATTGGGGTGTTAGAGCTGAATCGTCTGCCACAAAACTACTTTGCCGAAGTTGAGCAAGTGGCATTGGCGCCCAGCAATTTGGTTCCCGGTGTTGGAGCTTCACCCGACAAGATGTTGCAAGCGCGTTTATTTGCCTATGCTGATGCCCAGCGTTACCGCATTGGTGCCAACTACAACCAGTTACCGGTGAACTGCCCACATGCCGCTAAGGCAAATCACCATCAACGTGCGGGCGCTATGGCGGGCACACAATGTCCTTACCATGGCAGCCAAACGGGTGCCGATGCCACGGCAAACTATGGCCCGAACAGCACTGCGGATGCTCTGGTTGAACCGGTAAACTTTACCGAGCCACCACTGCGTTTAGAAGGCGAGGCGGCGCGTTATAGCCGTTATAACCAAGACGACTACACCCAAGCGGGTAATCTGTATCGTATTTTCTCAGAAGCGGAGAAAGCACGCTTAGTGGCAACGATTTCAGGCTCACTAAGTCAAACAAGCTTAGATGTGCAGCAACGTATGCTGGCACATTTCGAACAAGCCGATGCGGATTACGGTCAACGTATTAGAACGGCATTAGGATTATAAACTGCGTTTCTAAGAAGTTAAGCTTCTAAGTCGACACTGTTTATCTCAATAAAACCGTCGTAAGTAGAAAGGCCAGTGATGTTTATCACTGGCCTTTTTGTTGCGGCAATTCAAGCTTTAAAGCATTTATACCAATCACATTAAATATCTAATCAGTTCAGAGCCTCACAGGCATTTCAATCCAAGGCGCATTGACGCAGAAATGGTTATTCCCTTTTAAGTCAATGCAACACAGGAGTGGGATGCCTGTGTTGCTCCCGAAGGGCGGCTGATGTTAACGGCATGGCAACGCGCTTTATACTGCGTTTAAGGCTTTAGACAGAGCACCACTATGCCTTCAAGCCTTCGCCTTGTCCAAAGCGCGTTGAACTCCCGCTGAATGAACAGATATTTATTACGATTGGTATTAGAACAACAGAGTGACAACGCCTAAGAGTGCGAACAATACGGCGCAGCCGCGGTGTATCCACAACATAGGTAATTTTTCGGCGCTGAAATGGCCTGCGATCACCACAGGTACGTTGGCAAGCAGCATGCCTAAGGTTGTACCTGCAACCACCATAGTTAATGAATCGTATTTTGCAGCTAACACTACCGTTGCGATTTGCGTTTTATCCCCCATCTCGGCGATGAAAAACAGGATGAAGGTGGCGAGGAAGGGGCCCATTTTATAGAAACGGCTCTCTTCGGCATCGACTTTATCTGGGATTAACACCCAAAGGGCTATCGCGAAGAATGACGCGGCAACTAAATAGCGGGCAAGATCTGGGCTGACCCAGTTAATCGCCCATTGGCCAATCCACGCGGCGGCAAAATGGTTGAATAACGTTGACAGAAAAATGCCTAAAATAATGGCGGTTTTATTTTTAAATCTTGCGGCGAGAATAAGTGCAAGTAATTGAGTTTTATCGCCAATTTCGGCAATAGCAACCGTAAAGGTTGATGCAAGTAGGGCTTCCAAGTGTGATCCTTTAGGGGTGGTTAAGACATAAGCACAATAAACCGTCCACCCCTAGGTGCAGTCATTGTGCTCAGGTCTTGCTGGGCAAATCGATGATTTGCTGTGAACACCATGGCGTGTGGCCAAGTATGTTGATGTTCACCCTAGATGACGATGGCTCGAAATCCAGTTAGCTACTCCCCCGAAGCGAGGTGGGCATTATACCTAAGTGAACTTCGGTTTCAAGCACGAGTTTATCGCAGTAGGCACGAATGGATGTTTGACAGGTGTCAGAAAAATACCGCGCAACATTCTGTAATTATCTGAATGTAAATGGGTTAATTTTTTGACAGCGTTGTCTTTTGTTGCTAATTTAGCCAGGTCATTTCTACTTGATTACATATTGTTAACTCGTAGTGATTCGATGACACCTACCGTATTTGGCAAACTAATTGAAAAGTTAGGACGCAAAGCTTCCGGTCTAAGGTTGTAAATGGATTTTTTAGTGAACTAAGATAGCGGAGTTGCCGCAGAATTCGATTTCTGTGAAAGATAAACGACTGCTGTTTAATGCTGTTGTTTGCCCAAATACCACTTTTATACCTAAGCCCAAGCCAATAATGGCGAAGATGGGTGCAAATGGAGTGCATTAAAGTGGCAAATCCTACTGTTTTTTCCCCTGTTTCTAAATTGAGTTTATTGGCCGCCGCAGTGATGGCGGCAAATACATTTGTGAGTATTTCTGCACAGGCACACGGTTATGTTGTGGCGCCAGAGTCACGTTCCTATGCCTGCAAAACCGGCAACAATGCCAACTGTGGCGCGGTGCAATGGGAACCGCAAAGCGTTGAAGGACCATCGGGTTTTCCTGAGTCAGGTCCTGCGGATGGCAAACTGGCGAGTGCGGGTAATGGTGCTTTCTCGCCTTTAGATGAACAGAGTCCCAGCCGTTGGTCAAAGACAGATATTAAAGCGGGCTGGAATAAGTTCAGTTGGCAGTTCACTGCCAATCATGTCACCCGCAATTGGCGTTATTATTTAACTCGCCAAGATTGGAATCAAAACCAAGCTTTAAGCCGTGCGAGCTTTGACTTAGCGCCATTCTGCGTAGTCGATGGTGGCATGGTGCAGCCGCCTAAGTTAGTGACCCATGACTGCTATGTGCCAGAAGGTCGCAGCGGTTATCAAGTGATTCTAGCCGTGTGGGAAGTGGGCGATACCACCAACAGTTTCTACAATGCTATCGATGTGAACTTAGATTCAGGTCCCGTTATACCGGGTGAATGGCTCGATGTGGGCGACATCAATCCGTCACTCGATCTCAAGGCGGGCGATAAAGTGATGACCCGAGTGTTCGATGCCAATGGTGAGCAACCGGCTAAGCAAACAGTGATTACCATTAGCGATGCGACTCAAGGTGATAAACAAAATTGGCCTTTCCTATTAGCGAGCGCGATTAATGCCCAGCAGTCTCAGTTAAAAGCGGGACAAAAAAATGCATCAGGTGTTATTGAGCCTGTGTATGGCAAAAACGACATTTTTACTGCGACGACTTCAGGTATTGAGCGTGTCGAAGTGGGATTTGATCTGGCGCCCGCACCGGGCAACAGCTTAGAAGTCACTTCACTTGCCGACGATTATCAAATTATCGACGGCGCAGCGCAGGTTCGTTTTGACGTCACTAGCAATGCTGAAATGTTAGTGTCAGCGTATTTGTTTAACCACGATGGCACAGCTGCCGGTTTTGTCAGCCAAACCGTTAACAATACCAGCGCGAGCTTAGTGTTAGACGTGGTTGCGCCTAAAGCAGGGCATTATCACTTGCAGGTTAAAGCTGAGCCTAAACAAGGTGATGTTATTCAGCAGAACTTTGATCTCTTCTTAAAGGATCAAGCACCAACGCCGGAAGCGGATTTTGTTTTCCCTGAAGGGGTGAAAGGTTACGTTGCAGGCACCACAGTGTTACAGCCTAAAAATGGCAAAGTGTATCAATGTAAGCCATTCCCCTATAGCGGCTATTGCATGCAGTGGTCGGCTTCTGCCACAGGATTTGAGCCAGGTGTTGGCGCTTCTTGGGCTATGGCGTGGACTGAGCTGTAAATTAACATGTTGAGTTAATCGATTCTCAACATGATGTGATTGGGCTTAAACACAGCGAATATGTTTAAGCCCATATTCAGCGCGTTCGCGACAGTCAAAATATACGTTTTACCTCGATTCACCCACAATGCGGCATCCCACGTATTTCCAACAAAGGTAGCGATTTTGTTGGCTTGTATGTTTTCGTTTACCACAGCGCTATTAAGTTGTTACCGTACAGTGCGCGACTTATCTTTGTTCACAACTGGCTTGCCCACTGGGTTTGGCTCTGTTAATGTCCCAAACTATCTATTTTACCTATGTTGTTATTAGGATTATCACAATTGAAAGTCATGCCACTTTTATGCAACCGATTTAGTTAGCCTCAATGGCTACTGGGTTGAAATATTCAAAAGCTATTGGGGCCAATTGATCTGCAGGAATGAGATCCGATTGGATGCTTTTTGAAGCTGCTTTAAGTGATGTGTTGCTTATTTCGATTTAAGACGCAAGGCTTTATCGGTTCAAATCTTACTCAAATAAAATAATAATTAATCATTGAACAGGACTATTGTGTGAATTCAAAAATGTTAGGCTCGATCGCCATCGTTGCCGGGACGGCCATTGGCGCAGGTATGTTAGCCTTACCTTTAGCCACCGCGGCTTTAGGTATTATTCCAGCGTTAGTGTTACTCGTCGTTATTTGGGGCGTTTCTGCCTATACCTCATTACTGATGCTCGAAATTAACTTACGCACTGGTGTGGGCGATAACGTGCATGCTATTACGGGTAAATTACTGGGTAAAAAAGGTCAAATAATTCAAGGAGCTTCTTTCTTAAGTTTATTATTTGCTTTGACTGCGGCTTATCTCACCGGTGGGTCATCGCTATTAGTGCTTAAAGCGAAGAACATGTTTGATATTGTGCTCGATAATCAAGTCGCCGTATTGTTGTTTACCCTAGTGCTCGGCGGATTTGCGGCGCTCGGAGTGGCTTGGGTCGATAAAGTGTCCCGCTTCCTGTTTTCGTTAATGATTTTACTGCTGGTGGTTGTGGTGTTATTTCTCCTGCCTGAAGTCAGTATTGCCAGCATGGCAACGGGCGCGATTGCCGAGTCGATGACCAGCAGTTGGATGGCGGCGATTCCAGTAGTGTTTACTTCTTTTGGTTTCCACGTTTGTATCGCCACTTTAGTGCGTTATCTGGATGGTGATGCAGTTTCACTGCGCAAGGTATTGTTAATCGGTTCGACGATTCCACTGGCTTGTTATGTGCTTTGGTTGTTGGTGACCTTAGGCACAGTAGGCGGCTATGAAGTCAGTGGTTTTGAAGGTTCATTACCGTCACTGGTGACGGCATTGCAGGATATTGCCCATACGCCTTGGATCAGCAAATGTATTTCGTTATTCGCCGATTTAGCCCTAGTGACCTCATTCCTAGGGGTGACCTTAAGCCTGTATGACTTTGTCGCCGAATTAACCCGCGCCAAAGAGACGTTTGCTGGCCGTATGCAGACCTGGCTGTTAACCTTCATTCCGCCAGTGTTATGTGCGCTCTATCTGCCAGAAGGCTTTGTGGCGGTACTGGGATTCGCAGCCGTGCCATTGGTGGTGATGATCATCTTCTTGCCAATTGTGATGGCATTGCGTCAACGCCAAACACAACCGGGCGGTTATCAAGTGTCGGGTGGTTCTGCGGGCTTAGTGATGGCAGGTTTGTTAGGCGCTGTGATTGTGGGCGCGCAGCTATTTGTTGCAATCTAACGGCTTGGTATTTAGCTCGCGGCTAGCGTCAGCATTGTAGCGAACGCCGCGGGGTAACTTTGATGGAATGTAGCTGATGGAATGTATTTGCTTTGTAAGCGAATTTTTCTGAGTCTGTTATAAAGTGTATCCGATGTGATAAAGTCAGGCCCCGGCCTGACTTTTTGCTTTTTAGGTTTTAAAGCGAGTGATGCTGGGTTTTAATACAGTGACTTAAGATAAAAACAACACGATTAAAACGAGAACATGGCCCAGCTTGCGCGTGGCTTCATTCACATAAAACGGACTTAACACAATGAAAAAATGGTTACTCACAGTTGCCGTGGCCGCCAGTTTTGGCGCTCAGGCTGACGAAGGTATGTGGCAGCCCCATCAGCTGCCCGCTATGGCCGATGAGCTTAAAGCAAAAGGGCTAGAAATTGATGCCAAATCGATTTCAAAACTCACTGAATTCCCAATGAACGCAGTGATCAGCCTTGGTGGCTGTACCGCGTCATTCGTATCGCCAAAAGGCTTGGTGGTCACTAACCATCACTGTGCCTATGGTGCGATTCAATACAACTCCACCCCAGAAAAAAACCTGCTGCAAGATGGTTTTTTAGCTAAGGCCTTCGCCGATGAATTACCTGCCACACCGGGTTCACGTGTGTATGTGACCGAAGATGTGACCAATGTGACCGAGCGCGTTAAAGGCGGGCTTGAAGGCAAAATGGGCAGTGACTTCTATCAAGGCGTTGAAAGCCAAGAAAAAGCCTTAGTGGCTGAATGTGAAAAAGAAGACGGCTACCGTTGCCAAGTGTATAGCTTCCACGGCGGTCTTGAATATTATCTGGTTAAACAACTGGAAATCCGCGACGTACGCTTAGTCTATAACCCAGCCGCTAGCGTGGGTAAATACGGCGGCGACGTCGATAACTGGATGTGGCCACGTCACACCGGCGATTTTTCTTTCTATCGCGCTTATGTATCTAAAGCGGGCAAACCTGCCGATTTTAGTAGCGATAACGTACCATACGAACCAAAAAGCTTCTTAAAAGTATCGGCTAAAGGCGTGAGCGATGGCGATTTTGTCATGGTGGCTGGCTACCCAGGTCGCACCAACCGATATCGCACCGCCAATGAAGTACAAAATCAGTTCGAGTGGGCTTATCCAGAAGGTAAGTTATTGCGCGAGCGCTTTATTGAGATCATTAAAGATACCGCGCCAGAGGGCAGTGACGAACGTATTAAGTACGAGAGTCAAATTGCTGGCCTTGCAAACTACGCGAAAAACTTCACCTCAATGATCGAGTTTTATGGCAAATCCACCATGCTGGCGGACCGTAAAGCCCGCGAAGCTGAGCTTGCAGCGTGGATCGCTAAAGACAGCAGCCGTGAAGCGAAATACGGCAAAACCCTAGCAGAATTAGACGCGTTAATTGCCAAGAGTAAAGCGCATCAAGAGCGTGACATGATCTTAAGCTACATAGGTAGCACGACTATGTTGCCAACGGCGCGCAGCTTGTATCGCTTAGCGAACGAGAAACAACTGCCGGATATGCAGCGTGAACCGGGCTTCCAAGAGCGTGATATGACTCGTCTTAAAGCGAGCATGGAGCGTATCGACCGTCGTTATGCCCTAAGCGTAGATAAAGCCGTGTTGTTCGATATGCTGAAACGCTACGCCGCACTGCCAGAAGACAAACGTTTACCCGCATTGGATAAAGCCTTTGGTATCGATAAAAAGTTCAACGAAGCTAAGCTTTCGAAAACCTTAGACAAAATGTACGCCAAAACTGAGTTAGGCAAAAAAGACGTGCGTCTGGCGTGGATGGATAAATCCGTTGCCGATTTTAAAGCCTCTAAAGATCCGTTCATTCAATTCGCCGTGGCTATGTATGACACAGATATGGCTGAAGAAAAGAAAGAAAAAGAGCTGGATGGCGAGCTGATGAAAGTGCGTCCTCAGTACATGGATGCCATCATTGCTTACAATCTTGAGCAAGGTAAGCCAGTGTATGCCGATGCGAACTCAAGCCTGCGTGTCACTGTGGGTCATGTGAAAGGCTACTCGCCAAAAGACGGTTTAGTGGCTGTGCCATTCACTCGCCTTGAAGGCATAGTGCAAAAGGACACAGGTGTTGATCCTTTCGATGCGCCGAAAAAAGAGTTAGAGCTGATTAAGCAGAAGCAATACGGTGATTTCTATGTGAAAGCCATCGATTCTGTACCGGTTAACTTCCTGTCGACGTTGGACACCACGGGCGGTAACTCAGGTTCACCGACCCTAAACGGCCGCGCTGAATTAGTCGGTCTGCTGTTCGATGGTGTGTATGAAAGCATTATCGGTGACTGGGCGTATGACGATAACATCAACCGTTCTATCCAAGTAGATAGCCGCTATATGTTGTGGGTAATGAAATATTTAGACCATGCCGACAATTTATTAGCCGAGATGGAAATCGTTAAGTAAGCCATTGCCGCATCAGCAATGATGCAGCCTAGCGTTATTAGGATTACTGGCATTCAAGCGCAATTTAGCGCTCTTTGAATGCAGCGATAACAAGACAATAAAATAGCGATAAACTCACTGGGTTTATCGCTATTTTTTGATGCAAGGCCTTGCTGATAGCTATTGAGATTGCAGCTTTGATAGGTGCGCCATGGCATTAGCTCAACTTTTTAGCATTAGCGTAACTTGTGGATTGAAAAATATACGCAACATATTTTGGGGGCTGAAATGTGTTGGAAAGTAGTGCCGGAGGACCTGCATCTTTAGTTTTTAGTGGGCTAGCATTGGTTGGTATCCACGTATATAGGCTTGCCATGGCATTGACTCGTCGACACGCAGCAAGTCCATCCTTGGATGCTCGACCGCCCCGTCCATGGGGCGGACGGTCGTCTCGCCAATCACCATTGCTCACCTTTTGGGCACTAGTGTAACCAGTCTGTATGAAGGAGATACCTAGCAAGCTTTGGGACAAAACCTTGTTAGATAATTCACCCTTATGAGCCAGATTCGGATTAGCTATTCTATTAGTAATGCTTCGTTTGGCTGCAAACTAATCAATGCTCGATATAACCAGTCGGAATAGGCATAACAGGGACATGAATCAGTTCTCTAGAGATTTGATTCATCTTAAGGGAAAAAACCGCCCCAGAATAGCCGTAAATGGGGCGCTAGAGCGGGTTTTAGCGGTTGGCGTGAATCAGTCTGGTGTAGAGTGATTCACGGGCACGATTTATAGGCAAATTGACCATTATAACACTGGACTAAGTCGTGAATTAGTTAGCTTTTTTCAACACAATTTATGTAAGTCAGAAGCAATGAGCTCCCAAGTTTCAAATACATAGTTCAAGTTATTACCAGCCAAAGACAACTGATTTTTGTCAAATGTATACATTTCCACATGATAGTCTTCAGATCGGCCTTGAACTTTGCCTATGCTCATTTTATCGGCATCATAATTTTCAATCACACCATGGGCACATATATCTCTAACTTGTGATGTACCTTTTGTCAGTCGAATTATCTCATCGAGGTCTGATATACAAGATATATCCTTTGGTAAATTTTCTTTTATATAGTTTAATTTGTCAGCCAACTTCATTAGCTTTTTGCCATTACTTTTGGTTGACTTGATAATAACTACGCACTCATCAATTTTTCTCTCCACACTTGACCACATAACTGTAATTAAACCAATAACACACAACCATGGTTCTAACATTTCTTTATTTTCTTCTAAGCTAAATGCAGAACTCATAAACACTCACTTTAATATTGGGTGATTTGCCAGCTGATTTTTGGAAAATTTAGTTACGAAAACAATGATTTTTGACCAATATAATACAAGATGATTTCTCATGCCCTTTAACGCCGAAATCAGATTTTACATCGTACAATATATTTTAGCTCCTCATGGTAATGGCACTTATAATGACCCCTATAAATGTTATTACAGCAATAAATAATGTAATTTTTTTTGAACTATTATTTATACGAAAATTATCTATTTCACGTTGTTCTTTTCTTCCTATAGCAGCATCCTCCATACTTGAAAGCCATTGTTCAACAAATAGTTTTTCATAGTCTTTATAACTACTACATTCCAACTTTTTTTTTACTAAAGAATACCCTTCAGCCTTTAACTGCTCAAAAAAAGAACGTTTAAATTCCTTAATAGCTTCCTCTTCTACACTTGTATCTTTTATGGAAATATATCCATTTTTAATTCTTCTTAGGATTCCAGGCTGTATCTTTAAAGCCATCCACTGACGAATATCTAGCGGATTTTCACCATCATTAATGGTGATTTTTCCCTCTGACGTTTCTACTTCAGTGTCCGCTGGTGCTTTATGAATTATAGTAACCATCATCAAATGCCATCCTAAATATTTAAGTTTCTATTTTCGAAGCATACCTCAAAAAAGATTCCACCACAAACATTAACATATATAAGGCATTGAATAATAACAATAAAACGATAATGTGTTTTCGCTTCTCTTGGCGCGTATTCATTAGGGCCAATATTGCTGGAAGATTAAATCTAAGTTCAGGTGTGATTAAAGTGGTTTCTAGATATAGCATTAGCCTAGCTATGCAGAATGCCGCAGAACATTTGTCTTAAGTGATTTTGGAGCAAAAATTGGTTAGCCCGACGCTCATGAAAAATGATCGCGTTCACGCGTGAACCAGACTAGACAAGTCTGATTCAGTGCAATGATTTTTGTAATCCCTCATGGTCAGGTCTTACTTTTGGGTGCCCATTACTTTATGTATCTCAAATTATCAGACAGCAAAGAGCTGACCTTCGAACCGTGGCAAGCTTTGGGGCAATAGCTTTTTAGCTGAACGAGCAGCGATAGGGTTAGTGAGGATTGGCATTGTTGCAACTGTGACCGTTAGCGGCAGAGCTGCTCTTTCATATTCGTATGATCGCGGCATCTCCACTTCTGTGTGCTATTGAAAGATGGGGGGCTTTATATTTCTCTCTTTATTTCTTCGGTGTATTTTCTGTATTTCCTTTTCAATAAAAAGTATTACTTTTATGCCGTTTAATACCTAGGTAAAAATTTTTATCGTATTATCCCATCACTATTTCTTTATCTATCTAGGGTCTGTTGATCTTTGCTGTACAAATGGTGTTCAGCAATACATCGGCAGCCACATTAACATAAACGCCAGTGACACCATACTGGCGTAATTTCTTGCTAGCTTGTCATACCTTGTTGATATTGCTCGATAATGTTTAATTCTTCCAAAAGCATTCTCCACTAAATGTCGATACCGATATAAGCACCAATCGACTCTTTCTTGAGGTGTATTCTTATAGCGGCGCCTTGGAATAACAGATTTCCCGCCTTTATTTGCGATAAGTTCACGAAATGCATCGCTGTCATAACCTTTATCTGCAATGACGGTATCAACCTGCTTCAGGTGTTCAATTAAGCTGGGGGCGTGTGTAATATCGTGTTTTTGGCCTTCTGATAATTCGAAATAAATCGGTAATCCTCCGCTGTCGACGGCTAAGTGAATTTTGGTTGAATTACCGCCTCGACTTTTACCAATACTCTCATTATTTAGCGTCGCTGCACCTGCACTGTGCTGGTGAGCCCGCACTATCGAGCCATCAATAAAGACCCATTCTATATCAGCAAGGTTGGCTAAGGCCTTGAATAAATGTGCTAGAACGCCTTTCTTAGACCATAAATGAAACCGTCTAAAGACCGTGCTCCAATGACCGAACTCTTTAGGTAAATCTCGCCAAGGGATACCTGTTCTAAGCCGGTAAAGAATACCTTCGAATGTTTGTCTATGTTCAGGTTTGTCATAAACACGGCCTGTGCTTTTCATTAAATGAAATAGCTTTTCCCAGCGTGCATCGGTTAGCATAAGTCTTGGCATGGCTTGAGGTTATGGTTACTTTTGGCGAAGCAAATTATAACGTCTTGCCATGCTGTCTAAAAATCACTCTCGAAAGATCAACAGACCCTAGTTGGTTCGCGAAAGCTAGATTCCCCACAGAAAAGGATTTTTATGGGACATAAGACGTTATTGAGTGCTGTATTTTTGACCGCGACCTGCGGTATCGCCACTTTTGCGGTGAATGCTGAATCGCTGTTTACTCCCTTCTCTGACTCCAAATCTCCTGAAGAAAAGCGTATCCACTTTACGCCCTTTGAGCTCATCACCGCAGTGAATGGTGACAAATTCACCGCGTTGCCAGTGTCTGGGCGGTTGACCCGACAAAGCGTTGAGCTTCCCGAGAGTTATAGTCCTGAGCATGTTATCAATAATTATTTGGCTCAGCTGAAAAAGCTTAATGCCGAAGTGTTATTTAATTGCACGGCAGCATCCTGCGGCGACGGGCAAGCTATGCAAAGACAACTAAAGCCGCTTAGAGAAGTGAATGCCGACTATCACAGTGCTTACGTGGCGGCAAAAATGAAAGGCGCTGGCGGTGATGTTTACAGCAGTATCTATGCCGTCAACCGTGAGGGCCGGTACACCTATTTGCAGGTCGATACCCTTGAGGCTATTCCTGAGCCGCTAGACCTTATTAAGGCAAGTAGCAGCTTTTTGCAACAGGCGCAAAATGAGGTTGAGATTAAAGATATGGGCAGTGACGATGCCAAAGACTCAGCAGATCACCCTTTGCTGGGGCGTATGCCTGGCAGTTACATTGCTCACTATAAGCAAACCAATTTTACGCAGGTGCCTGTGATTGTGGGCATTGCCGGAGCTGACTACCAGACCAAGTCGCTGGATGCCAAACTCACCCAGATAATCTACCGCATGCCTGAAAGCTATTCCCTGTTTGAAATCAACAGCAATTATGCCGCCGCAGCACAAAAGCTGGCAGCAGAGCGGGTATTCCATTGCAAAGGCACGGCTTGCGGCGACGATGATAGCCTGATTAATGCCATCAAATTAATCAAGGACGATAAAGAGGACGAATGGCAGGAGTATCAGCTGTTTAAGCTTAGTCACGCAAAGGGCGATGTTTACTTCGATATCTATTCCCAAGGATATTTCGATGGCACACCTGCCGATACTACGCTTAGGGTAATGGAGCTTTCTACTCTGAAGGATGATCGTGTGGCGATTAATCTCGATGCCTTGACTGATGCGATTAGCCAAACTGGCAAGGCGACGTTGGAGGGATTGCTGTTTGATTATGACAGTGAGCGTATGTTGCCTGAGTCCAAACCTGTACTCGACGTACTCGCAAGCTATCTTAAGCAGCATCCGGCACTGAGTTTCTATGTGGTCGGACATACCGATGACAAGGGCGAGCGGAGTTACAATCAAAGCCTGTCGGAGCGGCGCGCCGCAGCTGTGATTAAGCAGTTGAGTGACGGGTTTCAAATTCCGTCGGCCCAATTAACCGCCCACGGTAACGGGGAGTACAGCCCAGTGGCCAGCAACACTAATGACGCCGGACAAAAATTGAATCGCAGAGTGGAGTTAGTGCTTCGTTCGGATAAAAAGTAGCTCAAGGTTATCAGCTTGAAAGGCTATCTTCGTTCCATCAAAAACGCCTGAGATGACTCGGGCGTTTCTAGCTTCAGAGGCGTTCATTGGAAAATATTGTTCGCGCGGGCATTTGTCTCAAATTGAGGCTAGCTGCTTGAGGGCATTCGCGATTTGTCTGCCATTAAATTGTGACTGTGGCTTTAAGCACTGCAACTTCCTGTGGGGTGAGTGGCCGCATCGCTCCTTCGGCTAAGGATTCTAGCGTTAATGTCATTAATGCGACGCGCTGTAAGTCAATTACCTTATAGCCTAAGGCGCTGGACATGCGCCGAATTTGTCGATTTAGTCCCTGAGTCAGCACGATTTCAAAGCTGTCCGAACTGAGACGGCGGACTTGGCATGGCAGGGTTTGTAGGTCTTTATAACGTACTCCACTGGCCATTTGTTCAACAAACTCATCAGTGAATGGCCTATCGAGGCGCACATGGTAGGTTTTGCTGTGGGCAAAACTGGGGTGCATGAGTTTATGAGTTAGCTCGCCATCATTAGTTAATAGCAGTAGGCCGCGGGAATCTTTATCGAGTCTGCCGACGGGATAGAGTCTTGGCGCTTTGGGAAGTAGGCGTATGAGACTCGTTTCATCCTGCTCAAGTAGACGGCAATCTGTACCTACGGCTTTGTTCAATATCCAGTAGGCGAGTGTTTCGGTTTTTGTGATGGGTGCGCCATCAAGCTCAATACTGTCGAGGCAGTTTAATGATTCGTCCAAACGGATGGGATCTGTGTGGCGGGCGATATGGCCATTGAGTGTGATGCGCCCGGCCTCAATCAAACGGCAGGCTTCACGGCGTGAGCCTATGCCACACTGGGCGAGGTATTTTGCGAGGCGCATATCAATCCAAGGTTGATGAATTTAAACATAAAAAAAGGAGCCGAATTCGGCTCCTTCAATTGTACTTATCAGCATCTTAATTAGCTATTTCAACCTGCTGTTTAACACGCGATAAATACAGTGCGACTTATTAATGACGTTTACGGAAAATCACAATCGCAACGGCCACTACGGCTAAAATCATACAGTACCAAGCGTGTGATACCGCAGCCAATGGGGTGATGCTAAAGGTCGAGGCGATCAGTAGGGCTTGTGCGCCATACGGGATCAAACCTTGGATAATACAGGCGAAAATATCGAGGACGCTGGCGGCACGTTTTGGGCTCACGCCATGTTTCTCGGCTAAGTCTTTTGCAATATCACCGGTCACAACGATAGAAACCGTGTTGTTGGCCACACAAGTGTTAGTCACTGCGACTATGCCAGCCATACCCAGTTCTGCGGCGCGGCATGAGGCTTCACCTTGTGCCTTTGAAAAACGCGTGATCAGCTTTTCAATCTGTTTGCTAACAAAGGCAAGACCACCTTGTTGCTGCATAAGTGCCGCTAAACCACCGACCAGCATAGACAGAATGAAAATCTCCTGCATATTGCTAAAGCCAGCATAAATATCTTTACCAAATTGGATCACGCCGTAATCCATAGTATACAGACCCGTAGCGCCTGCTAATAAGATACCTAAGGTTAAGACCACAAATACGTTCAGACCCGCTACAGCTAAGATCAAAATGGTCAGATAAGGAATGACCTTAATGAGATCTATGTTCTGCGTCGCTAATTCCGCCTGGCCTTGGCCTGCAAATACAAAGGCTAACAAGGTAAGCAGTGATGCTGGGATAGCGAAAATCAGGTTTTCACGGAATTTATCTTTCATATCACAGCCTTGAGTACGGGTGGCTGCAATCGTGGTATCTGAAATAATCGATAAGTTGTCACCGAATAGGGCGCCAGACATGACCGCACCTGCCATCAGGGCGTAGTCGATTTGCGCTTGGTCGGCCACGCCGAGGGCGATGGGTGCGACAGCAGCTATGGTGCCCATTGATGTCCCCATGGCTGTTGCGATAAAGGCCGCAATCACGAAGAAACCGGGTAACAACAAGTTTGATGGGATCAGTGATAAACCCAAAGCAACGGTGGCATCGACACCGCCAGTGGCTTTAGCGACCGCCGCAAAGGCGCCTGCTAATAGATAAATCAAACACATCGCAATAATGTTGCTGTGGCCAATACCGCCAATGAAGGTATCAATCGATTGATTCAATTTCTGCTTTGATAAAATCAACGCCAGAATAATCGCGGGTAAAATGGCAATAACGCTTGGTAATTGATAGAAGGCGAAGTCGACACCTTGGCTTTGGAAATACACACCCGCGCCAATGAAAAGACCAAGGAAAACAAATAATGGCAACAGGGCAATGAAAGATGCCGGGCTGTGCTGTGTTGCTGGTGTTGGATTGCTCAAATGTTATCTCTCTTTCGCTTAGAGTTCTTTCCGCTGGATCCTAAGCAGTCAAACTCGCTTAAATTTAGTGTCGCTTCGGCATCGTATCTTAGCAACTTGAGGCAAAGCATATTTGATCCCTGCTAACCTGTCAATTTAGACGTCTAGATGTTTTTACTTCCGTTGTGATCGCTAGGTTATTAATAGGTTGTATAAGATGAGGCTCAGTCTACATTTTAATTTATAATCAATGTGTTATCAGTTTGCATTCAGGTTAAGTTAGCGGGTTTTTATCTGATTTAGAGTGTATTGCAACTGAATAGAATAGCGTAAAATTTAAGCTGTGGCCCGGGGTGATGGGATAAGCTGGCTATTTATCGCCCCATTTAGCTTGAGTTGTTGATGGGTAAGCCAGCATAAATAACGTAAATGATGAGTGGCATTAATCAATAGGGCTCATTTGAGGACGTATTGACTGAGTTCGCTTGTACAGCGTTGCCATAGCAATGGCACGTCAAATAACTTTAACAAAGCCTTAATAAGCAATCTATTGTTTTTAAATGTAAAACGGTGTTAACCATCTAAAATCCCCATAAAAAATAATGATAACAATTTGTATTGAAGTAGAGACTTTACTAGAATCCGCACAAATTATGTTAATTCCTCTTAGTGCTTTGTTTAAATTTAACTGGATGAAGCGTTTATTGCTGATCCCTCAGATCTTACTACCACAGTAGGTATTATCATGATACGTCGCGCTAAGCCATTACTCGGGACGCTGGTGGAAATCGCTGCCGAGTCACTGCCACATCAAGGCGGTGAGGCACAACTTAAAGATAAAGCCTTGGAAACTGCTATAAGCGCGGCTTTTTCGCGTGTGACGCATATTGGTCGGTTACTGAGTTTTCATCAGCAAGACAGTGAGTTAAATCAGCTTAATCGCCAGCCGGGGACATGGATTCGTGTAAGCCAAGACAGTTTACGAGTGCTCAAGTTAGCTAAGTGGCTAGGCAAGGCGAGCAACAACTTGTTCAATTGTACCGTCGGCGGGGAAATGATGTCCCGCGGCGCTTTGCCTGCCTATCTTGGTATGCCTTTACTATTGCAAGGCGAGTGGCAAGATATTGAAATAAAAGATAATCAAGTGAGATTAGCTAGGCCACTCATTTTGACCTTAGATGGCATAGCCAAAGGTTATGCGGTCGATATGGCGGTGAGTGAGCTGCGCCGTGCGGGCGTCTGCGGTGGCTGGGTCAATGCCGGTGGCGATTTAAAAGTCTTTGGCAGTGCCTCTTTAAATGTGCTCTGCCGTGGCCCATTGGGATTGAGCCAAAAGATCTGCGTGAGCAATATGGCGCTGGCAAGTTCGCGGGTGTCACAAACCTTAAGCCATGATTATCCTGCGTTATTACTGCCCACGGGCAATGTTACTGATGTAAATGTCGATACTGAAAGTGAGCGTATTGTCAGTGTGAGTGCACCCTTTGCTTGGCGCGCGGATGCGTTGACTAAGGTTGCGGGTTACCTAAGCTCTGACTCCGCCGCTGACAAAATTGCCCACTTAGGTGGTCGATTAGTCAGTTTTGATTGATGTATCTTTTGGTTGTTTTTTTGCAGGTTCGTGAATTAGAAATTCAATAGTTACCGTAAGTTAGTATTAAAGGTTCGTACCGTTATTCGCGTTTTTACTGGGTGAAGCTATATCACTTGGGCTTGGTCTCGTTATGGGCCTAGCATCGTACCGTTATGGGGTTAGTATCCTTACCGTTATTCGTAAGATGCATACGGCAGTGGCGCTTGTGTTATTTTCAGGCTTTATTTCGCATGATTCCTATTAAATTATTTCTATTAAAAAGAGTGCCTTTATTGGGCACTCTTTTCGTTTTAGCTGTTTGTTGCTAGCGGCTTGTCATTAACCGCTTGTCACTAACCGCTTGTTGCTAACTATGTATCGTTAGCAATCTGTCAGCTTAGGCGACTTTAAATCGCGCCACTTCTTTTTGTAGGTTACTGCAAATAGCCTTAGTGTTGACGACGATTTGTTGGGTCTCTTGAATGACTAAGTTGCAGTATCTTGTTTTATCGGATAATTCAGTCAAGTTACGGTTAATTTCTTCGGTTACATGGGTCTGTTCTTCGGTCGCCGTTGCCGTTTGAGTGGACATCTCGCTGACCTTAGAGGTGGAGTTTAGGATTTCATCCAATGCATCTTGGGTTTGGCTGGCGAGGGTGACGGTTGATGTGGTCAGGCTGGCTCCCGATTCAATGCTTTTAACTGCATCATTTACGCCGCGTTGTAACTCTTCAATCATACGCTGAATATCTTGGGTCGAGGTTTCGGTGCGACTCGCCAGTGTACGCACTTCGTCGGCGACTACGGCAAAGCCGCGGCCTTGCTCGCCAGCGCGCGCCGCTTCAATGGCCGCGTTAAGGGCGAGCAGGTTAGTTTGCTCAGCAATAGAGCGGATCACATCGAGCACTGAGGCAATATTGGCTGAATTGACTGAGAGTTTTTCAATAACAGTCACGGCATTCTTAACCGATTCAGACAGTTGCTGAATATGATTAACGGACTGGGCGAGGATATTTTTACCTTCAACCGTCTGGTCGTTCACCTTAGTGATTTCGGTCGCCGTGTGCAGGGCGTTGCTGGCGACTTCTCTTACGGCCGCACTCATTTCATTGACTGCTGTGACTATGGTATCCACAAACTGCTCTTGTTCATGGCTGATGTTGATTGTGGTGGTGGACTTAGTCGCAAGGCTTTCAACGGTGTGGCTTACATCCTTGGTTTGACCAATAATCGAGATAACCATCTGCTGCAATTGTTCTACAAATAAGTTAAAGGCATGGGCAAGCTCACCGATTTCATCCTGACGTTTGATGGGGATCCGCTGAGTTAAGTTACCGTCACCATCAACAATGTCATTGATCCTGCTGGTGATATCTTTAATCGCGTTTACGATGATTTTAGGGCCAAAGTAGGCAATCAACAGGGCGACTATGGCCACTAAGCTGGCTATGGTGAGGGATATTTGGGTTTGGGTGGTTGCCTGTTCAGTTGCTTGTAAGTCTAGCTCTTTTACGCGGTTATCGGCCGCTTCCCCCGCCGCATTGTAGATGCTTCTTAAGGCCTTAAATTCTTGCTTGGATTTGGTCTCGTGGAGCTGTTTCGCCCGCGCAAAGTCGTTACTTTTGACTGCGTTAATGACTTCAGATGAGGCTTGATACCAAAGGGAAAATTGCGCTTCAAAGCCATTGGTGGATTGCAGTACGAGCAGGTGGTCTTTAAGGATTTTTTTAAACTCGCCCATTCGGTCACGGGCTTGGTCGACGTTTTCTTGCCAGTTATCAATCTCACTCTTGCGATTCTCGGCTGATAATTCTTCCCTTAATAACACTTCTTCACTGAGCTGTGCTTGGTAAAGATCGCGGTCTGCATTGAGAATTGCCGAAATCGCAGGATTAAATAACTGACTGAATTCTTGCATCTGTTTTACCGTCGCACGGCTTTGCATGGCGTCTGTGACGGCCATAACAATGAGCGCTGTCGCCATAATGGCAAACATCAGCGAAAACTTAACGCGAATACTGTTAAACATAGGAACATCTCCATTAATAACTTAATAAATAGCTTAGCCGTTATTTATGAAATTGCTTTTACATGCAGTAAATTGCGATGGGATTCGGTGAGAAGTTTTGTGTCCATTGAACGAAGGTGAATAGCCCCGACTGTGCAGCCAGGGCATTGATATTTTAGCTTATGTTATTCGGGGCAAGCTAAGGTGGGTATGGCTTTAGGCTTAGGCTTTATCTGCACTAGCATGACGCCCATGATGACCATAGAGCCGCCAATGTAATGATAAATGGCCAAGGTTTCATCTAGGATAATGGCCGCCAATATCGCCGCAATAATCGGCATTAAATTAAAGAACACGCTGGTGCGATCGGCACCGAGTTTGCTGATGCCATTGATCCAAGCCCATGGCGCGAGCAGCGAGGCCGCAACTGCCGCATACAGTATCAGTGGTGCCGATTGCGTGCTGATCGCCATACTCGGGCTACTGAACAGCAGCGGAGTCAGCATAAATACAGCTATGAGTCCTTGAATATAAACCGATTCCCAAGTGGGCAGTGGTAATTGCCAGCGTTTCAGTAATACGCCATAGAGTGCATATACAAAGGCGCTGATCAGCAGCAGCAAATCACCTTGGGTGACGCCGATGGCAAGATTCATCATATCGCCGTGACTCAGCATAAAAATTAAGCCAACGAGGGAGATCAGCGTGCCACCAAAGGCTAATGGCGACAGCTTCTGTTTGAGTAAGGGCACGGCTAAAAACAGGCTGATCATGGGCACGAGTGAGGTGATCAATGCCATATTTGTCGCCGTGGTGGTGGCCGCCGCAAAATAAGCCAGACTCTGGTTGAGCACCATACCTAGCATGGCCAAAGTCGCGAACTTAGGTAACAGCGGCAGTATCACTTGGCGCTTTTGCCACACACGACCCGCGACAAAGGGCGTTAACAGCAACATAGCGAAAAACCAACGATAAAACGCTATGGCTTCAGGATCGATAATCCCAAATGAGAGCTTGTTAACTATCGAGTTACCTGCCCAAATTAATACGGCCAACAGGGGGAACAAATACAACATGATCTTGCCTTTCGATACTGGCTTACGTGGCTGGGCATGAATGACTGAACATAAGCGACTGAGTCTACATGGCTAACTCTAAATGACTGAGCATGAGTGACTGAGAATTAGTGACTGAGAATGAGAGACTCTGCTTATGACCTAGCACTTATGCATCCAGATAATAATTGCTGGCAATTATCCATGGTCGGTTATGATATAGATATCGCTTATCAGACAAGGTCAGTTCCCCGGCGGACAGAGTGCTATGGGATAGCAAAATCGCTTGAGCGCGATTAAACCAGTGCTATTAAATCAGGATTGCTTCAGTGCGATTAAACCACTTGAGCACTATTAAACGAGAGAATGTATTGAGCTAGAAGGCTTTGAGGACAGACAAAATGCGTACGGTTTACCATCCCCTCACGGCAGAGCAAGAGCCATTTGCGGATATCTTTTTTAACTATGAAGCTTTCCTGCCTAATACGGTGACGCCCAAGCATCAACACACATGGGGACAATTGCAGTTAATCAGCGGTGGCATCATGGAATTACATGCCGCTGGGCAACGGTTTTTATCGCCGTCGCAATATGCGATTTGGGTTCCTGCGGGGATAGAGCATGAAAGTTACACTCGGCGCAGTATCCATTATTGTTCGATGAACATAGTTGTCGAGCGGGCTGCGGCGTTTCCCCTAGAGACCTGTTTGTTAGCTGTGACTCCTATTGCCCAATCGATCGTGAACGATCTGCGGGAGCGGCAAGTCCGAGTGGCAAATTCGGCGGCGGATAAGCGCCTCGTTGAGGTTTTGCTCGATCAGCTCACTATCGGCCAAGCCCTGCCGCAATTTTTGCCCACCGTTTCAGATAAACTGTTACAGCCACTGTTGCTGGCACTCGAAGCCGATCCCGCAAGTCCTAAGACCTTTAAATCTTGGGCAAGTGAATTACATACCACAGAGCGTACCTTAGCCCGTCGTTGCCAAGAAGCGCTGGGGATGAGTTTTACCGAGTTAAGGCAAAGGCATAAGTTTATCTATTCATTACAATTGCTGCGTCAGGGACTGGCTATAAAAGAGGTGGCATTAACGCTCGGCTACAACCAAACCTCACCTTATATCGTGATGTTTAAAAAGTATGCCCAGTGCTCGCCAGAGCAGTATCGCCGTCGATTGTGATGGCGCATAAGTTTAGCGTGATGGCATATAAGCTTAGTGTGTTGAAAAATGACAGTGTGTTAAGTCGAACGCTAGTCGGTGTTGTGAAGCGATAAGCTGATAAAACCGAGAAATAAAATAGGGTGCCAAAGCATTTAGCACCCTATTTTCGGCCTATTTAAAGAGAGGATTTAAGGGATTTTTACATTGTTGGATAAATTAGTCGGATGCTTTTTGGCGGTTCAGTTTATCCTGACGCTTCTCTTTTAAGGTTTTCATTGGCGGTTTTTTGTTTTTTTCTTTACTCATAGATATAGACTCCAAAGTGAAGGTCACTATCCGAATCCGCGCCGCAATTCGGTTTCGATAGTTGGGCTCAATTTTTATTTCAGGCTTAAATTGAGTCGGTTTATTTATAAAGGACACATAAAAATGAATTTAACGATTGAGGCGCCGAACCTAAACCTCTTAACCCTTTTGCTGTTTTACCTTAAAGCGCTGCCATGACTTAGTGTAAATAGTGGCAAAAGGCGTTAATTACGGTGTCAAATTCATTTAATAGCTGTCTTTAATAAATAACGCGGCCAGTTAATGACTTCAAAATAACATTCCTTCTTATTGTATTCTGTTGAAAATACCGCTAGAAGCCGCCGCTAATAGCGAGTTGAAGCATGTTGTCACGGAGTTGAACACACTTTATCTTTAAAATACGTCATCTAAAAATGGCTTAACACTTGAACGAACTTCGGAGTTGAATTCGGGCATAAGCTGCTAAATGGCCATTAAAGATAACGCTACTTGAATCAGCTGGCTACTTAGCTTTTTTAGGTTTTTTCGCTAGGCTGACATCTTTAATCATAAATAGCACCGGCTTGCCTAAAATACTCACTTCAGCCAGTTCGCCCTTTGACCGCCCAAGTAAGCTGACGCCTAAATCGGATATAACAGAGAAGCGTCCTGCACAGGGTTTGTGCTTTGGTGGATACACGAGTTCAATTTGATACTCTTGCTGATCCTGCAGATTAACTAAGCGGATCTCCCGCCCTACAGTCACTTTATCACTCGCCGTATCATGCTTGAGTTGCTCAAGCTTGCTAATCACCCCAGCCAAAGCGGTTGGGCGCAGTGAGGCATTAAAACTGTTCTGTAAATAATAGGTTTCGGTTTTTAGAATAAAATTCTGAAATAGACCGCTAAAAAATGAATATGCCATTTCCGCCTCTGAAATAACCAAGTAAAAGTACAAGCAAAGAATTTTAAAAGAGGAATAACTGTATTCAGTGCTTATTTAACCAGAGTATTAAAGTTCTGCCGAGCGCGAGTGACGCTCGGCTTAGACTGGGAATTTGAGAGAGAAGCGGAATGATTTAGCCAAACAGCACGTTGAGCTAAGAGTGCTAGCTAATACATGGGAAGATAGTGATGAAAATGCAGTGATAAACATAGTTTTACATCTCCAGTCAAAAAGTGTGTGTGATGGATTGCTTTTTTAATAGTTCAATATGGCGAATAACTTAAGCTTAAAGTGTTAACTAAATAAACCATGTTTGCTTGGTTGATACCATAGGTCAAGTGAAAAAATAATGCAAGCCTGGCCAAGCTTATATTACTGAATATACTTATCAACAGTAAAATCCGGATTTAACACTAAATTAACTTTGTTGATGTTAACGCTAACCTTAGTCAATTTAATCCTAGCACGCGTAAAATAAATCGAGCACTGTAGCTTAGCGTTAAAATACGCATTAAGTAAATAGCACACTAATCCACTTAAATAGCTGACTCAAATAATACACTCACTCACAATGTACGCTCGAATAATACCTTAGCTCGGTGATTGTGATGCTTAAGTATATATTAACGCTATGCTATGCAAGCTAACTGAATTAAGCCTTAATATGCGCGTTTAAAATTGTAAAGTACTGAGTATCCACTTAGGTGGTTAATCCCGCGCCTTTCAACAGTATTTTAATGCACATGGAGACGAGGAACAGGCAGCTGACGCTTGTACACCAAATGAGCACTAACCAGCCAAGTCGATAGGTGAGGGATTTAGTTGGGGTCGTCATGTTTATCTCCAAGGTGTTAGTCAGTGTCTCAATTCAACCAGTGTCTGAATTGAACCAGTGTCTGAATTGAAGCCTTAATGGAATTCACTGTCTAAAGTGAACTCGCCGTTTAAATAGAGTCCGCTGCCTAGGCCGAGTCGCTTCGGCAGCATTTTGGGCAATGTCTTACCTGAGCAATCGCTAGTGATAGCCTGCATCTTTAGTCACTTTGCCGCGGAATACGTAGTAGCTCCAAAAGGTGTAAACCAAAATCAGTGGGATGATCATCAGCGCGCCGACGAGCATAAAGCTTAAGCTGCTATCGGGCGCTGCCGCCTGCCAAAGACTGATGTTGGGGGGAATAATGTGCGGCCAGATACTGATCCCTAGTCCACTAAAACCTAAAAAAACTAGGCATAAGGTGAGCAGAAATGGCTGATAGTTATCATTGCGGCGCAAGGATTTCATCAAGGCCCAGCCACAGGCTAATACCAGTATTGGCACTGGGGCGAAATAGAATAAATTCGGCAAACTAAACCAGCGCAGGGCAATATTGGGCTGCACAAAAGGCGTCCATAAACTGACTAAGCCAATGGTCATGAGCAGGCATAAGGTCAGTGCTCTGCCGAGTTGTTGCATGATTGTCTTAAGCTCGCCTTGGCATTTTTTCACCAGCCAAGTCGCGCCGAGCAAAGCATAGGCCAGCATAAGGCCAAATCCACAGAAGAGTGAGAAGGGCGTTAACCAATCGAAACTACCTCCGCTAAATTGCTGCTCGCTGACCGAAATGCCCGAGATAAACGCCCCCAGCACTACGCCCTGTGAAAACGTGGCCGTGATAGATCCGAACATAAACGCTTTATCCCAAAAGGGTTTAGCTTCTGCGCCTGACTTAAATCTAAACTCAAATGCCACTCCACGAAAAATCAGTGCCAGCAGCATGATGAGCAGCGGTATAGTCAGCGCTTCGAGCACTATGGCATAGGCGAGGGGAAAGGCACCGAGCAGGCTGGCGCCGCCGAGCACTAACCAGGTTTCGTTACCATCCCAAACGGGGGCGACGGTATTAACCATAATGTCCCTGTCGTCCTCGTTGTGAATAAAGGGAAACAGTATGCCTATGCCGAGATCAAAGCCATCCATCACGATATACATTAAGGTGGCAAAAATGATGATCCCGAACCAAATCAAGGGTAAATCGAATTCCATGGTGAGCCCTTAAATATGTTTAAGATTGAATAAGTAAAACTAGATTTATTTACTTTAAAATTAATGGCTTGTTGTCGCGATATCTGGCCCTTTGCGGATGAGTCGCATCATATAGCTATAACCCACGCCGAAGATGCCGCAGTAACTGACGATGAAAATCCCTAGGCTTATACTCAGGTGGGTAACGCTGTGGGAAGATACGGCATCCTGAGTGCGCATCAATCCTTGGATCACCCAAGGTTGGCGGCCAAGTTCGGTCGTAAACCAGCCCGCTAGTGTCGCGAGCAGTCCTGCGGGGCCGAGCAGCAAGACAAAACGCAGAAAGTGTTTATTGCTGTAGAGTTTGTCTTTGCGTCTGAGATAAGCGCTCCACAGTCCGGCAAAAATCATCAATAGGCCTAAGCCGACCATGACTCTAAAACTCCAAAACACTAACAACACATTGGGTCTGTCCTCGGCGGGATACTCAGTCAAGGCTGGCACTTGTTTGTTTAAATCGTGCTTTAAAATCAGGCTCGCCAGCCCTGGGATTTCGAGGCTGAAGTGGTTTTTCTCTGCGTCCATGTCAGGAATGGCAAACAAGATCAGCGGTGTGGGTTTATCGCCCTCATTACGCCAATGGCCTTCCATCGCCGCTACTTTTACAGGTTGATATTCAAGGGTATTTAAACCATGAAAATCACCAATCACAGCCTGTAATGGCGCGACGATTAACGCCATCCACATCGCCATAGACAACATCTTGCGGATCGCGGGTGTATCGTTACCTTTGAGTAAATGCCAAGCCGCCGATGCGCCCACAAAGAAAGCCGACGAAATAAAGGCCGCCACTGTCATATGGGCTAAACGATAGGGAAATGAAGGGTTAAACACTATCTGAAACCAATCCACAGGAATAACGCGATTGTTCACAATTTCAAAACCTTGGGGCGTCTGCATCCAGCTGTTTGAAGCTAAGATCCAGAAGGTCGAGATAATCGTACCCGTGGCGACCATGCAAGTGGCGAAGAAATGCAGGTTTTTGCCGACCTTCTGCTGACCAAATAGCATGACCCCCAGAAACCCCGCTTCGAGGAAGAAGGCGGTAAGCACTTCATAGGTCAGTAGCGGCCCAGTCACGCTGCCCGCGAAGGCGGAAAACGCGCTCCAATGGGTACCAAATTGGTAGGCCATAACAATGCCAGAGACCACGCCCATGCCGAAGTTAATAGCAAAAATCTTCGACCAAAATTGATAGAGTTGTTGGTACACCTGATTCGCAGTTTTCAACCATAAGCCTTCTAATACCGCTAAATAAGTGGCGAGGCCGATAGTGATGGCGGGGAAAATAATGTGAAAAGAGATAGTAAAAGCGAATTGGATCCTAGCAAGTACAGTGGCATCAAAATCAAACATAATTTCCTCGAGAGATAAGAGTCTCGTTACAAAGGCATTCATTAATGCAGTGTCCACTGAGCCTAATATTGGCCCAGCGGTGAAAGCTTGTGTGCCATTAGAGCATGGGATAAGCTAGCTATAACAGACACAGAATATGTTGATTTGGCTATAACAGATGGCGAAATACGAACAGTTAGCGCAGGAATTAAAGACACGAATAGCCCAAGGCGTCTGGCAGGCGGGGGACAAGTTGCCGTCGCTGCGCCAAACTGTGGCCGATTCGGGTTTGAGTTTGATGACAGTGCTTAATGCCTATCAGCTATTGGAAAGCCAAGGCGTGATTACGGCGCAGGCAAAATCGGGCTACTTAGTGGCGCCGCAGCCAGAAACCTTTCGCTATCCCGACCGTCAGCGGCAGATTTATCTCTCTGATAAAGTAGATATTAACGAGTTCGTCTTCTCTGTTTTGCAGGCGTCAAAACAGGCGGGCATAGTGCCCTTTGGCTCAGGTTTTCCCGATCCCAGTTTATTCCCGCAGCAAGCGTTGGCGCGCTCGTTAGTTAAGGTCACTCGGCACATGTCACCGTCTTTTGCCGCCGATAATTTACCGCCGGGGAATGCGGGGCTGCGTAAGGCGATTTCCCAACGTTATGCCAAATTGGGTATGAGCATTTCACCCGATGAAATCATCATTACCTCGGGCGCCATGGAGGCGCTGAACTTGAGTTTAGCGACCCTAACTCAAGCGGGGGATTGGGTAGTCATTGAATCCCCGACCTTTTATGGCGCGATGCAGGCGATTGAGCGGCTTAAGCTTAAGGCCATTGCGGTCGCGACGGATCCACAACAGGGCATTGATCTTGAGGCGCTAGCGGAAGTGTTAAAAACCTACCCAGTGAAAGCCTGCTGGTTGATGAGTCAACATCAAAATCCCCTTGGCTGTAGCTTGTCGGATACTAAAAAACAGGCACTTTATCAGTTACTAAATGAGCATAAGGTCAGTTTGATTGAGGATGATGTTTATCAAGAACTCTATGTCGACTCCAGTGCGCCAAGGCCTGTAAAAGCCTTCGATACCGAAGGACGGGTGTTGCACTGTGGCTCATTTTCTAAGTCTTTGATTGCAGGCTATCGTGTCGGCTGGGTGGCGGCGGGACTGCATGCGCCGCAGTTACAACGCTTGCAAGTTATGTCGACGCTATCGACCAGCGCGCCCATGCAGCTTGCCATCGCCGATTTTATTCAGTCGGCACAATATGAGCGCCATTTGAAGCAGTTACGTAAAAAGTTAGCCGATCGCAAATTGGCCATGTATCAGTTATTGCGCGCGCATCTGCCCGAGTCTGTGGGAGTTAACTTTGCACAGGGCGGCTATTTTCTCTGGTTAGCGCTGCCTGCACACATGGATGCCACACAAATTTATTCTGAGGCGATTGAGCGCGGGATCAGTATTGCTCCCGGAAATCTCTTTAGTAATCAGGTCGAGTTCCGCCATTTTATGCGCTTGAATGCCTCATACGAGTGCTCGCCAGAGATCGTCTCTGCTGTCGTGGTGCTGGCCGAACTTATCCGCAACTATTCGCGCTAGTTCGTGATATTAGCTCGTTAGGTTAGCTTTTTATATGAGCCTGTTATGTTAGCTCGCTTTGTTGTTTAGGGTTTTCGGTCAGAAGTTAAATGCTGAGGTTAAAAAAGTTTTAGACTTCCAGATGTCTATCTGTTAGCTTGTTGAACATGCACAAATCTTGTGCAATCCTCTTGGTTGGATCAAGGACAGCACTCTGTTGAAGGAAGGCAAAATGAAGCTTGAATCACTGGCATTACACTACGGTTATGAGTCAGAAGCGACCACGAAAGCGGCCGCGGTACCTATCTATCAAACCACCTCTTATACCTTCGATGATACCCAGCATGGTGCTGATTTATTTGACTTGAAAGTCGCAGGTAACATTTATACGCGGATCATGAATCCTACTACTAGCGTGCTAGAGCAACGTCTGGCAGCCATTGAAGGCGGCATAGGTGCGCTGGCCGTGGCATCGGGTATGGCGGCGATTACCTATGCGATTCAAGCCCTGACTCAAGTTGGCGATAATATTGTCAGCACCAGTCAGCTCTATGGCGGCACTTACAATTTGTTTGCCCATACGCTGCCGCGCCAAGGCGTAGAAGTGCGTATGGCGGCCTTCGATGATTTTGAAGGCCTCGATGAGCTGATCGACGACAAAACTAAGGCCTTGTTCTGCGAATCAATTGGTAATCCCGCGGGGAATATTGTTGATTTACAACGTTTAGTCGAGATTGCCCATAAGCATGGCGTACCTTTAATTGTCGATAATACGGTCGCAACCCCAGTGTTATGTCGCCCGTTTGAGCATGGCGCCGATATCGTTATTCATTCTTTAACCAAATATATTGGTGGCCATGGCACGACCATTGGCGGGGTGATTTTCGATTCTGGCAAGTTTGATTGGGTCGCCAATAAGGAAAGATTTGCCTTACTCAACCAAGCCGATCCTTCTTATCATGGCGTGGTTTATACAGAAGCCTTTGGCCCCGCAGCATTTATTGGTCGCTGCCGTGTGGTACCGCTGCGTAATACCGGCGCCGCACTGTCACCGCACAGCGCATTCTTACTGTTGCAAGGCCTTGAAACCTTAAGCCTTAGAATGGAGCGCCATTGCTCGAACGCGCTAGCATTAGCCGAATATTTGGTGTTGCATCCGGCGGTGAGTTGGGTGAATTACGGCGCCTTGCCGAGCAGCCCTTATCAGGATAATTGCCACAAGATCACTGGCGGAAAAGCTTCTGGGATCATCAGCTTTGGGATTAAAGCGGCCACGCCTGAAGAGGGTAAAATTGCCGGCGGACGTTTTATCGATGCGCTGCAGATGATCCTGCGTTTAGTGAACATCGGCGATGCGAAATCTTTGGCCTGTCACCCTGCGAGTACCACGCACAGACAGCTCGATGCCGATGAACTGGCACGGGCGGGCGTGTCAGAAGATCTTATCCGTATCTCGGTTGGGATTGAGCATATTGACGACATCATTAACGATGTGGCGCAGGCGCTAGATAAGGCACTGGTGAGCAAGTAGTTCTTATCGAATAGCCCATGTCGAATAGCTGATACCCCATCGATTTATTAAATCGTTAACAGTAAAAAGCCGCCATCGATTCAATTCGATGGCGGCTTTTTTAGTGCTTTTAAAACGATGTTAATCTTGCTGCAATCGATTTCTCGCCTTCTGGTAGAAGTAAGAAACGGTAAGTAAAATAACCCCGATCAGCATAAAGGCAATGACCTTTTGCACTAGCTCGAAGGACGCCATATCCAGTAATAGCACCTTGAGCGTCGATAGGATAAATAGCCCTGCGGCGAGGCGGATCATATCGGCATTTTGTGGTTTTAAGCTGATAAACATCAACACACTGCCATGGATAACTAATAAAATCGCGCTGAGTGGGGCGGCAATCATGTTATCGAAACTATAACTCCACATGAAGTAACTCAAGGTGAGCAGTAGATGCCAGCCCCACTTAAGTCCTTGTAACGGTAAGATACGTCTATGCAAGCGTATTGCTACGCCGTGCTGCAAGATAAGCCTTGCTAGGAGTGCCAGTGATAAAAACTCGATTAACACAAACGAGGCATTATCACGATTGAGCCCGAGTGTGATTTCAAAATGCAGCATGATGGGCAACAGGGCTAAGCCTAACGTTAGGCCGTAGGCGAGATGATAGCTTTCCTTTATTGCGGCTTGAATTTCGGTTACTAGGTTTAATTTCATGCTACGCGAGTCTTGGCCTTCAGCACTTTTGCTTAAACCTTTTTGGATAAGCAAGGCAAAATAACCACTTAAGGCCAATGCTGTCATGGCTATTCCGACGAGCTCTGAATGATTAAAGCCATAAACGATCACGGCTAATACCAGTGCAAAGTAATAAGGGCTTAGTTGCCATTGAAGTTGCAGTAAGGGGCGCCATGTCTCGGGTAATTGGCGATAACGAAGCAGGGTGAAGCCCATAAAGAGGGCACCAATAACCAGCGCCGCGAGTCCTTGCCAAACGTGAATAAGACATAGCGAGGCGGTCATCAGAACCGCTAGCCAAGTGAGGATTTTGGCTTCTATGTTCAAACTCTTATGTTTAACAAAGTAGGCTAAACCTAGGCTCATAAAGGTGCTCAGCCAGAGGGCAATAGCGGTATATTCCCAATAGTTGCGGATAACTTTAGGCAGCAGAATAAGCGGCAGCAGCAAATAGCAGAAGATTTGCATGCTATAAGCGGCTTTGGCAAATAGGGCATCTTTATAGTGGCGGCGATACCAATAATGGGCCAAGAGTAAGGCGGTAAATAACTCAATTCGTGCCAGTTTGGCCATGAGCGGCTGGGCGCTAAAGCTAAAACTGTCCGCGAGCGTTATGCCTTCAACAACCTTAAAGAGCAGCGGTAATAGCAAGAGCCAAGCGGCAAATTCGCTGACAACGAGTTTGTCCTTTGCGCTTAAGTACAGTAGTAATAGGCTGACTAGCGGCAAGATAGCGAGATAGTAATCGCTGCTCAAAAGGTAAGCCGCGAGGATAATTGTCGCCACATAAAAACCACTTAATAGTTCTTTTAATATTCTGCAAAGCTGATGTTCTAACGCAGAAAGCGGCGCATGGGTGAATGTTAATAGGCGAATGGCAAAGACTAAGGCGGCGCAACTTAAGGCCAGTGCGATCAGCGAAACGCCAAAGGCCGACAAAGCTGAAATTGCCAAGGCATCTAATATGCTGGATTCTAACAGTGCCATGCTATCAAGCACACTAAACGCATTTAACCCTAATCCCATTAGCAGTAATACATAGGCTTCGGCGCGCACTGAAATCAGTTCTTCTTTGGTGCCAATCCATAACAGTAATAAGGCTTCGAGCAGTAAGACTAAGCCGAGGAAATCATGGCTGAGTAAATACAGCGCTGCAAATCCGGCAAAACTTCCTGCAAAGACTAACAATAAGCCGCTGCGGGCTTTTTCTAAGCGGCTTTTTAGCTGCCAATAGAGGGCAGCACAAATCAGCGCGTTGACCGCAAAGATTTCCCCTGCAAACTCAGTAAATTGCGTTAATTCGAATAGCACAAAGGCGAGCAATGCTATTGGCAAAGCGAGCATGCGATGGCTTAGGGTGTTGCTTGGTTGTTTATCTTGATGGGCAAACTGCTGGGTAAATAGTATGCCGGTGATGCCGTAGAGATAAAAGGTCGCATTAATACTGAAAAGCGCCAGCAGACTGCCACCGCCAAAGTCGGTGAGTGGCAGTGGCACAAAATAGCTAAAGGCTTCGATGCAGCCAATGTGCAGCAGCGCGGTGATTTCCAGTAATAACGGCCACTTAAGCTTATAACTTTGGGCAAGGGCGCCAATTCCAATAAGCAGTAAATAAGGCAGATACAGCAACGGCGCATAGCTTTGGGATAACAGCATCATAGGCGCGGTCGAGCCGCCGACTAAGGCGATGACGGCAATGACTTTGGCATCTAAGCGCATCGACAGACCATAACCTGCCAGAGTGATCAATAACAGTAAGATAAAACTCGCGCTATTGGGGATGATTTCAAAATACGGCCCAATAAAGTAAGCGCAGAGAAAGTTTAGGATAAGGCCTAATCCGACTATCCCAGAACCAAAGTCCGCCATGCCCGTGCGTTTTTGGCGAATAAAAATCCCGCCGGCTATGATAGCGTTCGCGCTGGCAAACCCGAGTAGGGCTTTGCCCAGTTCTGAAAACCAATGGTTGATGGAATATTGCAGTAAGTAACCAAAGCCTAAGGTCAGGGTGATGATCCCCGCGACTGTCATCAAAAAGACCGGGCCTAATTCCTTGGCTTGATAATGATGGTAGAAAGATTTGATTTGTTCGGTAATTGCGCCAAAGGGCGCCATGATGGCCGCTAATACTTGGGATAACAGATCATCAAATTGACTCGCCACTTGCACGCTTGCCTGTAATTTGACTTCATCACTCAGTTGTTGGCCCTGCGCCTGGTATTCGGTTTTAGCGACTTGTTCTGCGGAGGTATTTTTGGTGTTTCTTTGCCAAGGGTCTCCTTGCACAGCGTTTTGCTGCCATGGGTTGGGTTCTACAGGAACTGGCGCTACGGGAGTGGACTCAAGGATTGGTGTGTGTATCGCATAGGTTAATGTGGGCGCGTTATCGGTGGCGGGAACCACTGCCGCAATCGATGCAGCACCCGCTGTCATACTGACAGTGGTATCAGCGGCGTCTTCCGTCGCAATTTGCTGACTTAAGGTATCGAGCTTAGTTGAAAATTCTGCCAATTGACGGCTGAGCGAAGATTGCTGCGATAAATGCAGCGACTGTAATTGTGCCAGCTCAGCTTTTAGTTGGGCGACGTCATCCTTTAACGGCATATCTCAATCCTAGTTAAGTGCCTAATAGCTTAAAAACATTCAGCGCTTAAGAATTTAAGGACTTAAGCACCTTTGCAATTGGATTGTACTTGCGACAGGGGATTTCGGCTAGCCATAGCGAATGTGGAAAAATGCTGATAGTGGTGTAGAACAATATTTTAGCGGGTTTAGTTCAACAAAGAGCCAGACATTGCTGGCTCTGATTAAAGTACTAAATAGTGGCAGGGTTATTTCTTTTGCGCCTGCAGGATCACAAATTTACCGTTGGAGGCGACTGTGGTGCAGTTTTTAAATAAGCGCTGCAATTTCACATGGTAAGCCAGATGGCGGTTGCCGACGATATGTAAAATCCCCCCGTCTTTTAAGCGGCGGCGAGCGTCTAAAAACATCTGCCACGCGATATGATCGGTAATGGCTTCACCTTGATGGAAGGGCGGGTTACACAGTACCAGATCCGGTTGCACTTCTTCTGGCAGATGCGTCATGCAGTCGTCCCAATAGAAGTGGCCTTTATCTGTCGGTAATTGATTACGAGCCCAGTTTGCCTTGGCTGATGCGACCGCCATTTCGGAATCGTCGATAAAGTGGATATCAGCTTCAGGGAATAACTGTGCGGTTCGCAGTCCCAGCACGCCATTGCCACAGCCGAGATCGACAATCGACTTGAAATCCCCTTTCGGCAGATTTTCGAGCATGATGCGTGCGCCAATATCGAGCTTGTTGGCGGCGAACACATTACTTAAGTTGCTGATCTCAAGTTGATATTCAGGTACGGCCCAAGTCACTTCTTTCGCTAATGGTCTTGGTTTGCCATCACTGACACAGGTAATTACTCGGGTGTTTTTCCACGCTAAACTAGCGCTTGCTGGGCCTAAATGCTTAGCAAAGACATCGAGCAAGGCGCCATTAATCGATTTGGCTTTGGCTGCCACTAATATGCGAGTGCCAGCAGGTAACACTTGCGATAAGCGTGTTAGCTGGTGGGCAAAGTAGCTTAAGTTTTTAGGCAACTTCATCAATACTAAGGCTAAGTTTTCTGGCAAGGTATCGCGACTGGTAAACCATTGCAGGTTACCCAGCGGCAACTGATTGCGGCCATGGTTTTGCTCTGTGCCTAAAAAGCTGGTTCTGGCATCGGTTTCAACACACAGTGGCCAACTTGGATTCAGTTTTGATACACCACAGCTTAAGGCGCCGAAACTGTCGTTGATAATGGCGGTTGGCACGGCGGCTTGCTCTGACTCAATAAGGCTTTTGAGTAAGTGTTCATCGGCGGCATCCCAAGCTTGAAGATTAGATTCCTGCTGAGCTGGATACCGTAAAAGTTCGAGTTCAACACCCGCTACTGAAAATTGTGTTGTCATGTGCCACACTGCGCCAATAAAGTAAGGTGCAGATTATCGCAGATTTCATGGCGCAGTGCGACGGCTCTGCATTAAGGGTTAATGTCTAGCCCTAATATATAGCCCTAATATATAGGCCTAATGTATCGTCCTAAATGCAGTCCTGCTGTGGACGAAGCGGTAATTAAACGGCCGGATAGGAGAGGGTGCTGAACAAGCAAGATGATGACCAAAGATAATAATCAGCGTGACCAGAGTGACAATCAAGGTGGCGGCCAAAGGGTTGACTTGTTTTCTGAACTTGAGCTTGAGTTTGATGCAGCGTCGGATCCTGATTTGCAGTTAAGTTTGAGCATGGCCGAACAAGGTTCGAAAAAAGCTGAGCAACCCACACCGCCCATCACCTTAGTGCGGGGTTATCTTAATGCTGAGCAGCAAGCGGCGCTGATGAAAGAAGCACAGACTTATTCCTTAAGTCGCCCCGAAATCCAAGTCTTCGGTCAGTTTCACGCGATTCCCCGCCAGCAAGTGTGGTTTGGCGACTCGGGCTGCGACTATTTATATTCAGGACTGTTTATCCGCGCCTTACCTTGGCCTAAATATGCCCATAAGTTGAGGGAAAAGTTAACGCGGGATTATGGATTGACCAGCAATGGGGTATTAGTCAATCGCTACGCAGATGGTAAAGATTGCATGGGAGCCCACAGCGATGATGAACCAGAAATTGCCCATGGTAGCCATATTGCGTCTATTACCTTAGGCGCCACGCGGGATTTTGTGTTTAAGCATAAACACAGCCAAACCAAGTACAACATCAGTTTGCACAGCGGCGATCTGCTGATCATGCATTGGCCCATGCAAAACGACTGGTTACACAGCTTACCTAAACGCTTGAAAGTAAAAGAGCCCCGCTGGAACTACACCTTTAGACAACTCATCGTTAATTTCCATGGCTAAATGCCCGTTGTTAAATGCCTACTGTTAACTGTTTGTGGCTGCGGACTGCCTGCCAAATAAGGTGAGATATAATGTGGTCGTAGATCAGCAAACTGAATAAGTGAATTTGATCTTTTCCACCTGAAGCAGTACTCTGCGGCCACTGGATTTCCCCATTCTGAGACTCGAATATGTCCAATACTCATGCGCAGGGCACAGTGGCTAACACTATCACGCAGAAGTTAACCGAAGGCTTCTCGCCGACGCACTTAGAAGTGATTAACGAAAGTAATCGTCACCATGTGCCACCGAATTCAGAAACCCATTTCAAAGTTGTGCTCGTGAGCGAGCAGTTTGATGGTTTACGCCTCTTGGCCCGTCATCGATTGGTTAACACTCACTTAGCCTATGAGCTAGCTAATGGCGTACATGCACTGTCAATTCACACTTTCACTCAAAGTGAATGGGATGCGAATGCACAAGTGCCTAATACGCCAAATTGTCGCGGTTAATTAAAAATTATTGCAGTTAATCAATAGACTAATTAATCAGCTCTACAAAGTTAATTAGCTTAGAACCCAAGGCCACTCCTCATCGAGTGGCTTTTTGTTTTAGGTCAAACTAAGGCTATTTTCTGGTTTCCTTGCCCGAGTTTCTGGTTTCCTTGCCCGAGTTTCTGGTTTCCCTATAGGCGTTTCTGTGTTAACAATATGTTCTATTTTAAGGGTTTGGGTGATGCGATTGCGGAGCTCTGTCCTGAGAGCATGTTCACGTCTGTTAGAACCATGGGCTCGTTTGATGTCAGGGAGAGTATTAAAAATGCGTAAGTTTGGGAGTGTACTCGTCTTAATGCTGCTGATGGGGCTGAGCGGTTGTAATCCAGCAGCTAGTGACGCGCAAAGCGTAGCCGTTTCCCATGCCGCAACGGATGACCCCCAAGCTATTCCCGCTATTGAATGGCGCCTTGCGACCTCTTGGCCCAAAAACTTCCCCGGTTTAGGTATGGCTCCAGAACGCTTTGCCCATTTAGTCAATGACATGTCTAACGGTCGGTTAAAGATCCAGGTTTATGGCGCGGGTGAGTTAATGCCAGCGTTTGCCGTATTTGATGGTGTGAGTCAGGGTAAAATTCAAATGGCCCATGCCGCTTCTTATTATTGGAAAGGCAAGGCACCCGCGGCGCAGTTTTTTTCATCGATTCCCTTTGGTATGACGGCGCAGGAAATGAACGGCTGGCTTCACTACGGCGGTGGCATGGCGTTGTGGGATGAAGTGTATCGCCCCTTTGGCATCATTCCCCTCGCGGGTGGCAATACGGGCATGCAAATGGGCGGCTGGTTCAATAAACCGATTAATACGATTGCTGATTTTAAGGGATTGAAGATCCGCATGCCGGGCTTGGGCGGCGAAGTATTAAAGCGTGTCGGTGCTATTCCTGTGAATATGGCGGGGCGTGAACTCTATGGTGCATTGCAAACAGGCTCGATTGATGCGGCTGAGTGGGTAGGGCCATTGAACGACCTTGCCTTTGGTCTACATAAAGTGGCGAAGTACTACTATTACCCTGGTTGGCATGAGCCGGGTTCTAATATGGAATTCTTGATTAATAAAGCCGCCTTCGAGAGTTTACCTCAAGATTTACAAGCCATAGTTAAAGTCGCGGCGAGAGCCATTAATCAAGATATGCTCGATGAATACACGACCCAAAACGTGGCCGCCCTTGAAACCTTAGTGAATGATGAAGGGGTGGTGCTTAAGGCGTTTCCACCGAAAGTGTTGTTGGAACTTGAGAAAATCTCGAAACAAGTGATTGAAGAGCAAGCTAATCAAGATCCCTTAATGCGCAAAGTGTACGCCGCCTATCACGCCTACGAGCAAGGTGTGCGCCAGTATCATAAAATATCTGAGGATGCTTACAGCCAACAGCGTCAACACTAAATGCGTGCTGTTTTTAGCACTCACTGTCACATTAACAGCTGATTTATATGAGATGATTTCATCTTAAATTATCTTGTTATCGGCGTAATTCATTTGGTGTTATGCTTGCAAGCCATAAATAGACAGTTACAGTGGCGTTGATGTCGCCCTGAGAATTTGGAGATCCCTATGCCATTACTTGATAGCTTTACCGTCGATCATACTCGAATGAATGCCCCAGCAGTTCGTGTTGCTAAGCACATGAGCACGCCAAAGGGCGATGCGATTACGGTATTTGATCTACGTTTTTGCGCACCGAATAAAGATATTCTCAGTGAGCGTGGTATTCACACTCTGGAACATTTATTCGCTGGCTTTATGCGTGACCATTTAAATGGTAGCAATGTTGAGATCATCGATATTTCTCCAATGGGATGCCGTACCGGCTTTTATATGAGTCTGATTGGTGAGCCGACTGAGCGCCAAGTGGCCGATGCGTGGTTAGCTGCGATGGAAGATGTGCTTAAAGTGGTTGAGCAGTCTGAAATCCCTGAGCTGAACGAATACCAATGTGGTACGTATGAGATGCATTCATTAGAGCAGGCACAAGATATCGCCCGTAATATTATTGCGGCTGGCGTAAGTGTGAATCGCAATGATGATTTGAAATTAAGCGACGAAATTCTAGGTAATCTGTAACGGTTTGCACTCTTACTTGTGTAAGAGTGCCTAGCCATTAAATTCAGTTTCCTGAAGTTAATGAGAGAAAGCGACGAGAGTCGCTTTTTTTTTCAAACAAATTCAGCTATTTTACAAGTTAATAACAAAAACACCGTACGCTAACAAAATTTTTGGGAGCTTGGTATGCCTAGTCGTTACTTCACAGTATCACTCTGTGCAATTTCTGTATCACTTGCCTGTTCTAACACAACGTTCGCCGATGATTTCCACAGTCAAATGCTTGAACTGAACCAGCTCAATGACACATTTCACTCTACTGCTGACAGCTTAGCGTTAGGCCAGTTAACGGCTTTGACGGTTTTACCTGCGGATCTTAACGGAAATCCAGCAAGCATTAGTATGCGCAGCGCGAGTCAAGGCGTGGCCGTATTGCAAGATAGAGTGTATTTCTCACCTGCGCCTTATTCTGCACCGCAATTACAACTATTACCCAATCTACTGCAACAACAGAGTGTTACTGTCACGCCAATGGCGAATATGGCGGTTGGTGGGCAAGGGGCGTTTGGGGTGGTGAGTTATCAAACCTTACCTGTAGCCGAGCAAGCGGAAAACAGTAAGGTAACGCTCGAAGGCAATACGGATGCTGACTACAGTGTCGATGTGAATTGGGGCGTGAAGCAAAAAGAATACGGCATGATACTCGCGGTTAACTACAGTGATGGTAGCGGCGCCGATCACTTACTCAATGGTCAAGATACTGACCGCCAAACCACTGATATCTTATTTAAAATCAATGCTGCGAGTTTATTAGGTGCCAGAAGTCCACAGGTGACTGAGTTTACCTATCAGTTCCTCGATGATGATAGCTATCGCTCCCAACTCGGCTTAACACCAGCAGATTGGCAACAAGACCCTATGAGTTTGTATTCGGCCACTGCGGCAGATAAGCATCAAGGGCGACACCATAAGTATCAATTGTCACACCAAGTTGCGTTAAGTGGTGGGCATAAGGTCATCACGGACTTTTATTATCAATCCTATTCGCAGCAATTAAATCAACTTAATCAGTTTGATGGGCAAATGCTCGATACCCAGAGTTTAGCTGCGCTGGCCGCATTTGAACGGCAGCCGACAGTCGATGGCGTCGCGGTCGCCTCGTTACAACAAGACAATGATTTTAGCTCCTTTGGGGTACAAACTGAGTCAGTGAATCAGTATGGCGCTCATCAAATTAGCTATAGCGCCCGTTACCATACGGATAAAGCCGAGATGCACCTTGGCGATCAGCAGAGTCTATGGCAGCAGGACTTGAGTTTAGTGAGTGAAGCACCCAATGCGCTGTTGGCTTATACCGATGATGCGACGGCATTCACTTCGGCCATCGACTCCTTGTTTAATTGGGACGGATTGCAGCTAAAGCTCGCGCTTGCCTATGAAAAAGTGGACGTCAATCGCAAGGTCAATTTAGCCTATGCCGGACTCGAAGCGGCGGATTTTTCTGACAGCGATTGGATGCCACAGCTTGGCGTTTTATATCATGCTGGAGATTGGCGCTTTAGTACGGATATTCGACGTTCATGGACCGCCGCGAGTGCGGGGAATCTTGAGCAAGAGGCGCAAGTGTCGCTGCAATATCAAGTCAGCGCCCAATATGCCAGCGAGCGTTTTAGTGCTGATATCAAAACCTACGTCCAAGATTTTGATAATCTGCATGTCAATTGCGATGCGTATACCCAATGTGCCGACAGTCGTTTGTGGGTTCAAGGCAATGTTGTGGATGTGCTGACCAAAGGGGTTGAGCTGAATCTTGGCTATCAATGGGAACTGGGCAGTGTGCAGTTGCCTTTAGCCTTGAATTATCAGTATTCGAATGCCGAGTATCAAACCAATAGCTGCAACGAAATCCAAGGCTGCGTCGTGGCTGGCGATAGGGTGGCCTGGTTACCCGAGCAGCAACTGCAGTTGAGTGCTGGGATGAAATATGACGAATATGAACTGCATGCGAATGTCTTTTATCAATCGGAGCGCGAAATGGGCCAATTCGGCGCCGAATTACAGTCTGTCGCCGCACAATGGCGGGTAGATTTAGCGGCTAATTATCATTTTAACCGTCACCATGAGATTTATTTTCGGATAGAAAACCTCTTAGATGAGACATTAGTCACAACAGCATCAAATAGTGGAATTCGATCGGAAAATGGACGTATTAGCTATTTAGGTTATCAATGGCGCTTTTAAGTTGAATTTTATTTCGTTTGAATTTAAATCAATTGAAACAAATAAGATCGATTTAATACGCGTTTAGTGGATGTTTCGACTTTTTGCTAAATTAAATCTTTAATTATTAATGCTATAGTACCCAGTGGCCGTAATATTCTCTCTTTCTGATCAGTCACTAGGTCGGAAGGTGAACGCCGTAGCGCATGATTCTTTTCAATCCGTATTTTAGGTTTGAAATCACCTATAATTTTCGTGGCGATGCCAAGTCAATTGGGGTAAAATGCGCGCGACCAGCGTGATTGCGATCGCATTTCTGTGATAAATCTGCGCTAGCTCAATGCAGTAGGTTTTGTTTAAAACCTAAGTATTTAGCAGGAACGCGGCGCATTGTCTTTCCTTCAAACGTAGTGCTTGTGGATATGATTACAATTAAGAAAGGATTGGAACTGCCTATAGCAGGCGGACCAGAGCAAGTTATCCATAATGGCCCAGCCATTAAACATGTAGCTACTTTGGGTGAAGAGTATATTGGCTTACGTCCAACGATGAAAATCAAAGTGGGCGATAAAGTACAAAAAGGCCAGGTTCTTTTTGAAGATAAGAAGAATTTAGGCGTTAAATATACGGCTTTAGCCAGTGGTACTATATTAGACATTAACCGGGGCGCCCAGCGTGTTCTGCAGTCTGTTGTCATTGAAGTGGAAGGAAACGAAAGCGTTGCCTTTGCTAAATATGATGCCACTGCACTCGATACGCTCGACTCGCAGTTAGTCCGTGACAATCTGATCGAATCAGGTTTATGGACTGCTTTGCGTACTCGTCCTTTTAGCAAAGTTCCTGCTGTAGACTCTTCTGCTGCTGGTATTTTTGTAACCGCAATAGATACTCAACCTCTTGCCGCTGATCCCGTTGTGGTGATCCGTGAGCATAAAGAAGATTTTGCTAATGGTCTTAAGGTCTTAGCAAGACTTACTGACGGTAAAGTTTACCTTTGTAAAGCGCCTGGCGCTGATATTCCTGCCGCAAACGCCCAAGTTGAAGAATTTGCCGGTGTGCACCCTGCAGGATTAGTCGGTACTCATATTCACTTCTTATTGTCTGCCTCTGCAAAACGTACCGTTTGGCATATTGGTTACCAAGATGTAATAGCAATTGGTCAGCTATTCACGACGGGTGAACTCAATACCGAACGTGTTATTGCGATCGCAGGCCCTAAAGCGGCTAAGCCAAGACTCGTACGCACTGTTGTGGGCGCGAGCATGACTGAATTAACCGCAGGTGAAGCCTTAGATGGCAATGTTCGTCTGATTTCAGGCTCTGTTCTGAATGGTCGTACAGCCGTTGGCCCACAAGGGTATTTAGGTCGTTACCATGTTCAAGTAAGTCTGTTAGAAGAAGGTACAGAGAAAGAATTTTTAGGCTGGGTATTACCAGGCTCAGACAAATATTCTATCACTCGTGCATTCTTAGGACATCTTGCTCCTTCTCGTCTGTTCAGTATGACGACCAGTACAGGTGGTTCAGACCGCGCTATGGTGCCAATTGGTAACTATGAGCGTGTAATGCCATTGGACATTCTTCCTACTATGTTGTTGCGTGACTTGATTTCAGGTGACTTTGACGGTGCTGCTACGTTAGGCGCGTTAGAGTTAGATGAAGAAGATCTCGCACTGTGTACGTTCGTATGTCCAGGCAAGTATGACTACGGTTCATATCTGCGTGACTGTTTAGATACGATCGAGAGGGAAGGCTAATGAGCTTGAAAGATTTTTTCGAACGTATTGAACCCGACTTTGAAAAAGGCGGTAAATACGAAAAGTTTTATGCCCTATTCGAAGCGGCATACACAATTTTTTATACCCCAGGTAAAGTGAACAAGGGCAAAACCCACGTTCGCGATAACCTCGACCTAAAACGTATGATGATTACGGTTTGGGCTTGTGCTTTCCCAGCGATGTTCGTGGGTATGTACAACGTAGGTTTACAAGCTCAATTAGCTTTAGTGGCTGGTTTTGCTACCCCTGACGTATGGCAAGTGAGCTTGTTCAGCATGTTCGGTACCGAACTGACGGCAAACTCTGGCTGGCCTGCGCTAATGTGGTATGGCGCCTGTTTCTTCCTACCTATCTACGCGGTGACCTTCGCCGTCGGTGGTATCTGGGAAGTGCTGTTTGCCTCTATCCGTGGTCATGAAGTCAACGAAGGTTTCTTCGTTACCTCTATCCTGTTCGCTTTAACGCTGCCAGCAACTATCCCATTATGGATGGTGGCGCTGGGTATCACCTTCGGTGTGGTCGTGGCGAAAGAAGTGTTCGGTGGTACAGGGCGTAACTTCTTAAACCCAGCACTAGCGGGTCGTGCCTTCCTGTTCTTCGCTTATCCGTTGAACATGTCGGGTGATACCTCATGGGTTGTGGCTGACGGCTACTCAGGTGCGACTGCACTGAGCCAAGCAGCAGCGGGCACATTAGATTATGCAATTAACCAAAACTGGTGGGATTCGTTCTTCGGTTTCATTCCAGGTTCAGTGGGTGAAGTGTCTACATTAGCGATTCTGTTAGGTGGTTTGGTCATCATCTACACGCGTATCGCTTCATGGCGCATCGTTGGCGGTGTAATGGTCGGTATGATTGCCATTTCTACTCTGCTGAACGTTGTCGGTAGCGACACTAACCCAATGTTTGCAATGCCTTGGTACTGGCACTTAGTGTTAGGTGGTTTTGCGTTTGGCATGATGTTTATGGCGACAGACCCTGTGTCAGCGTCATTCACTAACCAAGCTAAATGGGCATACGGTATCTTGATCGGTGCAATGGCTGTGTTTATCCGCGTGATTAACCCTGCATTCCCTGAAGGCATGATGTTGGCAATTTTGTTTGCTAACTTGTTCGCGCCATTGTTCGACCACTTCGTGGTTCAGGCAAATATCAAGCGGAGGATTGCCCGTGGCTAGTAATAAAGATTCGTTCGGCAGAACCTTATTTATCGTCGTTGGCCTATGTCTAATTTGTGCGATATTTGTGTCTACTGCAGCAGTGTTACTGAGACCGACTCAAGCAGAAAATAAACTGCTCGATAAGCAAAAGTACATTCTGGAAGCCGCTGGTCTTATCGATACTAAAGCTGGCAAGGTCACCAAAGCGCAAATTCTGGATACATACGACAAACACATCGAAGCTAAACTGGTCGATTTGAAAACGGGTGCTTGGGTTGATGGTGTTGATGCTGACACTTATGATCAACGTAAAGCGTCTCGTGATGTGAAAACCTCATTTGTACCTGAGAACGACATTGCTTCTGTGAAACGCGTAGCGGATAACGCTGTGGTTTACCTCGTTCGTGATGAACAAGGTAAATTGACCAGTGTGATTCTGCCAATCCATGGTTATGGCCTTTGGTCTACTATGTATGCCTTCCTTGCTATGGATGCTGACCTAAACACAGTGCAAAGCTTAGTCTACTACGAGCAAGGCGAAACGCCGGGCTTAGGTGGCGAAGTGCAAAATGCTCAGTGGAAAGCGAAATGGCATGGCAAAAAGTTATTTGATGAGCAAGGTAAACTCGCTATCAGCGTAACGAAAAACCCAGCTGTTGCTAGCACTGAATACGGTGTAGACGCATTATCTGGCGCAACCTTAACGAGTAACGGTGTGCAACATTCACTGACATTCTGGTTAGGGAAAGAAGGTTTTGCGAGTTTCATTGAAAAAGCACGCAATGGAGGTCTCAACTAATGTCTGACGCTAAAGAACTGAAACAGGTTCTGACCGGACCTATAGTCAACAACAACCCGATTGCTTTACAAGTACTTGGTGTATGTAGTGCATTAGCGGTAACGAGCAAGCTCGAAACTGCACTGGTAATGGCGTTGGCGTTAACTGCGGTAACTGCGTTTTCGAACCTGTTTATCTCAATGATCCGTAATCATATTCCAAGCAGTGTGCGTATTATCGTACAGATGACCATTATTGCCTCTTTGGTAATCGTGGTTGACCAATTGCTGCAGGCTTATGCTTATCAGATCTCTAAGCAGCTGTCGGTATTCGTCGGTCTGATTATTACGAACTGTATCGTAATGGGTCGTGCCGAAGCTTACGCGATGAAAACACCGCCAATGATGAGCTTTATGGATGGTATCGGTAACGGTTTAGGTTACGGTGCAATTCTATTAGCTGTTGGTTTCGTACGTGAACTGTTTGGTAACGGTTCTCTGTTCGGTGTTGAAATCCTGCACAAGATCTCTGATGGCGGCTGGTACCAACCAAACGGTCTGCTACTACTGCCTCCGAGTGCGTTCTTCCTGATCGGTGTTTTGATTTGGATTATTCGTACCTATAAGCCAGAGCAAGTTGAAGCAAAAGGGTAAGTGCGATGGAACATTATATTAGCCTGTTAATTCGCTCTGTTTTCATTGAAAACATGGCACTGGCCTTCTTCCTAGGTATGTGTACTTTCTTGGCTGTGTCTAAGAAAGTCACCACAGCCATGGGCCTAGGGATTGCGGTAGTTGTAGTGTTAACTATCTCTGTCCCAGCAAACCAAGTTATCTATCAAGGGCTGCTAGCTCCTGGTGCACTTGCTTGGGCTGGCGCACCTGAAGCTGACTTAAGCTTCTTGAAATTCATTACCTTCATCGGTGTGATTGCGGCTTTGGTTCAAATTCTGGAAATGGCACTGGACAAGTACTTTCCACCTTTGTACAACGCATTAGGTATTTTCTTACCTTTGATCACAGTGAACTGCGCGATTTTCGGTGCGGTATCATTCATGGTTGAGCGTGACTACAAGTTAGGCGAAAGTGTGGTGTTTGGTTTCGGCTCAGGAGTGGGTTGGGCATTAGCTATCGTATTGATGGCCGGTATCCGTGAGAAGCTGAAGTATGCCGACGTGCCTAACGGCCTACGTGGTTTAGGTATTACCTTTATCACCGCTGGTTTGATGGCCTTAGGTTTCATGTCGTTTTCTGGTGTGTCTCTGTAAGAGACACATAACGGCTTCTTGAATTGGACCTTCTAAGGATAAGTTAATGGATATTCTTGGTATTTTTAAATCTACTCCGCTCGAGGTTTACCTCGGTGTGAGTATGTTTACTGCTATCGTCCTCATCTTGGTATTAGTGATTTTATTCGCTAAGTCTAAGTTAGTGGCTAGCGGTGACATCACGATCGGCATTAATGACGATCCTGAAAAAGCTATTACAACCGGTGCAGGCGGTAAGTTGTTAGGCGTTTTGGCTAACAGCGGTATCTTCGTATCGAGTGCGTGTGGTGGCGGTGGCTCATGTGGCCAATGTCGCGTAGTGATTAAGTCTGGCGGCGGCGATATTCTGCCAACAGAACTTGACCACATTAGCAAAGGTGATGCCCGTAAAGGCTGTCGTCTTTCTTGTCAGGTTAACGTTAAGAACGATATGGAAATCGAGCTTGACGAAGAAATCTTCGGTATCAAGAAATGGGAATGTGAAGTTATCTCTAACGATAACAAAGCCACTTTCATTAAAGAACTGAAGCTGCAAATTCCTGATGGCGAATCTGTACCATTCCGTGCTGGCGGTTATATTCAAATCGAAGCACCTGCTCACCATGTTAAATATGCAGATTTCGACGTACCTGCACAATACCGTGGCGACTGGGAACACTTCGGTTTCTTCAATCTTGAATCTAAGGTTGATGAAGAAACTATCCGTGCATACTCAATGGCTAACTACCCAGAAGAGTTCGGTATTATCATGCTGAACGTGCGTATTGCTACGCCTCCACCACGTAACCTGACTCTACCTTGCGGTAAGATGTCATCTTACATTTGGAGCTTAAAAGCTGGCGATAAAGTGACAATTTCTGGCCCATTCGGTGAATTCTTCGCGAAAGATACCGATGCAGAAATGGTGTTTATCGGCGGTGGTGCGGGTATGGCGCCAATGCGTTCACATATCTTCGACCAACTGAAGCGTCTTCAGTCTAAACGTAAGATGAGCTTCTGGTACGGTGCACGTTCTAAGCGTGAAATGTTCTACGTAGAAGACTTCGACGGCCTCGCGGCTGAGAATGATAACTTCGTATGGCATGTGGCACTTTCAGATCCTCAACCAGAGGATAACTGGGATGGTTACACAGGTTTTATTCATAACGTATTGTATGAAAACTATCTGAAAAACCATGATGCACCAGAAGATTGTGAGTTCTACATGTGTGGACCTCCAATGATGAACGCTGCCGTAATTGGTATGTTGAAAAATCTTGGTGTCGAAGACGAAAACATCTTGTTGGATGACTTCGGCGGCTAATGTTCATTAGTCCTAGATAGAAAAGTTGCAGATGTTGAGGATAATCTCTCATCTGCAACTTTTGCATTTAAGGGCCCAAATAAGAGTAGTAGGTCACTATGTTTCAGACCTTAAAGATCAATACCTCAGCACTAAAGCATTCATTTAACTGGCTAGTCCTCGTAGGGCTGGCCTTTTTTGTTTCAGCCTGTTCTAAGCAGAACGAAGTCATTTCGTTAGCGGGCAGCACTATGGGGACGACTTACCATATTAAAGTCGTGCCGAATGAGCAGATGCCGACAGCGCAGTTACTTCAAGCGGAAATTGATTTAGCCCTTGAGCTGGTCAATGACCAGATGTCGACGTATCGCCCTGATTCAGAGTTATCCCGTTTCAACCAGTTGCCATTGGAGCAAAGCGTTGAAGTCTCACCGGATACCATCAAAGTGGTGCAAGAGGGAGTACGCTTATATCAAGTGACGGATAAGGCACTTGATATTACCTTAGGTCCTTTAGTTAACCTGTGGGGATTTGGGCCAGATAAGCGTCCAACGAAAGTTCCGACTCAGGCCGATATCGATGCGGCAAAAGCCAAAACCGGTATTAGTGAACTTTCCATTGAAGGTAACCGTCTAACTAAGCACAACGCCCATTTATACGTAGACCTATCGTCGATTGCCAAAGGGTTTGGGGTTGATAAAGTGGCTTCCATTCTTGATAAATATCACGCGACTGGTTATTTAGTTGAAATTGGTGGTGAGCTCAGCATTAAAGGTGCTAAAGGCGATGGCAGCTCTTGGCGCGTTGCCATAGAGCAACCGACCGATGACGGTTCTGAAGCCGTACAGCAGGTTATCTCACCAGGTACGATGGCGATGGCGACCTCAGGCGATTATCGTAATTATTATGAGGAAGACGGCCAACGTTTTACCCATATAATTGATCCGCGTACCGGTTTGCCAATCAATCATAAGCTAGCATCCGTGACCGTATTGCATCAAAATTGTATGACGGCCGACGGTTTTGCGACGGCTATGATGGTTTTGGGCACAGAAGCATCATTGGAGCTTGCCAAGAAGGAACACTTGGCGATAATGCTTATCGAAAAGCAAGGCGACGGATTTAAGGTCTACTATAGCGACGCCTTCAAGCCTTTCCTTATTTAGTTTTTGGAGTAAACCATGACCTCTTTTATCGCGGCATTTGTGATTTTGTTATTATTCTTTTTGCTCATGTCGATTGGTTATCTCATCAAGCGCAAAGCCGTTGAAGGAAGTTGTGGCGGTTTAGGTGTTCTAGGGATTGAGAAAGCGTGCGATTGTGATGACCCTTGTGACAAACGTAAACGTCGTATGGCCGCTGAAGAAGCGCGTCGTGAGAAGTTAACAAAAGACCGTATTATCTAACATGCTCTACATCGTCTGTTTTGACAATAGCCTCCCATCTGGAGGCTATTTTTTTGCCTGAAACTTATCAGCCTAGATGATTCACTTAAATTTATCCTTGGGATATGAGGGAGATAGCGCGCTAATCTAAGCGGAAATGAGAATGGTTGTTATCATTAAGTAGGTGAAATATAAAGATAATTTGAGTTGGCCGCTGAATTGTACTAGGCTAGAAGCTTGATTTAGATCAATCTTTTCACGCTTACCAAGGATAGTAACTTATGAAAGGTCATCCTAAAGTGGTTGGGCAACTGAATCGGGTGCTTACCTGTGAGTTGACCGCCATCAATCAATATTTTCTCCATGCCCGCATGTTTAAGCACTGGGGCCTTGAGAAGCTAAATCACGTCGAATACAAAAAATCCATCCAAGATATGAAGCACGCCGATAAGCTCATCGAGCGCGTACTGTTTTTGGAAGGCCTGCCAAATTTGCAGCAACTCGAGAAACTTCGTATTGGTGAACATAGCCAAGAAATGCTCGACTGCGATCTGGCCATGGTGCAAGAGCAGCTTACATTGCTGCGTGATGCCATTAGCCTGTGTGAAACCGAGCAAGACTATGTGAGCCGCGATCTGCTGGAAGACATTCTCGAAGATGAGGAAGAGCATTTAGATTGGCTTGAGTCGCAGCAAGAGCTCATTACGCTAACCGGTATTCAAAATTATCTTCAATCGCAAATTAGCGACCAATAGGAGCGGGATATGAAAGGCGATAAAGACGTCATCGATGCGTTAAATCGACTCCTAACGGGAGAACTCTCGGCAATGGATCAATATTTTGTCCATGCCCATATGTACGAAGATTGGGGCTTGAATGAACTCTATGAGCGCATCGCCCATGAGTCCGATGATGAAAAAGCCCATGCGGCCAAATTAGTACAGCGTATTTTATTCCTCGAAGGGACGCCCAATGTTGCCGCCCGTGAGGCGTTGAACATAGGTAAAGATGTGGAAGAGATGCTGCGTAATGATCTCGCCTACGAGTACAAGGTCGCGGACGATTTGCGCCAAGTGATTGCCCTGTGTGAGCAGAAGCAAGATTACCAAACCCGCGAAATCCTCGAAGTGTTACTCGACGATACTGAGTCGGACCACATGTATTGGCTCGAAAAACAACTCGGACTTATCGACCGTGTCGGGCTGCAAAACTACATGCAAACTAAGATGTAATCGCTAAATCGAGATCAGCGAGGCTAACTCGCTGATCTTATTTCTACCGCTTCCTATTTTTCGAATCCCTATATAGTCTATCTGACTGTAAAACTTTGCCTCTACAAACTCATCCTCTGCAATCCGCCTTAAATTTAGCGAATCCTGTTATACGTTCAATATCCTTTCTTTACAAATACTTATTTACGTTTTTTATGGCGATTTCATCTGTTGTTAACAGGTAAAAATTGTTACCGTGTAAAACTATTTTTGCGAGCCATATTGTTAAGTTGTTGGTCAGCCAGACGGGAAGATTGATGGGATATATGAAACGTTCTCTAAGTTTGCAGTTAGTGGTTACTATCGTTGGTGCGCTTGCTGTACTGCTTACCTTAGTCGCCGCTTTGTTGGTGACAAAAGAAAGTGATAACACGCGAAAGCAAGTCGATGCGGATATTTCGGCGCTGGTTGCCTTAAAAGCCAATGAGATCAGCGGCTACTTTATTGCTAAGGGCCAAGTGATCCATTCAGTATTTGCCGAGCCGGGTTTAGTCAAATGGTTTACTCAGTATCACGCCCGTGGCAGTCATCTCGCGGCTGATCGCCAGTATCAAGACATTATTGGTTACTTTAAGTCTTTCTCCGATCGCGATAGCGATGTTAAGTCGGTGTTTTTTGGCTCGGCCAATACCTTCGAGTACTTTGACCTTAATGGCCGCTTCGATGGCGACCCAGATTACTACACCAACAAACGACCTTGGTGGCAGGAGGCGATTGACCAGCGTGGCTTGTTTGTTGGCGATCCTGCGGTCGATGCGAACGATGGTTCAATTTCTGCCACGGTTAAAACCCCTGTTTATGCTGTCAATGGTGAGCTGATTGGCATCGGCGGCATGGATATCTTGATTGATACTATTGGTAAATCCCTGCTGGCACCGATCAAATACCGTGACTTTGGCCAAGCTTTCTTGATGACAGACGAAGGCAAGTTGGTGTATTTCCCTGGTTTTTCAGAACGTTTCCCGCCGGGTTCTTTGGCAAATCAAGTGGACACTCAGTTTAAGCAGACCTCAGGGTTTTCGGCATTAAGACAACAGATGCAAAGGGAAGCGCAAGGGTTTGCTAACGTCACGTTCAATGGCGTGCCCCAGCGGGTGAGCTTTGTGACTGTGGGCGGTGATTATCCCAAACAAAAGTGGCACTTAGCCTTTATGTTGCCCCACGAAGTGATTGAAGCGCCAGTGACCGCTGCGTTCTGGAATGCCAGTATGGTCGCCATCGGTATCATGCTGCTCATGGGCGTGACGGTATGGTTGATGTTGCTACCCTTTAGACGTCAACTGGCTAAGTTATTGGATGCGATGGAAGATATAGCCGAAGGTGACAGTGATTTATCAAAACGTATCCTGATGGATCGAGAAGATGAGTTAGGCAAACTTGGCGATGCCTTTAACCGCTTTGCCGAGAAAGTGCAGCACATGTTGTTGGATACGCGCAGTTTAACCCAAGAGGTGGGCTCGGGCGTTATTGATGCGCGGCAAATCTGTGATTTAGCCGTGTCGTCGGTCTCATCGCAAAAGCAGCAGATAGATTCGGTTGCCACCGCCGCGACGCAAATGGCGCAAACCAGCCAAGAAATGGCTGTCAGTGCCCAGCGTGCCAATGATTTTGCCCAGAAGGCGCAAACTCAAGCCCACGACGGTACACAGATTGTTTCCCGTGCGACCGAAGGGATGAAGGCGCTGTCAGAGCAAGTGATTTCCGCGGCGAAAGTGATTAAACACTTACGCAATAGTTCAGAGCAAATCGGTGAAGTCTTGAGTGTGATCCGTAATATTGCCGAGCAAACCAATCTATTGGCATTGAATGCGGCGATTGAAGCGGCGCGTGCGGGTGAGCAAGGTCGCGGTTTTGCTGTCGTGGCCGACGAAGTGCGCACGCTGGCATCGCGTACCCAAGACTCTACCGCCAACATTCAAGGTATTATTCAAACTTTGCAACAGAGTGCATTGCAGGCTGAGCAAGTGATGGAATCGGGCGTCGAACAAGCGAAAGCGGGGCAAGACTTAACGACCCAAGTCGAAGCGGCACTGAATGATATTGCCACGGCGATTATGTCAATCCAACAGCAAACGGTTGAAATAACCGTGGCAATCGATCAGCAAGCTGTGGCGGCCGAGGAAGTGGCGCTCAATGTCGATAATGTGCGGGGATTGTCGGATCAGTCTTTGCTTTCGAGTCAGGACTTATCGCAAAGCTTGCAAGGCTTTGAGGATATGACCCGCGCACTTACTCGCAATATCGGCCAATTTAAGATTTAAGCCTGAGCTGGTCAGTGAACTATTTGCTCACTGACCATCAGCTCAATCACGGCATCACTCATAGTGCACTCACAAAAGGAGCTTAGGCTCCTTTTAATTTTAGGTTTCCCGCACGATCCTCGCTAAATTGATGACGAACACTTGATTACTGTTTTTATATACAGTATTTTGGCGTTGGAGGAATTCAACGTGCGAAAAATTATTCACATCGATATGGACTGCTATTTTGCGGCAGTGGAAATGCGCGACTTTCCCGAGTATCGTGGCAAGCCTTTAGCCGTGGGCGGTAGCAGCGATCGTCGTGGTGTTATTAGCACTTGCAGTTACGAGGCACGTAAATTCGGTGTGCGTTCGGCGATGGCGACTGCTTATGCCTTTAAGTTGTGTCCCGATCTCATTTTGGTTCCTGGGCGGATGCAGGTTTATAAAGATGTGTCGCTGCAAATTCGTGAAATTTTCTCCCGCTATACCCCATTGATTGAGCCGCTTTCTTTAGATGAAGCCTATTTAGACGTGAGTGAGTGCCAACAATATAAGGGCTCGGCAACCTTGATCGCGCAGGCTATTCGCCGCGATATCTTAGTCGAAACTGGGTTAACTGCTTCGGCTGGCATAGCACCAGTGAAGTTTTTAGCTAAGGTTGCCTCGGATCTGAATAAGCCAAACGGCCAATATGTGATTACTCCAGAAACACTGCCTGATTTTGTTAAAACCTTATCGCTACGTAAAATTCCCGGTGTCGGCAAAGTCACCGCCGAAAAGCTCTCCTCGCTTGGGCTCAATACCTGTGGTGATGTGCAAGCCTACTCTAAACCTGAGTTATTGGCGCGATTCGGAAAATTTGGTGGCGTCTTGATTGAGCGTTCCCAAGGCATCGATGAGCGGGGCATTTCCGCCGACAGAGAGCGTAAATCAGTGGGTGTTGAAACTACGCTGGCGAAGGATATTTATAGCCTAGAGCAGTGCCAACAAGTAATGCCGGGATTGATCCAAGAATTAGCCCTACGTTTGAGCCGCAGCGCTAAAGAGCGCAAAATTCACAAGCAAGTGGTCAAACTCAAGTTTAATGATTTCAAACAAACCACTATCGAGCATCGTAGCGATGAAGTCTCGATTGTGATGTTTTATGATCTACTCGCACAGGCGATGGCAAGGCAAGAGGGTCGCGGCATTCGCCTATTAGGTATTTCGGTCGGCCTCGCCGATTCTATCCTCGCAGTGCCCGAAATCCCAAATGCCCAGACTCAGCTTGATTTAGCGCTCTAGGCGTTTACTGAGTCGATACGCCGCAGACTCATACCTGAATGGCTCAATAAGCCTCGGGTGGATTTGCCAACATAAAATCAATTAACAGTCTGACCCGCAAGGGTAAGTTGTCCCGATCGCGATACATCAAGTAGGCGGTGCGCGGAATACCTTGCCATTCTGGCAGTATTTGAACGAGCTTGCCGCTTTGTATCTGTTCACTCGCCATGCTGATGGGCAATAGTCCAATACCGAGTCCCGCCACCACAGCCTGACTGGCGATCGCCATATCATCGACGGCTAATTTGATATTCCCCCTCGGCTCAAACTCGAAATCTTGCCCTGTGATATTGTGCTGTAAGCGCCATGTTTTTACGGGCTTTGCGATGATAACTGGATGTTGTTCGAGTGCTTCTATGGCTTGCAGTGCATGCCACTGGGTTGCCGATGTGCTGGCACAAAGCACAAAGCTAATCGTGGTGAGCGGCCTTGCAATCCAATCGGGATCTTTAGGTTCACCCACTCGAAAGGCGATATCGATGGCGTTTTCACTGACATCGATATTCATGTTCGACAGGCTTAAATCGATGTCGATATTGGGATAATGCCGTTGAAAGGCGTTGAGTGATTCACCTAGCCAGCGATAGGTTGTATTGATGGGCGCCGAGATCCGCAGTTTGCCAACCGCTTGATGTTTGTCCGCATGCAACTCACCGGAGACCTGGTTTAACTCGATAAACAGCGGGCCGCAGCGTTCGAGATAACGCTGACCTGTAGCGGTAAGGTTGACTCTATGGGCATCTCTGTGCAGTAAACGCAGGCCTAATGATTGTTCTAACAGATTGATTCGACGACTTAAGGTTGAAGGTGGAATGCCTAAGTGTTGCGCCGCGAGCTTAAAGCTCCCTTGTTGTGCCACCACCCAAAATAAGCGCATATCGTCTAAGGAATAATTAAGTTTCATATTTGGAATTTAAGCTCTCAATCTTGTAGGTTTTAATAATATATGAAACTTATAAACTAAGCTCAATCCCAATTACCTCCCTAGAGTCCGATATGAAATCCCATACACCTTACATGACATTCGTTTGTCTACTGATTTGCGTTTTTAGCTGGGGCAGTGTGTTTCCCATTGCTAAGCGAGTGCTGGAGGAGATGTCAGGGGAATCCCTCGTATTCTGGCGTTTTACCATTGCGGCGGTGACTCTGGCGTTATATATCGTTTTTACTCGTCAGGCTTGGCCCAAATTGAGTTTGGTGCAATACATTGTCATAGCGCTGGTGGGCGTGATTGGTGTGGGCGGCTTAAATCTGGCGTTATTTAATGGGCTGCAGCACACCTCTGCCGCCAATGGCGCCTTGATTATGGCGCTCAGTCCGCTGGTGACTTCAATCGTCAACGCGCTATTACAGCGTGAATGGCTCAGCAGACAACAAGTGTTTAGCTTAGTGGGCGGATTGGCGGGCGTATTGCTAGTGATCACCAACGGCAGTGTGCAGCAGTTGCTCAATTTCAGTTTTAACCAAGGTGATGTGATGATTGCCGCCGGCATGTTGGCGTGGAGTGGTTATACCATTTGTTCGCAACGGGTCGGCCATTGGTTGCCTGTATTGCCATTTACCTTGCTGAGTATGATAGCTGCCAGTGTGTCTATGTCCGTGATTGGGCTTGGCCGAGGTGAGTTTCACCCTTGGCTGGAGTTGATGGGACTGTCGGCAACGGCTTTTTCTAGCGTGCTCTATATAGGTTTATTCGCCACTGTGCTCGGTTATCTGTTTTGGATTAACGGGGTTAAGGCGCTTGGCCCCGCTAAGGCATCGGTCTTTTTTAATCTCGTGCCCGTTTTTGCGGCATTAACGGCGTTAACCATGGGGCAGGCGGTAACGGAAATGCAATTGGTGGGGATGCTGATAGTGATCCTCGCGCTGATGTTACCTATGTTGGTCAATCTACGAGCGACAAGAGGCTTAGTGGTTAAGCGCTGCTAATCGATGCTAGCTTTGCTGTTTAAATATAAGGGAGCACCTGAATTCAGATAATCACTGCGACAGGTTTATGCTCCCTTATTCGGTAAAGGGGACTTTTCAAACATCACAGATTTACAAAAGGTAACTTATATAAAAACTTTCACTCTCGACAAATTACAGTTTAAAACGACTGACCAGCGCCGTGAGGTTACCCGCCATTGACGAGAGTTGTACGCTTGCGGCGTAGATTTCATCAGTGTTGCGTAAACTGTCCTCCGACTGTTCGGCAATGTGTTGAATATTTTGATGACTCTCATTGGCCATAGTGGTTTGCGCTTTGGCAGCGAGGGCGATTTGATTATTCATCTCGCTGATCTGACTCACCATTTCTGCAATATGTGCTAGGGCTTCACCGGCATTACTGGCGGCTTCGACGCTCGAAATGGCCTTTTCATTACCGATATTAATTGCCGCCACAGCGCTTTGGGTGCCATTTTGCACATTGGCGATCATCAATTTAATTTCTTCAGTGGATTGGTGGGTCTTAGAGGCGAGAGATCGCACTTCATCGGCAACCACAGCAAAGCCGCGTCCTTGCTCGCCCGCTCGCGCCGCTTCAATTGCTGCGTTAAGGGCTAATAGATTGGTCTGTTCGGCAATAGATTGGATCACCTCAAGCACGCGGCCGATATGTTGGCCTTCTTGTTCGAGTTTGTTGATTTGCATTTCTGCCGAGCCTACATCCCCCGCAAGTTCTCGAATTACATTGATGGTTTTTTTCACTCTTTCTTGGCCATCTGCGGTAAAGATATCGGCTTGTTTCGCGGCATCGGCGGCATGACTGGCGCTGACTGACACTTCTTGCACTGAGGCGGCAATGTGATCACTGGCATCGGCGATTCTGTGGGTGGCTGCCTGTTGATCCATCAAGGTATGTTTTGCCGTGGCGCTGGTTTTGGCTAGTCCTTCGGCGGCGACATTAAGCTCCGAAGTAGATTGTTTAAACTGCGAGATAATGCCATGTAAGTTATCGAGAAAATGATTAAAGGCATTGGCAAGGTCGCCCAGTTCGTCCTTAGAGGTTAGCTGGACCCGCTCGGTCAAATCACCATCACCATCGGTAATATCGTGGATTTTCGCCAGCAAAACTGCGAGCGGCTTACTGATGAGTTTAGGCAAGGCAACGATGAACAGAATGCAGATCAGGATACTAATCGTTAAAGCAATTAACTGCATCTGCTGCCCACGATAGGCGTCATCATCCACTTGGGTGACAGCTGCTGCCGTATTGCTGTTTAAGTCATCGATTAGCTGATTAATATTTTGATGCAGCTGCTCGAATTGCGTCGCTGCTTGGCCAAAGCTCAGATCAATGGCGGTCGTACGACCGTTACGGCCATTTTGGGTGCGCTGATTGCTGATTTCAGAGGTAGTGGTTCGCCATACCTCGAAACTGCGATTTAATTCATTGAGTTTTTCTTTTGCGAGGGGACGAGTGGTCACACCAGCAAACTGATTAAGGTGTTCTTTGACCAGAGATATACTATTAGTGTGCTGTTTTAGAAGGCTATTATAGGAGTCCGTACCCACGTTAACGAACATCAGGCTACGTTCGGCGACTTGCGCTTGGTAAAGCTCTTTATCAGCTTGCAGCAGTTCAGATTGGCTCGGTAAGTATTCGAGTGCGAGCGTATTTGCGCTGTTATTTAATGCTTTAAGCCCTAAGATGCCAGTTGAAGAGGCGAAGATGACTACGCCAGCGAGTAGCAGACTCGGGTAAGTCAGTTTCTGGTTAACGGAAAGATCTTTATACCATTCCATAGTCACGCCCTCCTTGATTGATGCATTGAAAGGTGAGGGCCGCGATAACCACTGAATAAAAGCGGATGCGGCCCATCACTGGCGTTCTCTGGCTATTAGAGTCCGAATTGATCTAGGTTGATCCCTATGGTGATAGCACCAATTGCGGCATCGCCATCCATGACGGGTATCGAAATTTGTACCAGATAAGCTTGGGAGCTAGTGTCAAATTTGACTGGACCTATGTGCTTATCGCCTTTGCCATTGGCGAAGGATTTTTGCCATTTATCTTCGTCACCCTGCCAGTAGTCTGAGGTTTTACTGGTCATGGCGACGTTAGCACCTTGATTATCCATGAGAAAAATTTCTTGGTAGTAAGGTTGGCTGGCTTCGAAGGTGGTGAGAAACTTGGCCGCTTCGTTGTTCATCAAGGACGACATAAAGTCATCAATCCCTGCGGTGGCGATCCATTTTTCATCTAATGTTTTGATCGAATCTAAACTTTTGCCTTGAGCATTTTGCGCTTTAACGGCATTCACCAGCACCACTTCTTTACCTAATGGCATCAGTGAATCGGCTAGATCGATAACGGCTTGGGGGACTTCTTCGGCGAAACTGAGGTTACTGCTGAGCAGTAGTGCGGCGGCTGACAAGATTTTACCAAATTTCATGATCTCTATTCCTTAAGGTCACTGTATTGAAGGGGAAAGCGGCTATCTCTAAAAGCGCGACAAGCAAAAATACGTTCGGGTTAGACAGAACAACTATAGTAGAAAATTCAAGTTATTCAGTTCTTTCATAAAAATTTTATCAATGGCATTTCTGCACACAAATAGAAGGTGCGATAAAAAATAAGGCCACATCTGACTTGAGCAGATGTGGCCTTGAATTAAGTGCCAATTGAGTGAGCTAGGCTATCATTCGGGCGTTACGCCTTAACTGGAATACGCTCGAGTACGGCTAATAATAAGGTCCAGTATTGGCCGACTGTGGTGATGTTCACCATCTCATCTGGTCCGTGTGGATACCGAATCGTGGGGCCAATCGAGACCATATCCATTTCTGGATAAGGTTTCTTGAATAGACCACACTCGAGACCGGCATGGATAACCATGATCACTGGCTCTTTTTGGTAAATGTCTTGATAGGTTTCGCGTACTATCGCCATCACAGGTGAGCTGTTATCTGGTTTCCAACCTGGGTAAGCGCCGCTTAAATCGATATCGGCTCCGGCTAAGTTAGTTAACGCAGTTAACATGCCTTCGACTTGAGTACGGCCAGAATCAATCAGTGAGCGAATAAGACACAGGATAGTGACTTGTTCATCATCAGTGCTGATAACGCCTACGTTGAGTGAGGTTTCAGTGACACCTTCGACTTCATCGCTCATGCGGATCACGCCGTTCGGGCACACATGTAGCAAATCGATCAGGGTATTTTGGCTGTTTTCGCTCATCACACGTTTCGGCGTGGGGATAGTGTTTAACACTAAACGCATATCAGGATCGGCAATGGCGAGTTCAGTGCGGATAAGCGCTTCAAACTCAGCGACTTTTTCGTTTAAGGCACTGACGTTTTCTTCTGGCAACATAAAGCTGATGTTGGCTTCACGTGGGATCGCATTACGCAATGAACCGCCGCTAAATTGTGTCAGCTCTAACGCTAAATCATCTGCATTTTCAAATAGGAAACGCGCCAATAACTTGTTGGCGTTGCCGCGACCTAAGTGAATGTTCACTCCAGAGTGACCGCCTTTTAAGCCAGATAAATGCAGGCTAAAGGCAGAGTAACTTTGCTCAGACGCTTGCCACACCATAGGCAGGGTGATTTGAGCATCGACGCCACCGGCGCAGCCCATGTAAATTTCACCTTCTTGCTCAGAATCTGTGTTGATCAGGATCTCTGCGTCTAACATGCCCGCCTGTAAACCGAAGGCGCCCGTCATGCCCGCCTCTTCATCGATGGTCAGTAGCACTTCTAATGGACCGTGCTTGATGTCATCAGAGCCCAAAATGGCCAGCGCCGATGCCATGCCGATACCGTTATCTGAACCTAAGGTCGTGCCTTTGGCTTTAACCCAATCACCATCGACATAAGCTTCGATAGGATCTTGGGTGAAGTCGTGTACTTTGTCGGCATTTTTCTGCGGCACCATATCGATATGGGCTTGAATGACTACTATTTTACGATCTTCCATTCCAGGCGTAGCCGGTTTGCGGATGATCAAGTTGCCAACGGCATCTTCAACGACGGCAAGTTGTTTGCTTTTTGCCCACGCTTGAATGTGCTGGCTTAAGGCTTGCTCATGCTTAGATGGGTGGGGAATAGCGCAGATTTGTTCAAACCATTGCCATAATGGCTGTGGGTATAACTGACTTAAAGCTGTCACAGAAGTGTCCCTCATAAGGTCTTGTGGGTATAGGGCAAATTTGCGGCCATTCTAGCACATTCTGCGCAGCCAATTAATCTCAGCATCACAGGCTTTTGTTACGCTGGCAGCCAAAGTTTCCAGTTCGGATTTTTCAGAGGGTCTCGATACCACTTTTAGATTGGTAATTAGGCGATAGAGCGGGAATAATGCAGACACAATAATGAAAAAGGATGGGTCATGTTTCAAGTTAACTTCGTTGATGTAAAAGCAGAAAATGCTATTTTTGATGGTGAAGGCTGGGATGCGGTTGTGGTGGTAACGCCAGATCTGGATACCATAGGTTTTGATGAGATCAGTTTATTGGCTCAGCACGGTGCCCACGTGGATAAGCGCGTAGGTAAGAGCCCGACATTACTGTTCGCCCCGGGTCTGGCAGGAGGCCGCTTGATCATCGCGCCTGTTACCCAAGTGAACGACGAGTATGTGGACGTGCGTGTGTATGCCGATGCTGCAAGGGCGGCGATTGCTATCGCAAAAGAGGCGGGCGCCAAACGTCCGTTGTTATATGTGGTGCCATCGAAGGATCTGCGTTTTGGTTTTGCCGCTGAAGTCGCGGCGTTAGCCTGCGGTCAAGAACTGTGGCAAACCTTAGAGCTGCGTGAAGCGACGGGCTTAGCGCCTGCATTTGAGGCCATAGGCTTACTATCTTCATCAACCCATAACAGCAATTTACTCAATGCGTTAGAAGCGGGCCGCGTATTAGCGCGGGATTTATGTGGTACTGAACCTGAGCGCATGTCGGCTAAAGCCTTTGCTGACTATTGTCTGCAATCCTTAGCGGGCAGCGTGATCAAAACCGCAGTGGTAGAAGACAGAGATATTTTAGAGCGTGACTATCCGCTGCTCAGTGCAGTGGCGCGTTCCTCTTTTGCCGTCGGTCGTCATCAACCTCGGGTGGTGAAATTAGAATATCTGCCAGAGGGTGAAGTGACTCGTACTTTCCTGTTCGCGGGTAAGGGCGTGATTTACGATACCGGCGGCGCCGATCTGAAAGTCGGCGGCTCTATGGCGGGCATGAGCCGTGATAAAGGCGGCGCTTCTGCCGTGGCGGGGCTATTCAAAACCTTGTCAATGCTCAAGCCTAAGGGCATTCGAGTGATTGCCGAGTTAGGTTTAGTGCGTAACAGCATAGGCAGCGAAGCCTTCGTGACCGATGAAATCATCACCAGTCATGCGGGTGTACGAGTGCGGATTGGTAATACGGATGCCGAAGGGCGCTTAGTGCTGGCGGATTTACTGAGCCATTTACGCATCAAAGCCGTGTCGGCGGTGAAGCCTGAAATGTTTTCGGTAGCAACACTCACGGGTCACGTGGTGCGCTGTTATGGCAGTTATCCTGCGGCGGTGGAAAACTCAGTAGCGAGTTCGCAGCAATGCGCTGTCACTTTACAACAGCAGGCGACTCAATGGGGCGAACCCTTTGAAGTGTCTACATTGCGACCTGAAGACTTTGCGAAAATCCGCGATGTGTCGGGCGCTGCTGAAATGTTATCTTCAAATAATGCCCCATCATCGATTACCGCCCGTGGACATCAATATCCGGCGGCGTTTTTACTGAAAGCGTCGGGGCTATTTGACCATGGTGTAACAGCCCCAATTCCCTTAGCTTATATGCACTTAGATATCGCTGGTAGTGCGACAGAAGGCGATCCGCTCTACGGCAAACCTACGGCCAGTCCGCTGGTGGGCTTGTATCAATATCTGATCAATCGCTAACGGGTAGGGCGTGTTGACGTTTCAGGGTTATTTTTGCAGCGAGTTGGCTGGCTTTTATGCAAGGTAAAGCCCGTGCGGTGTAGTTATTCTACATAAACGGGCGATAACGCAGCAGAAATGCCAGCCAAACGCTGCCCAAAGGGGTCGTCTGGCAAGCTCTTGCTCTTTGTCACTCGTCATTTGAGTAGAATAACTACACGTCACTCCTCGTTTCGCGAGCACGAGCTTGCCAGAGCGAACAAAATTTAATCTCGAAACGTCAACACGCCCTAGTAACAAAAAGAAATAATTCTGTAATATCTTACTTATTAGGTGGTTATAGGATTATTTCTGTTTTTATGTGAAGCAGATCGCCATTAACCCTACTATAATTGTGTAATTTAATTACATTAAAAAGCCTTAATTAAAAAAATTACAAATAAAGGTTGTAATAAAACTACAAAACCATATAATTGCTTTCGTGGATTAGGCGCTATGCCTTTCCTCTCTAGTCTATCCAGGATGGATATTTTTCTCCAAGGACCTGAGTGACAAGTCGTCTCAACGGATATGAGAATCTCTAGTTCCAGGGAACCGAGCCAAGCTTCACTAGAGTACTTAATCACAACTAATTTAGGAGTATTGACTATGTCTTATACAGGCAACAACCATTTTTATTGGCAGAACACTTGGTTCAACACTGATGTTTTGCGTGGCGGTTTATTCGCCATGAGCTTTAAGGCTTAACCCTCCTTAAAGTTTAGTTTCCATCATCCATCAACCTTTGTATCGCCTTTTTTGGCGTGTTTAGACTCAAGTAGTATATCGATGTTTTTGCATGGATATGCCAGGTTTTTCCCGCTAGCGCGGTAATGTACTTCCCCGAAAGGGACGCTTGAAATATGTCTTTGCCTGCTCATTGAGCAGGCTTTTTTTTGCCTTTTTTTACCTAAATCTTACCTAAGTGATCAACTGAGTTAATAACATTTTGACTCATCACCTTACTGATATATCGCCGTCGATTTGTATTTATCAAAAGCTAAACAGAATACGAGATGCTGAACTAATGGTATTGATTTGGCGGTTTTATTGATTCAACTACTGATGAGTGGGAGTGGATGCCGTGGGTGTACAAATCTGAGTTTAACGCCGAACATGATGAGTTAGATTCTAAGCCTGTCAAAATTAGGTGTCATTGGAGGTACAAGCTGAAACGATATCAAGTGATGACTGCCTTAGCTGTATACTTAGCTGTATAAAAACTGCTACCCCATAAAAGCAAATGTCTATAGCATGAAAATACCGTTTCTATTATTCGAGAGATAGGAATGGGTAGCGGTCATTCGTGAAAAATAAGTCAATCCACGACTTATGCCTTGCAGACAACCAGCGCATAAATACTAAGACGATAGGTATCAAAATGACAATGACGCTCCTTACATCATTATTGGCTATACCCTTTTGCTACTTAGCGCTTGCATCATTATTGGTATGTATACCCGTTAGAAAACAGCCTGTCGTTGATAGTCTAGATTTTGATGTTTTAAATGGTAAAGCAGATAACCTTCAACTAAGTGAGCAAACGTATGCTTCGCGTAGCGGAAGTGAGTTGTTTTACAGATTTATCGCCGGCAAGACGAATACGATTCTGGTTCTATTACATGGTTCTGGAGCGGAAGGTCGGTATTTGCTGCACCCAGCTCAAAAATTATCCATTGCAACTGAGATCAGTGTGGTTATTCCAGATCTGCGTGGCCATGGTCGATCAGCACAAAAGACATTGGGAGATATCGATTATATAGGACAGTATGAGGATGACTTGGAGGATCTTAGGCTGCATCTTAGTCAACAATACCCTAATTCATCTATCATTCTCGGAGGACACTCATCCGGTGGCGGCTTAGCGATAAAATATGCAGGAGGAGATCATGTCGCATTTGATGGATATCTGCTCCTCGCTCCTTATCTTGGCTATCGGGCACCAACTGTAAGGCCAAATTCGGGAGGATGGGTTCAGGTATCGACTAGACGTTATATAGGATTGACGATGTTAAATAATGTTGGAATTAAGCTGTTTAACTCTCTACCTGTGCTATTTTTTAACCGCCCAAAAGAATGGAGCGACCCATTACAGGCTGAAAGCTACTCTTATAGGTTAAATGAATCTTTTTCACCTCAAGCGTATGAAAAGAATCTGCAAAAAAATAATAAACCTGTATTAGTCTTAGTGGGTGCAGATGATGAAGCGTTTTACGCGGAAAAGTTCGAAGCCGTTTTTAGTAAAAATGCACCTCATGCGCTCGTCAAAATAATCCCAAAAGTAAAGCATTTAAACCTGCCAAATAATGAAGATACGATCAACATTATGAGTTGCTGGATAAATAGTACCTATCAAGGGCATTGAGAGTACGCGCAAAGTGGCGATGTTCACTTCCCAACCTTTAACGTCATAGCTTTAGCTTCTATTGCTGCCAAAATGTCTATGTACCTAAGTTCGTTTAGGCAATTAATCCCGTTTTAGGCATACATGTATACCCACGAAAACAATTTTGACCTTCTTGCTTTTATTCAGACTAACTGCTTATTGTCATAACTGGTCGCTGCCAGTAAATTGCTGAATAAAATGTTATTTATTTTCATTGGTTTAAGTGTAGTTGTCAGGGACTATCGTTGATAGACTGTTGTATACCAAAAGGAATCGGTATGGCTAAGTTTTTAAATCTATTTTCTTTAAGTTTGATTTTTACCAGCACATTTTGCTACGCAAATGAGCCAACTCAAGTGTTCTTAGACGGTGATAAGATTCACTATCAAGGAGGGTTAGCAAAAGAAGCCAATGAAATGGTGTTTGAAATATTTAAGAAAAATACTTCAAAAATAAAATGGCTAGCCATTAAGAGTGTTGGTGGTGAAGTTAATTTAGGCCTTGATTTAGCCGAGTTTATCAACAAGAACAGCTTAAACGTTGAGGTGACTGAGTATTGTTTATCTTCATGTGCTAACTACGTTTTCCCTGCTGCACATGAAAAACGAATCACGAACCATGCCTTGATAGGCTTTCATGGTGGAACCACTGGCATGGCTGCTGGAGTCGCTGAATTTATCAAAACCTTACCTGAATCTGAGCGCGAGGCCACTCAAAAACACTTTGATGAATATGGTGAAAAAACGCTGGCAAGAGAAGCTGATTTCTTTCAAAAACTAGGCGTTAATCCCAACATCACCACACTTGGCCAAAGTGATAAATATAAAAAATATGAAGATGCGGGTAGTTATGTCGGTTGGTATTACGCCATCAGCGATCTGAATAAACTTGGCGTCAAGAACATATCGGTACTGAATCCACCTTGGGTATTTAAACAGCTTTCAGAAAAGAGTCAGTTTTATAAAGTTGAAGTTACCGGAAGTTAATATCTAAATTCAACTCCAAAGTGCTACTTTCGCTAATTAAGCTACTAATTGATTACTGCTTCGGTCACGCATATTTCGCGCTATTAGTGCCATGCGTTAGGACTTAAAAGGATCTGTATGAAAACATTCTTTAAATTTAAAAATCCTTTAAAAATTGCGTCATTGGTCTTTTTTATGGGGGCAATATACAACGCGTATTCAATGGATATCATCGGTCTGGTATGCTTTCTCGTCGCTGCTTTGGTGTTCTTCGTCCTAAGTATTTTCCGTACTGGTAAAAAAGCTACAGCAAGCAAGATTAGTTAACATTTCCCCTCATTATTTTTCCGTACGACAGCCTCTCCTCTGGCCTGACCAGCCTAAACTCCCTATAATCGGCTGCAAATGTCATCACGTTACATAGTGTTTACATCTAACTACCCTACATACTTAAAATAAAAAGGAACCTTGTTCCATGTTAGAAAAACTGTTCAAACTGAAACAAAATCAAACGAGCCTCAAGCAGGAAGCGGTCGCAGGTTTGACAACATTTATGACGATGGCTTACATCATTTTTGTGAATCCAATGATGTTAGCCGATGCGGGCATGGACCATGGGGCTGTATTCGTCGCGACTTGTTTGGCTGCGGCTGTCGGCTGTTTAGTTATGGGCTTGATGGCAAATTATCCTATCGCGCTTGCACCTGGCATGGGGCTGAACGCTTTTTTTACCTACACAGTTGTGGGTGAAATGGGTTACAGCTGGGAAACGGCCTTAGGCGCGGTATTCCTGTCGGGAATTTGCTTTTTAATCTTATCTTTAGTGCGTATTCGAGAATGGATTGTAAATAGCATTCCCATGTCGCTGCGTATTGGTATTGCCGCTGGTATTGGTCTGTTCCTTGCGCTGATCGGCCTTAAGAGTGCCGGTATTGTGGTGGCAAGCCCTGCAACCTTAGTGACCTTAGGCGATATCACTGCATTTCCGGCTGTCATGGCTGTGTTAGGTTTTTTCCTGATCATTGCTATGGTGCAACGCGGAATGAAGTCGGCGGTTATCCTAAGTATCTTGATTATCACAGGTTTGGGATTAGTGTTTGGCGATGTACAGTATCACGGCATTGTGTCTATGCCGCCGTCGATCATGCCAACATTTTTGAAGATGGATTTATCCCAAGTCTTTGAAGTCAGCATGTTATCTGTGGTGTTTGCCTTCTTGTTTGTCGATCTTTTCGATACCTCTGGCACTTTAGTGGCGGTTGCGCAGCGCGGTGGTTTCCTCGATGAGAAGGGCCGTTTACCGCGATTAAACCGTGCCTTAACTGCTGACAGTTTAGCGACCATTGCGGGCGCCGCTTTTGGTACATCGACGACCACAAGTTATATCGAAAGTACGGCGGGAGTGAGTGCGGGTGGTCGTACTGGTTTAACGGCAGTTGTCGTGGGATTACTCTTTATTGCTGCGTTATTCCTGTCACCATTGGCGGGGATGATCCCAGCGTATGCGACGGCGGGCACACTGTTTTATGTGGCGATTCTGATGATGTCAGGACTCGTGCATGTCGAATGGGAAGATTTGACTGAAGCCGCACCGGTAGTCGTTGTATGTATTTTAATGCCGCTGACGTTTTCCATCGCCACAGGCATCGCCTTTGGGATGATCTCATACGCCGCAATCAAATTACTCACAGGTCGTTTTAGCGATCTCAATGTGGGCATTGTTGTCTTGGCTGCGCTGTTTGTGGCTAAGTTTATCTATGGCTAATCCTATCGATTAGTGACTCGTGCAGTGCGAGCTCGCAACGTAGATTGTCTACAATAGACAATATTTTTTGAGGGTCATCTCATCGATGGCCCTTTTTCATGCGTGATTCCAAGCAAAATCGAAAATTTATCTCGAGTTAATAACTCCTTGCTACCAATTACCCAGCGGATTAGGTATAAGGATTGTTCGGTTATTTTTTACAAATGAATAATGAACTTAAGTGAGATTGCGTATCGCCGCGTAGTAGTGAAATTGGGGACGAGTGTGCTGACTTCTGGCAGTAAACAGCTAGATAAAGCTCACATGGTTGAGCTTGCTCGTCAAATGGCCGCACTGATGAAGTCAGGGGTCGAAGTCGTATTATGCACCTCAGGGGCCATTGCCGCTGGGCGTGAACATCTCCAATACCCGACACTGCCCGACACTATGGCCAATAAGCAATTGTTAGCCGCTGTCGGGCAAAGTCAGTTGATCCTCGCTTGGTCACAACTCTTTAGTATTTATGGGCTGCATGTCGGCCAATTGCTGCTGACCCGTGCCGATTTGCAGGATAGGGAGCGTTACCTCAACGCCCGCGACACGCTCAATGCCTTGCTGGCGAATAATATTGTGCCGATCATCAATGAAAACGATGCCGTTGCCACTAATGAAATCAAAGTCGGTGATAACGACAATCTATCGGCCCGTGCCGCACTGCTGTGTGATGCCGATTTATTGATTTTATTGACGGATCAAAAGGGCTTATTTGATGCCGATCCGCGCACGAACCCGAATGCTAAGTTGATCTCCCAAGTCGTCAAGATTGACGACAGCCTACGTATGTTGGCGGGCGGGTCTGTTTCTGGTTTAGGTACGGGCGGAATGTCGACTAAATTGGAAGCGGCGGATATTGCTCGCCGTGCAGGCATCGAAGTGGTTATCGCCTCTGGCCATCACCCAGATGTGATTAAAAAAGTGGTGAGCAAGGAATCCGTTGGCACGCATTTTAGTGCCATCGAAAACCCGCTCGAAAGCCGTAAACAGTGGATTTTAGCCGGCCCTGCGACTCAAGGTTCTTTAGTGCTTGATGCGGGCGCAGTCAAAGCCGTGACAGACAAGGGCCGCAGCCTATTGTCCAAAGGTATCGTCGGCGTTAAAGGCCAGTTTGAGCGCGGCGCAACGCTGCAATTAGTTGATCAACAAGGTAAAGTGATTGCTAAAGGGATGACACGATACTGCGGCCAAGCCCTCAGTTTGATCGCGGGCAAGCATTCCGACGAGATCGAGTCTTTACTCGGTTACGATTATGGTGACGCAATCGTGCACCGCAACGACATGGTTGTCTTATAAGCGAGGTCTGTTTTGAGTCAAATTAATCAAGATCAGTATTTACAGCAACTTGGTAATAATGCCAAACAGGCAAGTTATGCCTTAGCTAACTTAACGGCGAGCCAAAAGGCCGGTTTGCTTGAAGCCATCGCCAATGCGCTGACAGAAAACGCCGCCGCCATTTTAGCCGCGAATGCTAAGGATGTTGCCGCTGCTAAAGCCGATGGATTAACGGATGCGATGATCGACAGATTGTTGCTCGATGATGCGCGTCTGGCGGGCATTATTGGCGATATTAGCGATGTGATCCGCCTTGCTGACCCAGTAGGTGAAGAATTTGGCAGTAAATTATTAGATAACGGTTTAAGGCTGACTCGCCGCCGAGTACCACTTGGGGTTATCGGGGTGATTTACGAAGCTCGGCCTAATGTGACTGTTGATATCGCGGTACTTGCCCTTAAAACCGGTAATGCGGTGATCCTCCGTGGCGGTAAAGAAACTCTAGCATCGAATAAACTCATTAGTGACGTGATCCGCGGCGCGATTGTCGCTCAAGGTTTACCGATAGATGCGGTGCAATTTATTGATTCTTCAGACAGAGCTTTAGTGACAGGTTTACTTAAGCTCGATCAATATGTCGACATGATAGTGCCCCGTGGCGGTCAAGCACTGCAGCGCTTATGTGCTGAGCAGGCGACGATTCCGGTGATTTTAGGCGGCATTGGTATTTGTCATTTATATGTCGATAAAAATGCCAATCTTGAGCGCGCCTTGGCCGTGATCGCTAACGCCAAAGTGCAGCGTCCAACTGTATGTAATGCGCTTGATACCTTGCTGGTGGATGAGAGTGTGGCGAGCACATTTGTGCCGCAAATTGCCGAGTATCTACATCGTTTAGGCGTGCGTTTTTCAGTTTGTGAGACAAGCTTTAGTCTGCTTGATGGTTTAGGGTTTGATGTGACGCTCGCCAAGGCTGAGGATTTTGGCATCGAATGGTTGTCGTTAACCTTAGGCATTAAAGTGGTGAGCGATATCGATGCCGCCGTTAGTCATATTCGCCAATATTCTAGCGGCCATTCGGAAGCGATTTTGACCGATGACATTCACGCTGCGGCGAACTTTATGAACGAAGTGAACTCGGCCGCCGTGTATGTGAATGCCAGCACGCGTTTTACCGATGGCGGTCAGTTTGGTCTTGGCGCTGAAGTGGCTGTGAGCACGCAAAAACTGCACGCCCGCGGCCCAATGGGGCTTGAGGCATTAACCACATATAAGTGGTTAGCTTGGGGTGATTACACTAGCCGTGTTTAGCGGTTAAAAACCATAAACTTAAAGCCGTTAACACACTGTGTTGACGGCTTTTTTGTTTGCAGTGTTTGATTGTAAGTGCCAATTTGCAGAGTCTATTTATGGCAGTGCTTCAATGGAGAAGCGGCGTATAGGTGGCAAGTAACCAAATACAGAAGAATAGCGTCGACATGACGGTAGTGAACTTACGAAAGGCCTTGATGTATTCCAAGGTATAAATAAAGTACTTTTCCTGCACTCTGCGGGTGAGTAATACCGAGGGCAGCATAAAACTGCAATAGAGCATGACCACCATAGTGGTAAAACTGTTTCCCCAGAAATGCTCATAAATAAATAAGGCGATGCAGAGTAGCATAGCGCACCAGCTTAGTGGGCTGATGCTATTTTCTGGGGCCCATTGGGTTGATTTTTCCATCTGACTATCCTTAGTCGATTTGTACCTCAGTACAATTTATAGACGCAAGTCTAGGCTTTATCAAACGCTTTCTATTGTATGCTCAGTACGCTGCTGTCGTTGGAGTCTTGTTCACCATTTATTCAACATGAGCGCATGTTGCATAAAGTGGAGTGGATTACTTAACATCGAATGACTTGTGCTTAATGTGGTCGATGTGGCTTAAAGCGTCTTGATATCGGCAAATTCACCTTTGCACAGCTGGGCTAAGTCTGTGGCCGCTAAGCTTATCTCTAAACCGCGTTTGCCCGCGCTGACATAAATCCTATCGAAGCCTTGAGCGCTGGCATCAATTATGGTCGGCAACTGTTTTTTCTGCGCTAGCGGACTAATGCCGCCTACCAGATAGCCTGAGGATTTTTGTGCTAGGTCAGCATCGGCCATTTGCAGTTTCTTTTGTTTTAAGCATTTAGCTACGGCTTTTAGATTAAGCTGATGATCGACGGGCACAAGCGCGACGGCAATTGGCGCATGGGCTTTGTCGATGGCGACTAAAAGGGTTTTAAACACTTGTGCGGGTTCAAGCCCTAAGGTGTTGGCAGCTTCTTCGCCGTAGGCGGCGCAGTGTGGATCGTGGCTGTACTCTAGGATATCAAACGCAATTTTGGCTTTTTTCGCCAATCGAACGGCCGGGGTCATTCTATACTCCTTCACAAAATGGGTGATATTAGCGCTTAATTTAGATGTAAAACGTTAGCCACTTCGGTTTTTACGTTCTTTAATTGGCTCATTACAGTGAGCCAAGCTTGTTTAAGGCGGCGACTCAGTGATGACTCAGCCATCATTCAACTCAACTATTTTCAATTATCACTCAGCTATCTCTCAACCATCATTCAGCTAGCTTTGGCTTTGGGCTTATTTTGCTTTTACGCTCGGTATAACGGGGCCAAAGTTGTTGCAACATCATCCCTGACAGAATAAACGCCAGACCGAGATAGGTCGCCATCGCAATTGTTTCCTGCAAAATCCACGCGATAAAACCAATCGACATTACAGGGGATAAAAACACCATAGTGCTGATGTTCGCGGTGCGAGTGGCGGTTTTCAGCGCCATTAACCAAAGCACGAAGGTAATGCCCATCTCGAACAAGCCCACATACATACCTGCAAATATCGCCTTAAGACTAAAGCTGGGTAGGGTATCTGTCAGCACTAAAGTGACGGCGATAAAAGGTAAGCCGATAAGAAAACTCAATAATAAACTCACCACGGGATCGCCTTGATCTTTGGTGTTGACGATCCAATATAGGCACCAGAGTAAGGTGCTGGTGAGGGCAAGGCCGATCCCGAGCGGGCTATCAAAACTAAAGCCGCTGATATCGCCGCCGGTGGCAATGATAAATACCCCAGTGTAGGCAATCAGCGCCGCAGCAATGTCGCTCTTACGCAAATGTTGCTTTAACAAAGGCGCAGCCAGTAACGGCAGCAATACCGCCCAAGTGTAATTGAGTGACAAAGCTTGCTGCGCTGGTAGTAAGGAATACGCCTTAAACAGCACCACATAGTAAAGGAAGGGATTGATGAGCCCTGTAACTAAATAAAATGCAGGGCGGCGCAAAAACTGTTGCTTGAGTAAGGAAAGCTTCTTTTGCCAAGCAAGGATTCCGCCAAGGGCAATAATCGACGTGAGCACGGCAACAAACACCAGTTGCAGTGGCGTGTAGTAACTCAAGGCAATCTTAAAGGCCGTGGCCACTGTAGACCAGAGGAAGACCGCCGCCATGCCATACACGTACGCTAAATTCGAAGACTTCACTCTGCTACCTTACCTGGATAAACATCCGCCAAATGTGGGCAGATTGAATAACAGCTTGGGTTGATAAGCAAGACTATTTTATGTGCTTGGATATTTTATCCCGCGGCAGATGTGAGAAAGATAAATCAGAAAATTTTTTTGTTCGCCCTTGTAATTAAATTCCCTGTCCCAATATAGGTATCAAGGCAGAGAAGGTGGCCAACGATGGACTTGATATTTCAACCATCTAGCCCCATATCAAAACCAACTAAACAAATTTAGATTGAATGAAATTTTTCGGAGGACCTCATGGGTAAAATTATTGGTATCGACTTAGGCACAACAAACTCTTGTGTAGCTGTCCTCGATGGTGGCAAAGCACGTGTGTTAGAAAACGCTGAAGGCGATCGCACAACCCCGTCAATCATCGCTTATACAGATGATGAGACCATTGTCGGTTCGCCAGCAAAACGTCAAGCTGTGACTAACCCGACTAACACATTCTTCGCGATTAAGCGTTTGATCGGTCGTCGCTTTAAAGATGACGAAGTCCAACGTGACGTGAACATCATGCCATTCAAAATCATTGCAGCCGACAACGGTGATGCATGGGTTGAATCGCGTGGCAACAAGATGGCTCCACCACAAGTTTCTGCAGAAATCTTGAAAAAGATGAAGAAAACCGCAGAAGACTTTTTAGGTGAAGAAGTAACAGAAGCGGTTATTACTGTTCCTGCTTACTTTAACGATTCACAACGTCAAGCGACTAAAGATGCGGGTCGTATCGCAGGTCTTGATGTTAAACGTATTATCAACGAACCAACGGCAGCAGCATTAGCCTACGGTATTGATAAGAAACAAGGCGACAACATTGTTGCGGTATACGATTTAGGTGGTGGTACATTCGATATCTCTATCATCGAAATCGACAGCAACGATGGCGACCAAACATTTGAAGTGTTGGCAACCAACGGTGACACCCACTTAGGTGGTGAAGACTTTGACAACCGTTTGATCAACTACTTAGCTGACGAATTCAAGAAAGAGCAAGGCTTAGATCTGCGTAAAGATCCATTAGCAATGCAACGTCTGAAAGAAGCAGCAGAAAAAGCGAAAATTGAACTTTCAAGCACCAACCACACTGAAGTGAACCTGCCATACATCACGGCAGACGCAACAGGTCCTAAGCATTTAGTGATTAAAATCACTCGTGCTAAATTGGAATCACTGGTTGAAGACTTGATTATCCGTACATTAGAGCCACTGAAAGTTGCCCTGGCTGATGCAGATTTATCTGTAACAGACATCAACGAAGTGATTCTAGTGGGTGGTCAAACACGTATGCCTAAGGTTCAAGAAGCAGTGACAAACTTCTTCGGCAAAGAACCTCGTAAAGACGTGAACCCAGACGAAGCGGTAGCCGTAGGTGCTGCAATTCAAGCGGGTGTTCTGTCAGGCGACGTGAAAGACGTATTACTGTTAGACGTAACACCACTGTCTCTTGGTATCGAAACCATGGGCAGCGTGATGACTAAGTTGATTGAGAAAAACACTACTATTCCTACTAAGGCGCAGCAAGTGTTCTCAACAGCCGATGACAACCAAAGTGCAGTGACCATTCACGTACTGCAAGGTGAGCGTAAGCAAGCGAGCGCGAACAAGTCATTAGGTCAGTTCAACTTAGACGGTATTGAGCCAGCACAACGTGGCCAGCCACAAATTGAAGTGATGTTCGACATCGATGCCGACGGTATTCTGCATGTGTCTGCTACAGACAAGAAAACCGGCAAGAAACAAAACATCACCATCAAAGCATCTTCTGGCTTAAGCGAAGAAGAAGTGGCGCAAATGGTACGTGATGCCGAAGCTCACGCAGATGAAGACAAGAAGTTTGAAGAGTTAGTGCAATCACGCAACCAAGCTGACGGCTTAGTTCACGCAACTAAGAAACAAGTTGAAGAAGCGGGCGATGCACTGCCAAGCGAAGATAAAGAGAAAATCCAAGCTGCGATGGATGCTGTTGACACTGCTATCAAAGGCAATGACAAAGAAGCCATTGAAAAGGCAACTCAAGAACTGATCGAAGCATCTGCTAAGCTGATGGAAATCGCTCAAGCTAAGTCTCAAGCTCAAGGCGGCGACAATGCCGACGCGGGCAAACAGGCTAACGCTACTGCCGATGACGTTGTCGATGCTGAATTCGAAGAAGTGAAAGACGACAAGAAATAATGACTTGTTTTCAATCAAATAGATTGATTTCAAAGCGTTAATTTCTAGGCGGGCGTTACGGGGCAACCCTAACGCCCGTTTGTTCAACACCAGCTGAGAAGCATGAGATTATGTCAAAGCGAGATTATTACGAAGTATTAGGTGTCAGTCGTGACACTAGCGAACGTGAAATTAAAAAGGCCTACAAACGTCTGGCCATGAAATTTCACCCAGATCGCAACCCAGGCGACAAAACCGCAGAAGCTAACTTTAAAGAAATTAAAGAAGCCTATGAGATCCTAACCGACGCCGACAAAAAAGCGGCCTACGACCAATTTGGTCATGCGGGTGTGGATCCTAATCGCGGTGGCGGTGGTTACGGTGGTGGTCAAGGCGATTTCGGCGATATTTTCGGTGATGTCTTTGGCGATATTTTCGGCGGTGGACGTCGTGGCGGTCAACGCCAAGCGGCCCGCGGCTCAGATTTACGTTACAACCTAGAGTTATCACTGGAAGAAGCCGTTAAAGGCTTAACCAAAGAACTGCGTATTCCAACACTGGCGACTTGCGATCTGTGTGAAGGCAGCGGCGCGAAAAAAGGCACCTCTGCAACCACCTGTGGCACCTGTCATGGCCAAGGCCAAGTGCAAATGCGCCAAGGTTTCTTTGCGGTGCAACAGCCTTGTCCAACCTGTCATGGCCGCGGCAAGATCATCAAAGATCCTTGCACTAAGTGTCATGGCGATGGCCGTGTTGAAAAGAGCAAAACCTTATCGGTTAAGATCCCTGCCGGCGTTGATACGGGCGACCGTATTCGTTTAGCGGGTGAAGGCGAAGCGGGTGAGTTTGGCGCGCCAGCAGGGGATTTATACGTTCAGGTCAGTGTGCGTGAGCATGCGATTTTTGTCCGTGATGGCAACAACCTTTACTGCGAAGTGCCGATATCCTTCAGTAAAGCGGCCCTAGGCGGTGAGATTGAAGTGCCAACACTGGATGGTAAAGTCAGCCTGAAGATCCCAGCCGAAACGCAAACGGGTCGTATGTTCCGTTTACGTGGCAAAGGCGTCAAGTCGGTTCGCAGCCATGCGGTAGGCGACTTGCTCTGCAAAGTGGTTATGGAAACCCCAGTTAACTTAAACGATCGTCAAAAAGAACTGTTACGCGAATTTGAAGCCACCTTAACCGGTGAGTCAAAGAAGCACAGCCCAAAGGCTGAGGGCTTTTTCGATGGCGTGAAAAAGTTCTTTCAAGATCTGAATAGCTAACTTGGTTTGATAGCGCTGCTGTTATGTTAGCAGCGCGCTAGATGAATAAAGTCCCGCAGTGTTTAACACCGCGGGGCTTTTTTATATTTAAATTTTAGCAAATCCATTTTGATGGAGTTTTCACCATGAATATGGCTTTGACTCTGCGCTAGTAGGGCTTAAACATCAGATTAGTTTTCTATTTCTAAAAGAAAGGTCAAAGTCGTGGGGCTTCACCCCACACCCGACCAAGGAGGACTGCTCGTCCTATCCTCCTTGGATGCTCCAAGACGCCCCCAACGGAGTTGAAAGCTCCTTGTGCTCATTGCCAAATTTGCTATCGCTTCCGAAGGATGCGTCCCTGCACCTGCGAAAGCTAGCTTGCCATCCATGGCAAGACTCACGCAATTTGCCTATTCGCCCTGCGGCAACTCCGAGGGGATGGTGTATTCCTTTGGATTTGGTGTTATTGGGAAATAATTAAGACATAAAAGTTATGCCTGTCCGATTTTTTCTTGACTCTACGCAACCAAGATATTATTGAAAAATTTTACTTTATCTGTAAGGTGTAATTTGGTGAGCACAATACGAAAATGCTTTATATTTATCAGGGTACTCTTGAGCTAGAACTTTGGCATAATATTCAAGTTTGTGACATCCTTCTCCATCTTCCTCCTCATAGTCCACATGGTAATCTAATAAATACTCGATTGTTTCATTAGTGTTTGGATCGCATTTTGAACCTAGGATTATTAATTCATATTCATCAATGAAAAAGCTTTTACCAATCTCTAATTCGTAGTAAGGAATTAAAGATATGTCAGTAACCCTAATTTTTACATCTTTTTTTGGGACTATTGATATAGCTCTCTCTTCTTGCTCATATGAAAAGTCAGGATGTTTCCATGAAGCGATTTTTTTTATTAACTTGATATATTCTGATTTTTCATTATGTGTAATGGATTTAATGCTTTTTGGTTTGAATTCGGAGTTTTCTATGTCAATAAAATATTTTTCAAAATCTAAAATTATTTGTTCAACGAAAAGATCTATATCTTTATAAGAACATTCAATTAGTTCTGTAATAAATGGTTTGTTAAAAGCATCCTCATAGATCGAACTATTTAATGGTGGAAATGTCTCCCAATTTGCTTGAGCTCTGTTATCCCATGAACTTCTATTAAATCCTATGCAAGCGCCTTTGCAATTATCTGAGTATAGTCGCCATTGTGCTAGGGAGTCATAGTTATTGGAGAAGCTACATATTCCTAGAGAGTAATCTCGACTAAAGTTCCTAAAATTAAGATGCATTTCTATTGATGATTTTATATAATCTCGTTCTTTAAGTTTCTTAATAAGAATGTTGTAAGCTTTTGATATTTCGTCTTTGTCATTCAAAAATCTATAGTCGGTAAACCAAAGTTTGTTATCCCCAATAATTCCTTTTAATCCATTCATTGTAGTAAAGTGGTATAGCCTATTATTTTTTTCATTTGAATGCATGTGATTAGACCTTATCTTTTTTCAGTTATTTGTAATTTATTATTCATCTTATAGTTAAAGTTAAAACATTCGCAACGGAAATGTGGCGGAAAGATTGGGGCAGGCTTGAGTTCTATGTCTTAATAATTTTACGATAAAGTCAGAGTCTAAGAAATACATCATCCCCTTCGGAGTCGCCGCGGGGCGAATTGGCAAATTGCGTGAGTCTTGCCATGGATGGCAAGCTAGCTTTCGAGGGGAAGGGACGCTCCATCGGAAGCGTCAGCAAATTTGCCGATGAGCACAAGGAGCTTTCGACTCTGCAGAGGGGCGGCAAGGGAGATCCGAGAGGGGATTGCTGTTGATCCCCTCTTGGTCGATTCTCTAATAAAAAATCAGGGTGTGAAGCCCCACAACGTTGATTTTGATTTCGATTCGAAAATTCAAACGAAGTTTGGAAATGGGGTATGCGTGAGCCATCAATGATAATCAATGGCTCTTTTGAGAGGTTACTCTTCTGGAACAGTAAATGCGGCTTCGGCTTTCTCTAACTCTTGCTCGGTTTTAAGCTGAAACGCTTGCTGCTTTTTAAGCTTGGCTTCTTCTTCAAGTGCCGCTTCTCTTTGTTTAAATTCGTGTCTCTCTGGTTTAGTCAGAAACTTAAACGCGAGCTTGTTGCCTAGCACGTAGGCGACGACGTCTTCGCCCTTTGTGCGGCGTTCATCGACGCGTTGTGAAAAACGGGCGTTATCGCGGGCTTTACGTTCTTCGGCATTTAACTTACTCATAATCTGTTCTCCTCATTTAGTTAATCACGGTAGTGTTCCACTACGTTCAGTTAAACAAATGAGTTGTGTTGCACATTCATAAAGCTGATTGGGCGGGATTCTACCATAAGCTGGCATTAAATCTGCGCGGTAAAATGCGCCAATCCAAAACAGAATGTTATTGGTGCACTTTATATTAAAACTTGCTTTATTCTTGCTCATGGTCCGAGTAAATCAGGCCTGTGCATTTTACTGTGGTTTGACTATCTTAGGTTATGCTAAAACAGTTTATGGTCCATTGGGGGGTGATTTTCGATAACAAACCAAGGGCAGGGAAGTCATGGGGAAAATAACGGTGAATGATTTACTCTTAAGCGACTTGCTGGCAAAGCTGGCGTCAAGGTTTGCGGCAAATAGGTTGCACCATCAAGGGATTTCGTGGCCTGAGGTTGAGGCCAGTATTTTGCAAAGTGATACGCAAATCCAAAATGCGCTGCATTGGATGGAACACACAGGTGGCGAGCCTGATGTGGTGGGGATTGATGCGAATACGGGCAAATTTATTTTTGTTGATTGCGCGGCGCAAAGCCCTGCGGAACGGCGCAGTCTTTGTTATGACAAAGCAGCGCTCGAGGCGCGCAAGAAAAATAAACCCGTCGGCAGTGCACTGGAACTGGCGGTGCAAATGGGTGTACAAATGCTGACCGAGGCGCAATATCGTGAGTTACAAACCTTAGGCGAGTTTGATACTAAAACCTCAAGTTGGGTAGACACGCCAAAAGATATCAGGGCTCAAGGCGGGGCTATTTTCTGTGATCGACGTTATGGCAAAGTGTTTACTTATCATAATGGTGCAGACTCTTATTATGCTGTGCGGGGTTTTCGGACTCGATTATTAGTTTAGTGCTTGCACGAGCAAATCTTAGCGAGATAAATGAATCAGTGAAATGAGTGAGTCAAAAGGGACTGCTAACTTTGATCTCGATTGATACAAGCAATATTGGTAATCCCACTCGACTCTGCGTAAACTTTCGCTCCCATGTTTTGATCCGGTGCTGTGATGACTTTTCCCGAGCTTTCTTCTTCCCCTGAGTCGTTAACTTTTGCTGAGCTTGGCTTAAATTCGGCTTTACTTAAGGCTTTGCCTGCAAGTCTTAAACATCCGACAAAGGTGCAGCAATTGGCGATTCCGGCCATTCTTGCGGGACGGGATTTGTTAGCCTTAGCACAAACCGGTAGCGGGAAAACCTTAGCTTTTGGTTTGCCACTCCTACAACAAATTTTGTTGCAACAGCAAACACAGTTACAGGGCACTAAGTCTGTACAACCCCTAAATGCGCTGGCGTTAGTGCTGGTGCCTACACGGGAATTAGCGCTGCAAGTGACTGAGGTGCTGCAAACAGTGGCGAGTCAGTTATCGGCTTCATTGAAGATTCAGCTTCTGTGTGGCGGCGTCCCCTTGGAAGACCAATTAGCCGAACTTGCAGCCAAGCCGCAGGTGTTAGTGGCAACCCCTGGGCGTTTACTGGATTTATGTAAACAGTCCCACATCAGCCTCGATTCGATAAAACATCTTGTGCTGGATGAAGCTGACCGCCTGCTGGAAATGGGGTTTTGGCCTGATGTGCAAAAGCTGATGGCGTTTATGCCTAAGCTTAAGCAAACCTCGTTGTTTTCCGCCACCTTGCCCGAGGCGTTGGATACATTGGCGGGCAAGCTGCTGGTGAATGAGCCGTTACGGGTCGAAGCCCACAAGGTGAATTCAGTGGCTGGTGAAATCGAAGAACAACTCTATTTAGTCAACAAGGGCAGTAAAGCGCAGGTATTGATTGCGCTGTTAAAACAGTATCAATGGCCGCAGGTGCTGGTGTTTATCAGCGCCCGTGATGATGCCGATGCCGTCGCTAAACGGCTCGCCAAAGCGGGGATGAAAGTCGCCGCGCTGCACGGTGAAAAAGATCAAACCGTGCGCAGCCAAACCTTGGCCGACTTTAAAGCTAATCGGATTCAAGTATTAGTGGCGACTGACTTGATGGCGCGTGGCATTCATGTCGATGCCTTGCCTGTGGTCATCAATTTGGATTTACCCATGAGTGCGCCTGTGTACGTGCACCGCATTGGCCGCACCGCCCGCGCTGGCGAAAAAGGGCTGGCGATTTCCCTCGTGTGCCACGGTGAAATGGCCACCTTAACGGCAATTCGCAGCTTGACCGCGCGGGAGTTACCGCTGGCATTATTGGCTGACTTTCCGGTAACGGATAAGCCGAGTGAAAATACCAGTGATGGCGCCACAGAGAGTAAAGTTGAGCGTAAGCGACCACCACGTGATAAACAGGCGAATCGCCGTAGCATCAATAAGCATAGCGCCAAAGAGTTTAAAGGTAAGCGCTGAGTTTGAAGCTATCCATAGCGTTCAAGCTTGGCGTGCTGCTATCACTAAACCGATAACAGAATAAAGCGCATTGGCTGCTGTTAACGCTTTCGCTCTGGGTGTAACTTAGTGACTTATTGACATTAAGGGAGCTAAGTTATGGCATCGACATTGGCGTTAAGCAAAGCACTTCATAAAGTGGTGAATAACGGTTTAACGACTGAGCACTTTGTACTTAGGCCATTCCAGCGAGCGGATCTTGAGGCTTTACCGCCTATCGAGCCGACACTAAGGTCGCCCAATATCAAAGCTGGACGGATTACCTCTATAGCGATGCAGTCGCGCTGTTCGATAATATGGATTACGCACAATTTGGTGCGGCGGATACATGGTTTCAACTTGCGATTGTCACTGCCGCGTCGGGAGCGATACCGACCGCGCTCGTTGGCGATCTGGCGCTGCACTTTATTGATGAGCAGCAGGTGGAAATCGGCTTTACGATTGCGCCTGAGCATCAAGGTAAACATGTCGCTTTTGAGGCCGTCAGCGCATTACTGGATTACCTCTTCATTGAATTACATAAGCATCGCGTTATTGCGATCACAGACGCACAAAATCTTGCCAGCTGTCGCTTACTCGAAAAACTCCATTTTAGGCGTGAAGCCCATTATGTGAAAAACATCTTCTTTAAGGGCGCGTGGGGCGATGAGTATCTCTACGCCTTGTTGAAAGAAGAGTATTAATTCCCTTTAGGTGCAAAGTATCGCTAACGCGCGCCGCCAGTGTTTCTCTATTTGGCTTAGCTTGTCTATCTCAGTAAAATCTTTCCACTAGTTGAGCCAGTTTGGCTCAAGGATCTTCACGCCCGTCATGGGATTTAAGGAGTGCCACATGAAATTAATGCGTTTAGGCTTAGTGGGTTTGGCGGTCGTGCTCGGATTATCGGCCTGCGCGACCACGCAATCGCCAACGGGGCGGGGGCAGACCTTGCTCTTTTCAGCGGCGCAGATGCAGCAGATGGGTGATGCTTCTTTTGAAGAGATGAAAAAGCAGCAAAAGGTGAGTAGCGATAAAAAGCTGACGCAATACGTGAATTGTGTCGCTAATCGGGTGACGGCAGTGCTGCCGGATCAAACCCAGCGCTGGGATGTGGTCTTGTTTGACTCTGAACAAGTTAACGCCTTTGCACTGCCAGGTGGCCACATTGGTGTGTATAGCGGCTTACTTAAGGTCGCCAATGGTCCTGATCAGCTTGCTACTGTGCTTGGTCACGAAGTGGCGCACGTGTTGGCGCAACATGGTAACGAGCAGGTTTCTCGTGGACAGTTAACGGGCGTCGGTATGCAAATAGCCGATGCGGCGTTGGGGGCGAGTGGTGTGTCGAATCGTGACTTATATATGTCGGCGTTAGGACTCGGTGCTCAGGTTGGGGTGATTCTGCCCTTTGGCCGCGCTCAAGAGAGCGAAGCCGATGTGATGGGCTTAGAGCTGATGGCGAGAGCCGGTTTCGATCCGGCGCAAAGCGTGGCGTTATGGCAGAATATGTCGAAGGCGGGCGGCAGTCAGGGGCCAGAATTATTATCGACCCATCCTTCGAACAGTAACCGTATCGCTCAGTTGCAACAACTGCAAGGGCAGATGCAGCCACTCTATGCCAGTGCTAAAACCCAAGTGAAGAATCAATGTGTGGCGCCGAAATAAGCTGCACGCAGCATAGCGAAGTGCCACTTAGCTGAGTGTTAGTGGTTGTTTTCTGGACAATATGCGTCCTTAGCCTATTTACGCTTTTGGATAAATACGCAATAAGTGTGTAAAAAAGCCGCCTTAGTTAAATAAGCAGTCAGTTTATCAGCATAGGTCGCGGAACTATGGTAAACTGGCGCGCAAAATTCCACTGATAAATTGAGAGTCGTTAATTATGTCTGATAAATTCAGTACTGTTGAACAGCAAGCAAGCTACGGTGTAGGCCGTCAAATGGGTGAGCAACTGGCCGCCAATTCTTTTGATGGTGTGGATATTCCAGCCGTTCAAGCGGGTTTAGCCGATGCGTTCGCCGGTTTAGAAAGTGCTGTGTCTATGCAAGATCTGCAAGTTGCGTTCACTGAAATCAGCGGTCGTATTCAAGCTGCTCAAGAGCAAGCTGCTGCAGCTGCGTCTGCTGAAGGCGATGCGTTCTTAGCTGAAAATGCTAAGCGTGATGGCGTGACTGTGACTGACTCTGGTCTGCAGTTCGAAGTATTAGTCCAAGGTGACGGTGCTACTCCAACTTACGAAGATACAGTGCGTACTCACTACCATGGTTCTTTCATCAATGGTGATGTGTTCGATAGCTCTGTAGTTCGTGGCCAACCAGCTGAGTTCCCTGTATCTGGCGTTATCGCTGGCTGGACTGAAGCACTGCAACTGATGCCAGTAGGCACTAAGTTGAAATTATTTGTTCCACATCACCTAGCTTACGGTGAGCGTGGCGCGGGGGCATCGATTCCTCCTTATTCAACTTTGGTATTCGAAGTTGAATTATTAGATATCATCTAATATTGATAAAACGCCTAAGCCTGTCTTAGGCGTTTTCTTATGGAAGACAAAGAAAGATTGAGGAGATTGAAATGAGTGGACAAGTGAGAGTGGCAATCGTCGGTGCCGGTGGTCGTATGGGACGCACTCTTATTGAAGCGGCTTACAATCACGACCATATATTGCTGGGTGCCGCTATTGAGCGCGCTGGCTCTAGTTTAGTGGGCGTGGATGCGGGTGAGCTAGCTGGTGTGGGTAAATTAAAGGTCATGATCATGGATTCGCTGGATTACGCGACCGATGATTTTGATGTCTTGATTGATTTCACTGCGCCAGACGCCAGTATTGTCCATTTAGATTGGTGTGTGCGCCATAAGAAAGCCATGGTGATCGGCACAACCGGTTTCAATCATGCTCAAAAAGAACAGATCAATGCCTTTGCCGAGCAAACGCCGGTAGTGATGGCGCCGAATATGTCTGTGGGTGTCAACCTGATGTGGAAATTACTCGAACTGGCTGCCGAAGTCATGGGTGATTACACGGATATCGAAATTATCGAAGGTCACCACAGACACAAAAAAGATGCGCCGTCGGGTACAGCCCTGAAAATGGGTGAAGTGATTGCTAAGACCTTAGGTCGCGATCTTGAGAAATGTGCCGTGTATGGCCGCGAAGGGATCACGGGTGAACGCGATCGTGAAACCATAGGTTTTGCGACTATTCGTGCCGGTGACTTAGTCGGTGAACATACGGCCATGTTTGCCGATATCGGTGAGCGTTTAGAGATCACCCATAAAGCCTCGAGTCGTATGACCTTTGCTAACGGCGCTATGCGCGCCGCCCACTGGCTAGTGGAGCAAAAGCCGGGCTTGTATGATATGCAGCAGGTTTTAGGTTTGCATTAATATTAAAAACGCCGATATGGCGTTTTTTTTTGCACCCAGATACCAATGGGTGGACGGTTTCGCGTTTTTCCTGTAAACTCGCTGGAATTTGTCAAAATTTCGTAAATTAGCGGAAATTGGTATCTTAACATAACATAAAAACATTATATTTCAGTGGCTTGGCTCTTTATGGAGGTCGCGTTGACAAAGTCTGCCTTACTCGTACTCGAAGATGGAACTGTATTCTCTGGCACAGCAATTGGTGCCGATGGTCTCTCTGTTGGTGAAGTTGTTTTTAACACTTCCATGACAGGTTACCAAGAAATTTTAACTGATCCATCCTACTCACGCCAGATTGTAACATTAACCTACCCACACATAGGCAACACTGGTACCAATGATGAAGATGTTGAATCCGATGGGGTTCACGCTTGTGGTCTTATCATTCGTGATCTTCCGCTCATCGCAAGTAGTTTCCGTAATCAACAAAGCTTAAGTGATTATCTCAAAGCGAACAATGTCGTTGGCATAGCAGATATCGATACCCGCAAGTTAACTCGTATTCTCCGTGAAAAAGGTGCTCAAGCCGGTTGTATTATGGCTGGTGCAGACTTAGACGAAGCAAAAGCGCTTGCCGCTGCCAAAGCCTTCCCCGGTTTAAAAGGCATGGATCTCGCTAAAGAAGTCACAACTAAAGCAGCCTATCCATGGCGCAAAGGTAGCTGGCGTTTAGTGGGCGGTTTACCTGCAGATACGCCAGCAAATGAGCTTAAATACAAAGTAGTAGCCTACGACTACGGCGTTAAGCAAAACATTCTGCGTATGTTAGTGGACCGCGGTTGCGACGTCACTGTTGTGCCAGCTAAAACCTCTGCCGCCGACGTGCTGGCGATGAATCCCGATGGTGTGTTCCTTTCGAACGGCCCTGGCGATCCAGAGCCATGCGATTACGCAATTGAAGCGATTCAACAGATCTTGAAAACCGACACACCGATTTTCGGTATCTGTTTAGGTCATCAGTTGTTGGCTCTGGCCTCAGGTGCAAAAACCTTAAAGATGAAGTTTGGTCACCACGGTGCAAACCACCCAGTGAGCAACATCGAGAAAGGTAACGTGATGATCACCAGCCAAAACCACGGTTTTGCTGCCGATGAAACCACGCTACCCGCCAACATTAAGGTGACGCATAAGTCGCTGTTTGATGGTTCACTGCAAGGTATCCATCTTACGGACAAACCTGCGTTCAGCTTCCAAGGTCACCCTGAAGCGAGCCCAGGCCCGAACGATGCCGCCCCGCTGTTCGATCACTTTATCGAGCTTATTGAACACTATCGTCTTGTAACGAAAAGTCAGAACGCCAAGTAGTACGCTAGCTAGGAGAAGAGAGAAGCAATGCCAAAACGTACAGATATAAAGAGTATTCTTATCCTAGGCGCCGGCCCAATCGTGATTGGTCAGGCATGTGAATTTGACTATTCTGGCGCACAGGCGTGTAAAGCGCTGCGTGAAGAAGGCTACCGTGTCATTCTGGTGAACTCTAACCCTGCCACCATTATGACTGACCCAGAAATGGCCGATGCTACTTATATCGAGCCGATTCACTGGGAAGTGGTCCGTAACATTATTGCTAAAGAACGCCCAGACGCGATTCTGCCAACCATGGGCGGCCAAACCGCACTGAACTGCGCATTAGAACTCGAAGCTAAAGGCGTACTGAAAGAATTTAACGTTGAGATGATTGGCGCGACCGCCGATGCCATCGATAAAGCTGAAGACCGTAGCCGCTTTGATAAAGCGATGAAAAGTATCGGTCTTGACTGTCCACGTGCGGGCATTGCCCACAACATGGAAGAAGCTTACGGCGTACTCGAACAAGTGGGTTTCCCTTGTATTATCCGTCCATCCTTTACTATGGGTGGCTCGGGCGGCGGTATCGCCTACAACAAGGAAGAGTTCGAAGAGATCTGTTCACAGGGCTTAGAGTTATCGCCAACGAGTGAACTGCTGATCGACGAATCACTGATCGGTTGGAAAGAATACGAGATGGAAGTGGTCCGTGACCGCAACGATAACTGCATTATCGTCTGCGCCATCGAAAACTTCGATCCTATGGGTGTACACACTGGCGACTCTATTACCGTTGCGCCAGCACAAACCCTGACAGACAAAGAATACCAAATCATGCGTAACGCCTCTATGGCCGTACTGCGTGAGATTGGTGTTGAGACCGGCGGTTCGAACGTACAGTTTGGTATCAACCCGAAAGATGGCCGTATGGTTATCATCGAGATGAACCCACGTGTATCGCGCTCTTCAGCATTAGCATCAAAGGCAACGGGTTTCCCGATTGCGAAAATCGCCGCTAAGTTAGCGGTCGGCTTCACCCTTGATGAGCTGATGAACGACATCACTGGCGGTCGTACGCCAGCGTCATTCGAACCTGCTATCGATTACGTTGTGACTAAAGTGCCACGCTTTAACTTTGAAAAGTTTGCTGGCGCCAATGATCGCTTAACTACACAGATGAAATCTGTGGGTGAAGTGATGGCGATTGGCCGTACTTTCCAAGAGTCACTGCAAAAGGCATTACGTGGTTTAGAGGTTAACCGTAACGGTTTAGACCCTATCACTGACATGTCTAAGCCTGAGGCGATGGCGCGTATTCGCCTTGAGCTGAAAGAGCCTGGTTGCGACCGTATTTGGTACATAGCCGATGCGATGCGTGCGGGGCTGAGCTTAGATGAAATCTTTAAGCTGACCAATATCGACCCTTGGTTCCTCGTACAAATCGAAGAGCTGATCAAGCTTGAAGGTGTGGTTGCTGAAGTTGGGCTGGCTGGTCTGGATCATGACTTACTGCGCAAACTGAAACGTAAAGGTTTTGCTGATGCGCGTCTGGCCGATGTATTAGGCGTGAACGAAGCCGAAGTGCGTAAGCTGCGTGACAAGTTTGACCTGCACCCAGTCTACAAACGTGTGGATACCTGTGCGGCTGAGTTTGCAACAGACACAGCTTACATGTACTCAACGTACGAAGAAGAATGTGAAGCTAACCCATCGACCCGTGACAAAATCATGGTGTTAGGTGGCGGGCCAAACCGTATCGGTCAAGGTATCGAGTTCGATTATTGCTGTGTACACGCGGCGTTAGCGCTACGTGAAGACGGTTATGAAACCATCATGGTAAACTGTAACCCTGAAACCGTTTCAACCGACTACGACACATCAGACCGTCTGTACTTCGAACCCGTCACACTGGAAGACGTATTAGAAATTGTCCGTATCGAGAAGCCAAAAGGCGTTATCGTGCAGTACGGTGGTCAAACGCCATTGAAATTGGCCCGTGCCTTAGAAGCCGCTGGCGTACCTGTCATTGGTACTAGCCCAGATGCAATCGACCGCGCCGAAGACCGTGAGCGTTTCCAGCAAGCGATTCAACGCTTAGAGATGAAACAGCCTGAAAATGATACCGTGACTACGGTTGAAGGTGCTGTGATTGCCGCTGAGCGTATCGGTTATCCGTTAGTTGTGCGTCCATCCTATGTACTGGGCGGCCGCGCGATGGAAATCGTCTACGACAAGCAAGATTTACTGCGTTACTTCAACGAAGCCGTGAGCGTATCGAACGCGTCGCCTGTACTGCTCGATCGCTTCTTAGATGATGCGATTGAAGTGGATATTGATGCAGTATGCGACGGTGAAATCGTGGTGATTGGCGCGATTATGGAGCATATCGAACAAGCGGGTGTTCACTCAGGTGACTCAGGTTGTTCGCTGCCGCCATACACGCTAAGCCAAGAAATCCAAGATCGCATGCGCGTTCAAGTCGGCAAGTTGGCGATGGAACTCGGTGTTGTCGGCCTGATGAACGTACAGTTCGCCGTGAAAGATAACGAAATCTATATGATTGAAGTTAACCCACGTGCTGCCCGTACTGTGCCATTTGTGTCTAAAGCAACAGGTGTGCCTTTAGCTAAGATTGCCGCGCGTGTGATGGCGGGTCAAAGCTTAACGTCGCAAAACTTCACTAAAGAAGTGATCCCACCTTTCTACTCAGTGAAAGAAGTGGTGTTGCCATTTAACAAGTTCCCGGGTGTTGACCCACTGTTAGGCCCAGAAATGCGCTCTACCGGTGAAGTCATGGGCGTGGGCGATACGTTCGCCGAAGCCTATGCCAAGGCGCAGTTAGGTGCCACTTCTGAAGTGCCTAAGTCGGGTCGTGCGTTATTGTCTGTGCGTAACAGCGATAAGAAACGCGTTGCCGATTTAGCGGCTAAGTTAATCGAGCTCGGTTACCAAATCGATGCCACTCACGGTACTGCGATTATCCTTGGCGAAGCGGGTATCAACCCACGTCTAGTGAACAAGGTACACGAAGGTCGTCCACACATTCTCGATCGCATCAAGAATGGTGAATACACTTATATCGTGAACACTACTGAAGGTCGCCAAGCGATTGAAGATTCTCGTCAATTGCGCCGCGGTGCACTGCGTTACAAAGTTAACTACACGACGACCATGAACGCTGCATTCGCCACTTGTATGGCCCATGCCGCTGATGATCGTACTAACGTGACGTCAGTACAAGAACTGCATTTACGCGTACTGGCTAAATAAGCCACAGCGTTAATGCCGTGAATTAGAGGGCCGCATAACTTAGGTTATGCGGCCTTATTATTTAGGCCTGTGTCTGTTTTGCTCAATTTTTGAATTTGTTTTATTGAGTAACTTAGTCTGTTTTACTGAGTTTTTGAGTTTGTTTTATTGAGTTGTGCAGTTTGTTTTGAGTATGACTTAACTCATTTGATTTCCTACTTAGGTTGCCTGAAAACTATGTCTGCTCCTGCCGCCGATAGCCTTGCCAAAGTCGATACTTTTATTGCGCCGCCTTGCCTCGGGCAAATACGCGTGCTTTATCAAGATAGCGACATTCTGCTGATTGATAAGCCGAGCGGATTATTGAGTCTGTCGGGGAAGAATCCGCTCAATCTCGATTCGGTGCATTATCGCTTAGTGCAGGATTTTCCGACGGCCACTTTGCTGCACAGACTTGATTTTGGCACTTCGGGCATTATGCTGGTGGCGCTGAATAAAACCGTGAATGGCTTGCTGACTAAGCAGTTTCAGGCACGTACGGTCGAGAAGCGTTATACTGCCTTGCTGCACGGACATATCGCCGCTGACAGCGGGGTGATTAATCTGCCGATCGCTAAAGATGTCGATCATTTCCCACTACAAAAGATTTGCCACAGTACAGGTAAACCTGCGATCAGCGAATATCGGGTGCTCGAGCGGTTAACCGAGCCTTTCGCCACGCGGGTCGAGTTTACCCCGGTTTCTGGCCGAACCCATCAACTGCGGATCCACAGTCAGCAATTTGGTCACTCGATTCTGGGGTGCGATCTCTATGGTGGCGTGGGTGAGAGTGTGGCTGATAACGCTGCTGCACCTGATCCAGACATCACTAAGATGGCGAGTAACAGCAGATTAATGCTGCATGCGACCCGCTTAGCGTTTGATCATCCGATCACGGGTGAGCGTATCGACTGGTTTTGCGAGTGTCCTTTCTAAGAGTTTGCTAAAGAGTTATAGAGTTTTGCAATTTGCGCTTAGCAAGTAGATCAATAGATTTAGTTGCCAAGTCCGATACGTTCGGTCTGCATTGGCGGTGCATCGTTGGGGAGCCAAGTATGGTAAATCGTTGCGAAGGTGCCATCCGCTTTTATTGCTTCTAGGGCGCTTTTCCACTGCTCGATCACCTCATTGGGCGTGCCTTGCGAGAAGGCAATGTAAAGATGGTTAGCACTAATCGTAAAGAGGGACTCTACATCATCAATACTGGCGCCCGCATCCGACAAAATACTTGGCGCAGTGAGGTTGGCATTACACCAAAGATCGATGCGGTGCTTCATCAATTGTTTCGCACTCAACAAGGGCGTTGATGAGGCGGCGACATTGGTAAAGCCGTGTTCGGTAAGCAAGCGCTCCTCCACTGAGGCACGATAGACGCCAATTGCCTTCGCCGTTTTAGCATCTTCTATCGAGGTAATTTTTATGCCGCTATTTTTTAAGGCATAAAAATTGGTCGTACCGACAGCAACGGGTCCTATCATAGTAAACATCTGTTCCCTTTCTGCGGTGCGCGTCATAGTGAACAACACAGTGTTGGGCTGCTCGGTCAGCATTTTCCAGCCGCGAGCCCAAGGTACAACTTTAATTGGATCTGGGTTCTTGATGCGTTTTTGAATTTCTTCTACGACTTGCACCGCTAAACCAGCAGGTTTGCCATCGATAGAGAAACTGATCGGTGACCATTCTTCTGTATAGATGTTTAGCGGCTGTGCGCGCAGGGGAAAAGCGCCGCAGAAGATAAGTGATAGCAAAAAGCTTGTGACTAGTTTCATTAATAACCCTAAAAATTAGAATGTTATAATTGAGTCTCACTGCTTGCTCTTGAAACGATTAAAGATGAACGCTGTGTTCAAATCAAGTATAGCTAGGGGTTCATTTTCTAAGATTAAATTTAATATACCGTTTTGAACGATAAAAAAAGAGCGCGAGTATGGCGCTCTTAGGTGGGTATTTTTATCAATGCTGACTTAAGCCTGTTCGATAAACATCAGGCTCGATAAACGTCACGCATCAGATTATCAATGCAGTGGACAACACACATACTGGCGTCCTCCATTGAGTGCAGTTGTTTAACCATTTCAGGCAGATTACCTTTTTGCCTGGCATTGAGCGCGGCTTTACCCGCTTCGTGCACCGCTTTATGTGGTGCATCTAAGGCTTTGAAGTTACTCAAATGCTGATAATTCTCAGCGCCAAATCCTTTGAAATACCATTGTCCGAGACGGCACTCAGTGTGCGAGTTTACACTGTGATTATGCTGTGGTTTTTCAATTAATTGATAAACGCTGCTTTTCCAGACCGCGTGGTCGAGCTTAGTGGTATTTAAGAATGACGCGGTAGCAGCGTTATGGATAACCTGCTGCATTTGCTTTGAACGATTCAGTACATCCTCGACCACTTGGCCGATTTGGGTAGAAGAGCTGGCCACGTCAATAGCGCTACTTTGATTGTTATGGACAATTTCTTTAATTTCAGCCGCTTGGATAACGATTTGTTTTACGAGTTTTTCAATGTGGCTACTGGCTTCGTGGGCTTTACTGGCAAGCTGGCGTACTTCATCGGCAACCACAGCAAAACCGCGTCCCGCTTCGCCTGCGCGAGCGGCTTCAATGGCGGCATTCAATGCCAGCAAGTTTGTTTGTTCTGAGATGCCTTGAATCGCGGCGACAAATTGGTTAATTGAAGAGGTCGTCGCATCTAGCTCAGTAACGGCTTTCATGCTGCTCGACGCTTGCTCATTAATATAAGTCGCCCTAGTGCCTAAACTTGCCACGGCGATGCGTGTTTGATCAAAAATCTTATCGAGCTCTGACAGTGAATCTTGTTCAGCGGTAAGTAATTCGGCGCTGTTGGCTAAGCCTTCGCGCACCGCATTGAGCATGTCTCCACCTTGGTTTTGGCAGGCAATGACCTCAGTGTAGTGATCGGCATTTTGCCGTGATTGCTGCTGCATAGTCTCATTTTCACGGATCATGCCACGCAGTTCATCGATTTCATTTTGGCGTTGTTGTTCTAATTGGATAAGCCGCTCTTTAAGCGCCTTATTTTCAGCTTTGAGCTGGGAATTAAACCACATAAAAAAAACCTCTAACGTCGCAAGGACTATGGCTATTGCTTATCGATTTACAGTGACTGGGCTCAGCGGTAAATATTGCAATGTTAATAAAAAGTAAAACCATTTGGGTGTTGAAATATTAACTGATCCTTGCGCTTTATTCTTAATTTTTTTAGGGTTTTTGTCGCTTTAATGCGTTGGCGCAAATTAACCTTATTTTTCGAGTGAAAAGTGAACCAAGCTAAGGCTAAAACTGGGCCAAGTTAGCTGGTTCACTTTGAGTTTTTCGGCTATTGATTAGCGCTATGGCAGGCTTTATGGCATAGGTAAGTCGAGTACCACAGTGGCAATGCTGAAATATATAAGCACGCCTATGATGTCGGCGATGGAGGTGATCAGTGGCGCACTTGCCGCTGCAGGGTCCATCTTTAACTTGCTCAGTAAGAAGGGCAGTGACATACCAATCAAGCTACCAATAATCACCACTATTTGCATAGTGAGCGCGACAACCAGCGCGATTTCAGGGCCGCCACGCCAGAAGCCGAGCAGTGATACGGCCGCCGCCATGCTGGCACCTAATAATCCGGCGACAAATAACTCACGACCCAACATAGATAGCCAGTCCTTGAGTACCACTTCTCCCGTGGCTAACCCGCGTACCATTAAGGTCGCCGATTGTGATCCCGCATTACCGCCGCTATCGATAAGTAGCGGCAGGAAGAAGACCAAGGAAACATAACTGGCAATCGTGTCTTCGAAGAAGGCGATACCGGCTCCTGAGAAGATATTGCCAAACACCAAAATCACCAGCCAAACCACGCGCTTGCGGTAGAGTAAGCCTATGCTGGCGGTCTTAAGGTTATGGTCAATATTGCCGATGGCCGCGGTTTTCGTGAACTCAAGATCCGCCTGTGAGCTGGCAATATCCATAGCATCATCATAGGTGACAATACCGACAAGCTGGCCTTTGCCATTGACTACAGGCAGCGCCATCAAGTCGTAATGGGCGATCATCTGCACCGCTTCTTCGCGAAACGCATTGGCATCGAGCGCGACGGGATCGGGCTTCATAAAATCGACCACTCGCTCGTGCGGTTGCGCCAGCAATAGCTGTCTTAAAGACACTGTACCAATCAAGCGACCTAACATGTCCACCACATAGGTTTGATAAATGGTTTCCTTATCGGCGGCCTCAGTGCGTAGGGTATCAATGGCTTCTGCCGCAGTATGGCGGCTATTGAGCAAGGTGTAATCTGAGGTCATGACTGCGCCGACCTTCGCTTTGTCATAGGCGGCGAGTGTGCGCATATCTTCCCGTTTGGCCAATGCGAGCGCAGGTAAAATGGCCGCTTGCTGGGTTTCATCGAGCAGATTGTAAAGGTCGGCACGTTCATCGGCCGCCATGTGCACGAGCAGCGCAGAAAGCGTGGTTTTGTCTAGCTGCTGAACTAAGCTCGCCTGCAATTCGTCGGTCAGGTAGCGAAACAAATTGGCGCAAACCTTAGGTGATGCCAGTTGCAACAATAGGACTTGTTGCTCTTGATTAAAGACGTTAAATACGGCTGCAATATCGGCAGGGTGGCGCTTTTCGGCTAATTCAGCCATGGCGCTGGCACTGCGTTGCTCGATAATCATCTGCAGGTTATGGATGATTTTTTTAGTGTTGTTTGTGCTGTTATTCATGTTCATAGTTCATTCTCTCAACGATCTAGTGACCAAAGTAAAAGGTGATGTCTGCGCCAAGTTGCAGCGCGTTGCCACGAAGGGCATTGCCTAAGCTCAATTCCAGCTGTAGCTGCCGTTGCGGCGTGTGTTGATAGGCGAACTGATAGACCGCCTCACTCAACTCTTTTTGATAAAGCTCGGCTATCAGGCGATGCTGACTATTGAGTTCATAGGCCGCCGCGATACCCGCAAGTAATTGGGTTGATTGATTAAATTCATGGGTGAAACCTAAGTTGGCATACAGGCTGACATCGGAATCGCCTAAGGTTTTGCCCATAATGCCGAAGGCTTCGGTGGCAAATCCGTTATTGGTATCGAGGTTTTTCTGTAAGTTGATCACCACTGCGCTGTGCCAATCATCCTGCTGCCGATCTGAATCCGAACCTGAATCTGAGTAAGAGCTTAAGTTGAGCGGTAGCTTGATACCGACTTCAGCTTGCTCCTCACGAATAGCGTCATTGGCATTGGACGCTAAACCTAAGTGCCATTCCCATTGATTGCGGCTGCAAGTGGTGGCTGCGTTAAATTGTGGGCGAGCATGATCCGACCTAGGTTGTTGCCAGCCCATTTCTAATTCGCAGTGCTCCGCGAGGGCGGGATCATCCACTTCGAGGTGCGATGCCGCCGCACTCATGCTGTAGTACAAGCTGATACTTGCACAGGATAGAGACCGCCAAATTACTGTGTTGTTTATGTAAGCCATATTTAGGCTCCTCAGATGTAAACCCTTAGGTGTTAATCCATCGGGTAAACGGAGGGTACTGAGGCAAAAACTTGCTTTGAGATGCAAAAAATACCCATAACTGAACCCCAGCGAATATGCTGGAATGGCGAAAGCGCAGCCATAGGCTCAGGCTTTATGGTTTGTATTTGATATTTGGGGGAGGCGGAGTGAAGAATGGTTCACGCTACTACCCTGCTTAGCAGGTAGCAGCAAAAAAATTGCGGGCTAGTGCTAGGCGTTAAATCCTGTCTTTTGGACAGGGCGTCTACTGTCGCTTATGTGTGTGCCCACAGTGGGTCTCCGCAATGATTAAAAGTCGCCATCATTCTAATGGGCCAAAAGTTAAAGTCAACCGCACAAGTCGTTACCTATGTTTTTGTTTAAATTTAGATTTTAATTAAATGTTGACATTATGGTATTGCTTAGGTCTGTGTATGGTTATTGGGCTGGTTGATGGATTTATGTGCAGTGGCTTGTTGTTGATTTGTTTGTTTTATGGGCGTTGGCTGTAATGCTGCCTCTATGAGGTGTCTAATCTTTATTATCGGATATCGGATATCGGATATCGGGCATTGGGTATTGATATATCGGGGCTCGGATATTGATGCGTCGATTAAGTTTGGCTAACACCTTATCTCAAATGGATTATTTGGCATTGATGCGCATCGGGTATACCCTTGTAGTGTCTGTACCTGTGAGTCAAAGTGATCATTCAGACAGGTTCAGACAGGTCGCCGTATTCAGATTTGGAGGTATTAAGCTGTGGCACACAATATCGATGTTGATGAGTTGGACTCCATAGCTGTGGCTGTTGAGCATAATGATATCGCCCAGATGAGAGTCGCCAATATCAAGATCGCCAGTATCAATCTGTTTAACTTTATTGAGCCGCCTTTGGCTTACTACGACTTTGAAAATATCTATAGCCATGGTCAGTGGCAGAAAAAGTGCCAATGGCTGAGTGAGTTTCTCGCCCATCGTCAGCCCGATATTGTCGGATTTCAAGAAGTGTTTAGCCCTGAACCACTCAAACGAATCGCCAGCGAGCAAGGGCTAGTGCATTTTGCTGTCATTGATGCGCCAACTCTTATCAGTGATTACATTTATCGTAGCCCAGTGGTCGCGCTTGCCTCCCGTTATCCCATAGTGGAAATCAGCAGTGTCGAACCTGATGCGCGTTTAGTGGCGGCGATGGGATTATCGAGTGAATTTGCTTTTAGCCGTAAGGTGCTGCGCGCAACCGTTGAGGTGCCGCATATCGGTAAGTGTGATTTTTATGTGGTGCACTTTAAGTCAAAACGCGCTGGATTAGCGCTCGAGCCTAAGCTAATTGAACCTAAGCGATTTGAAAATCAGCCCCTAGGATTCGATAACTCGGCGCCCGCAGCGAGCATGAAACTGCATTCAGAAACCCAATTACTCACCGAGCAAGCCTTAGGTCGCTGGGCATCAACCATGCAGCGCGGCGCGGAAGCTGCTTTATTATTCAATTGCATATTGGTTCGCAGGCAAGAATCTAAATATCCCGTCATAGTGATGGGAGACTTTAATGACAGCCTGACAATGGGCGCCTTAGATGCACTAATGATACAGGGCGAGAGTATCCACAGTAATGACATTAAAGCCGCTGGCCTTGGGCATTTATCGGATGCGGCGTTAGCGGCGGTGTTTGCTCAATATCAGCTTAAGGATGCCTATGAGTTATGTCTTGAGGCCAATCAGCAGGACAGTTTGACGGGCAATACCGCTTACCATAGGGAGCACAGAGCGGCGACCCATTACTACGGCCCCAAAGGTTCTGTGCTGGATTATATTTTGCTTTCGAGCGAGTTCGATGCGAGCCATGGCCGCAGTTTGGCTCAAGTGGTGGATTATCAAACCTGCGATAGACACTTAGTCAGACCAGAATATGAGCGCGATGCCTACAGTACAGACCATGCGCCAGTGATTGTTGAGTTGGCGCTGCGGAGTTAATTACTCATTCAGTTGAGCTCGCTAAATCAAGCCAAATAAAACAACTTAAACTCACTCAAGATAATTCACTTTAAATCTGGCTAACACTCAATCTCCAAACCGATTTGCACATTAGGCGATATCGCGGATAAGCCCCATTTGAAACCAAGCTTGCAGTGCCTGCAGCACTTGCATCGGCGCCTGCGCGTCGCTAAAAAATGCCAACATCATTTCGCATTGTTCGGCAAAGGTGGCACCGCCAATAAATCCCAGCAGCAGGGCGAGTTGATATTCTGACAGGGAAATAAACTCAGTTAATCGGCTTTCGCCGCGCCAAAGTAACCAAGCTCGTTTGCCTTGATAATCGGGACTGGGCGGTGATGCTTGCTGTTTTAATGCTTGCCAAGTCTCAACCGCATTACTGTTGCATTGGAATAGCTGAACGCTGGGGTGAAAACGCAGTTGGCAACCCGGCCATTGCTCGGCTGGCAGTGCTTGCAGGCGGGCAAAAGTGGCGCGCTCGGTATCAAAAGCATCGAAGGCATTCAATAAACGCCGCTCGAAGCGAGCAATATCGGCAATGATCGGATACTGACTGAAAAACGCATCTTGGGTTAAATAGTCGGGCAGGGCATCGGCAAAACTGCGCAGTGAGGTAAACGCCGATGGCTGACTGGCAATATAACCTTTGGCCATGCGTTCAAAGAGTTCATCACCCAGATAGATGCCCAGCATTTCGTGGTCGGTTTCGAGGGTTTCGGTTAAACGAATGCGATAGGCATTGGCATAAATCTGCATCCGAATATCAGCATTAATGCCGCCTTGCTCGGCAATCTTATCTTTGAAGGTTTGCGTGGTTTGCGCAAGTGTTGACGGAGTATCTACCGCAGCACTCGCCAGCAGATAATCCATAAATGCGTGTTGTAGCTGCTGAAGTTGGCTCATGCGATAACCTTTCCTTCATGCATGTTCTTTCTACTCTTGGCGGCGTTGAGTGGATGCGCCTTACCTAAGGTATCGCGGGCGATATTTCTGGCAATCGTGAGTTCGGCTTCGAGGGCGGAAAACTCGGGGATATTGGCGTCGCGCTCTATCATAGTGCTGATGCCGCCAAAACGTTTCAGTGCCGCGCGGTAGAGATCCCACACGCTGCTCGGTACATCATGGTCGTGCGTGTCTATCACATAGTCGCCATAGTCGCTGTGTCCGGCGAGGTGGAATTGCTGCACCCGTTTGGGATTGATTTTATTCAAATAGTCCAACGGATTGAAATTATGATTGCGGGCACTGACGTAAATATTATTGATGTCTAACAAGATTAAACAGTCTGCTGCCTCAGCAACGGCATTAACGAATTCCCATTCGTCCATGCTGGAATCTTGATACGACAAGTAGCTAGAAACGTTTTCCATCAAAATGCGGCGACCTAAAAAATCTTGGACGGTTTTAATCCGCTGCGCCACATGCTTAACGGTTTCTTCGGTATAGGGCAGTGGCAGGAGATCATGGCTGTTCACCCCGTGAATTGAGGTCCAGCAGATATGATCGGAAATCCATTGGGGCTGCACATCGTTGGCGAGCTGCTTTAAGGCTTTAAGATAATCCATATTGAGCGGATCGGTACTGCCAATTGACAGGGAAACACCGTGCATGACTAAGGGATAACGCTCGCCAATTTCCTTGAGGTAATAGCGGGGTTTGCCGCCGGCAACCATGTAGTTTTCCGAGAGCACTTCAAACCAATCGATATCGGGCTCGGTATTGAGCACGGCATCAAAATGTTGTGTCCTAAGACCTAAGCCAAAACCTAACGGTGCTTGCGTGATGACATCTTGCGCCACATTGACTCCTTATCCTTAAGTCTTCTGCTGAATGTGTGGTAAACAGGGCGATAAACGTGACCAGCACAAACTGGTCACGATTTTTAATCAGCATATTGGCGTTTAAGCGCCTGCTTTGCCGCCGATATCACCGCAGGATTTTGCCGGTGCTGCGACAAAACCACTGCCTTTACAGCTGGCGTGGCCCGCACAGGCATTGTCGGCAGTTTTACAATCGTTATGGCCTTTACAGGTGTTAACGCCATAGCAGTGAACCAATTCGGCGTTGGCAATTTTGCCCACCCAGTCATCAGCGACTTTACCGCCGACATCACCACAGCTTTTTGATGGCATAGCCACAAAACCACTGCCTTTGCAGCTGGCGTGTCCGGCACAGGCGTTATCGGCGGTTTTGCAATCATTATGGCCTTTACAGGCATTCACACCATAACAATGTACGAGATCGGTACTGTCAGCGCCAGCCATAGGTTCGGCGGCATTGGCGTAACCCGCCATGCTTGCCATTGCCATCGCTAATGCGGCGCCCGTCAGTGCAGTTTGTGTTTTCTTATTCATGGTTCTAATCCTTTTGAGTGTGACTGCTAATGAGTAATCTTGATTTGGTTGCTTTGATAACGACTGCTGTAAATCGACGACTTATAAAGCATTGACTAATAAACACAGGAGTAAGCCTAGTTGTTATCGAGCGATTCGTTTGAATATCTTGTGCGCGGGCTAAACGAGCCTTTCGAATGCGCAGAGCTTTTTCCTGTTGCGTTAATGAGACCCGCACTCAGACCAATATCTTTCAACTTAAGTTAAAATGATGTTGTGAAAATCGAGGCCAGTGCGATCGAGAGAGCAGAGACATTGCCCAATTTATGGAAAAAATGGCGTTTCATGCGCAGGTTTAGTGGCGTAAATAAGGTATGATCGGCAACCCGTGGATGATGGCAAATAAGCGCTGCGGCGCGTTCGGTACTCGCACTCAGGTGACATTGGGTATATCATCCGTTTCCCATTTTTTAGACAGCAGCCCTTTTTAGTGGCGGCACTATTTTTAAGGCAACTATGGCTATCAGAATCAAACTTAAACCCGGCCGCGAGAAGTCGCTCGAGCGTCGCCACCCTTGGGTATTTTCCAATGCTATTCATAATATTAAGGGAAAACCAGAAGTCGGTGAAACAGTCGATGTGGTCGCGCATGATGGTCATTGGTTAGGTCGTGGTGCTTGGTCGCCTGAGTCGCAAATCCAAGTGCGGATTTGGACTTTCGATCGCGAAGAAGAAATTGATCGCGAGTTTTTTGCTAGGCGTTTACAGCGGGCGCAAATTGGCCGTAATGATTTAATCCGCGAGCAAGGCTTAACGGGTTATCGATTAGTGGCTGCTGAGTCCGATGGTTTACCTGGGATCACCATCGACAGATATGCCAATGTGTTGGTGTGTCAGTTACTGAGCACAGGTGCTGATTTATGGCGCGATACCTTAGTTGAGTTATTGGCTGAGCAATATCCTGATTGCGCTATCTATGAACGTTCCGATGTGGATTCCCGTAAGAAAGAAGGTCTGCTGCCTGTTACGGGTTTACTGCACGGCACGCTGCCAGAAATGCCGGTGATTATCGAAGAAAACGGCATCAAGATCGCCGTCGATGTGATTAAAGGCCATAAAACAGGTTTCTATCTCGATCAACGTGATAACCGCGCCATTGCCGCCCGTTTTGTGAAAGATAAATCGGTATTGAACTGTTTCTGCTACACAGGCACCTTTGGTTTGTATGCCGCGAAAGCAGGCGCTGCCAGCATAGAAAACGTCGATGTGTCTTCTTTAGCATTAGCGACGGCGCGTCTAAATATGCAAGTGAACGGTTTGAGTGATGACAATGTGCATTACAACGAAGCCGATGTGTTCAAGTTGCTGCGTCTATACCGTGATGAAGGCAAAACCTTCGATGTGATCGTGCTCGACCCACCTAAGTTTGCCGATAACAAAGCGCAGTTGAACGGGGCTTGCCGCGGTTATAAAGACATCAACATGATTGCATTGCAGTTGTTGAATCCGGGTGGGGTGTTATTGACATTCTCTTGCTCGGGATTAATGCCTGCGGATCTGTTCCAAAAAATCGTGGCCGATGCGGCGCTGGACGCGAAACGCGAAATCCAGTTTATCGAACGCTTAAGCCAAGCGAGCGATCATCCAATCGGTAGCGCCTTCCCTGAAGGATTCTACTTAAAAGGCTTAGTCGCAAGAGCTTGGTAAGAGCCGCTAGAGCTTGGTAGATAGTCGCTAGAGCTTAAGCCAAGCGTTTGATATAAGCTGCCTGCGATGTGGGTTTAGTTAGAGAATAGGCATTAGTTAGAGAATAGGCATTAGTTAGAGAATAGGCATTAGTTAGAGAATAGGCGGCCTAACCAGAGAGTAGATGGCTTAGTCAGATAGCATTTAACCCTAAAAAGAACCATAAAAAATGCCAGCCCTTGAATAAAGTGGCTGGCATTTTTATCGCGTATTTTTACCGTGTTGTTTACATCTGCAGCCGTGTGACTGGGATGTAAGTGTTAACGCTTAACTTATTCGGCGGTAAAGGTTTTTACGCCATCAGGGGTGCCGACTAACAACACATCTGCGCCGCGTTTAGCGAACAGACCGTTAGTGACGACACCGACTATCTCATTGATCTGACTTTCCAATTCTTTTGGATTAAGGATCTTAAGATTGTACACATCGAGGATCACGTTGCCGTTATCGGTCACAACGCCTTCACGGTACACTGGATCGCCGCCTAGCTTAACTAACTGACGTGCCACATAAGAGCGCGCCATAGGGATGACTTCAACTGGCAGTGGGAATTCACCTAGGATGTCGACTTGCTTAGTGTTATCCACGATACAGATAAACTTTTCAGCCACAGCCGCGACAATTTTCTCACGAGTTAACGCCGCGCCGCCACCTTTGATCATATCCATACGGTCGTTGATTTCATCGGCACCGTCCACATAGACAGACAAACGATCGACGCTGTTTAAGTCATAAACGGGAATACCCAGCGCTTTCATTTTCTGAGTTGATGCCTCAGAACTAGAGACTGCGCCTTCGATATCAGCTTTCATGGTCGCCAGTGCATCAATAAAGTGATTCACAGTCGAACCAGTACCAACACCAACAATACTGTCTCTTTCAACGTACTTGAGTGCGGCCCAACCGGCAGCTTTTTTCATTTCATCTTGAGTCATGTTGACATCCTGTAACGGCAAATGAGTAAAAAATTCTGCGCTTAGTATACTCTTTTCCGATAAATAATGTGGCGCAATTCCGCCTTAGGTGTGATCTAGATTGCAGGCTTGTCGACATGAGTCAGTGATCCCAATAACCTAAGTAACTGAAGCAGTTAAGTTAGAAAGCATTTCGCTATACGCCACTAATCTAACTAAGCTACTATGGCAAAAGCAGAATGGTTTATAGATGATTGGTAGAGGGATTTAGCATGGCTGGCGCAAGTTTATTAACCTTACTTGACGATATCGCATCGATTTTGGATGACGTAGCGGTAATGAGTAAAGTGGCGGCAAAGAAAACCGCGGGTGTGCTTGGGGATGATTTAGCCCTCAATGCCCAGCAAGTCACAGGCGTGAGTGCCGAGCGTGAATTACCTGTCGTTTGGGCGGTAGCTAAGGGATCGTTTCGTAATAAATGCATTTTAGTGCCCGCAGCCCTGCTGATCAGCGCCTTTATTCCTTGGGCGGTAACACCGTTATTGATGTTTGGTGGACTGTTTTTATGTTACGAAGGGTTCGAAAAACTGCACCACAGCTATAGCCACAGAAAAGGCCAACCACACAGCGAAACGCAGGAGGAAAGCGAACTTCCAGACATCAAAGATTTAGCCGCTTACGAGGCTGAAAAAGTCAAAGGCGCGATTCGTACCGACTTTGTGTTATCGGCGGAGATTATCGCGATTACCTTAGGCATAGTGGCGGACAAATCCCTGTCGACGCAGTTTTTCACCTTATCCGTTATCGGGATCATCATGACCATAGGTGTGTATGGTTTAGTGGCCGCGATTGTGAAAATGGACGATGCGGGTTTGTACTTGAGTCAGCGTGAAGGCGAGTCGGCATTAACGCAAATGAACCGCAAACTGGGTTTTGGTTTATTGAGCGCCGCACCTGTGCTGATGAAAAGTTTAACCATTATCGGCACTGCGGCCATGTTTATGGTGGGCGGCGGGATTTTAACCCATGGCTTACACATGATTGGCGAGCAAATCCAGCATGCTGAGCAAGCAGTCGCGGCGATGAGTTTTGTCGGACCTGTGCTTGCCGTGCTGACACCAAGTGTGCTAAATGGCCTATTTGGCGTCGTTGCTGGCGCAGTCGCACTCGCAGTGATGACAGGGATACAAAAACTGCGTGGCGAGTGAGGTGCGTGCATCGAAAATCGAGGATTAACTCAACAAGGAAGGGCGACGATGAAGTTAATGAAATACTGTATCTCCCCGAGTAAGTTGGCTTGGTTACGCAAAGAATTGGGTAAAGATGCCAACGGCTTGATTGCGGCAATGGATGCTGCGGGCACAGCTTATCTCGATAAGCTCAATGCATCGACCGAGGCGTTAGAGGGAGAGCCGCTAGAAGGTGAGGTGGTGGTCGAGACTGACACGCCCACCAATGCGAAGGCTCAGACTCAGACTCAGACTCAGCGGCAAGCGCAGCGTCAGTTGGCGTATTTGTGGTTGCAGCAGCGGATTGCCTTAGCGACTCGTATCGATGATGCTGATATGGCGGCACTAGCTGCCTTGGAATTTCAACAGATCCACATTGAAGTGGTTCAACCATCGGAGTTCGATGCGGTTGTCGCGCGATTACAGGCTGAGCAAGTCTTAGGTTTTGATACTGAAACCCGTGCGAGTTTTGAGCGCGGCGTACAACATCCCCTGAGCCTTATCCAAATCGCGACAGCGGACGCTTGTTATCTATTTCAACATGCCATTTTAGGTGAGCAATTCACCCAGTTAAAAACCGTATTAGAAGATGAAAATATACTCAAAGTCGGCGTCGGTTTACGCAGTGATGCGCAGGCTCTCAAGCGGCAATGGGGCATCAATGTCGCTTCAAAGTTAGATTTAAACTGGGCACTGGCGCAACTTGGGGCGGAGAAAGAAATGGGGACGCGCCAATTGGTGGCGACTCTGCTGGGCACCCGTATCGATAAACCGAAAAAAATCACCCTATCGAATTGGCAGCATGTGCCATTATCTAGCGCGCAAATCGATTATGCCGCCGCCGATGCCTTGGCTGCACTCATGTGTTTCAATGCGTTAATCACTCAGCTGACGCCTTTTTATCATGCATCGAGTGCCACAAAAGCCGCGCCGTTAATCCCCTTGAGTCTAGCGGCGCCATTGGCGAAATATTTTAAGGATGTTGCATGAAGCGCAAAACCCATGATGCCGCAAAGGAAGACATCAGGCCATTACACTCGGATATGAGCTCGCAGGGCACCAGTACTTTAGGTTTGATTTACCGCGTGCTGGGCATGTTGATCCTGTTAGCGATGATCACCCTTGGGGTAAATGCCTGGGCATAGTGATTTTGTGATCATCAGTGCCAGCAGGCAAGAATAAAGGAGAACGCTATGTTAGATGCCATTTGTGAACTCGAAACAGAGGATCATTTAACAGCGAGAACCACTTACAGTGTTTTTAAGTTTCAACAATTATCCGATGACGATATCGAGCGTTTGCGGCAATGGTTAATTTGCCCCGCGTGCGGCGGTAAAGCGTATTTTCGTAAAGCTTCAAAGGATGGCAAAGCCGCCTGTTTCGGCTCGCGTTATCACCAAGCCGATTGCATTGAATTTAAACCCTCGGCGCAAAAGTCCCGCGAGGAGCAAGATGCCATCGAAGTGCATCAGCAGCTGGTGGACGCCGATGCGTTAATGATCGATTTCAGTCGCAAGCCCCGCCGCCATTCTACCGCAAACAAAGCGCCAACCGTGCCATCTGCAAGTAAGACTGCGCCAACGCCTAAGTCGTCTTCTATATCTGAGTCATCTGCTATATCTGAGTCGTCACCAGTACCTGTTACATCGTCAGCGGACGGTCAAGTGCAAGAGTCGAAAACAGACTATCAAGTTAACACTGCGGCGCGCACAACCGAGAAACGGGTGCCGAGCCAAGGGCTCGAAAAGTTACTGCACAGTTTATTGCGCGGTACAGATTTGGCAAAATCTGATCTCTGGGTATACACAGACACTGAGCGCAAATACCGTTGGCGGGCGAAGAACCTGTTCGTCAACTTTGCCGATGCCGACCCGCTTGATAACAAACCCCACATGTATTGGGGCACTATCTCCCACACTGATCCGACCATGAGCTGGCTTAATCCCGCCGACAGTAAAGATATCGGCATTCCTATCGATGGGATAAAACAGCCATTATTAGCGCAATTTGAAATAGAAGATAAACGCGATCTAGAAGGTGCGGGATTGATTTTATTTGGCAAATGTTTTTGGAATAAAGAAAAGACCCGCAAAATTATTCAGCTGTGGAATAACGATTTGCAGCGGATTTTTATCTCGAAGCTGGAAGATTAGCTTTGGGCAGAAACTAGAATTGGGGAGAGAAAAGGGGCTATTCCCGACGTACAAAAACGTCACGGCAAAAGTCCCTATCTATTTTATTACTCATAACGCTGATTAAAGCGTTTACTTGCCGCAGCACTTCTTGAATTTTTGACCGCTACCACAAGCGCAAGGCTCGTTACGATTCGGTTTCTTCTCGAACGTCGTGGTCTTAGGCTTATTCAATAAACCTTCTAATTCAAGGATATCTTCAGCCACATCGGCATTGACTTCGATATTAGCAAACAGTTGGTGTTCGGCAACAATCGCAGCAACTTCGAGTTTACGCGCTTCATCGGCAACGATTAATTGCAGAGGTAAGGCTTCTGTACCCGGTTTAGCGGCACGCTTAGTGTTGTAGCCAAAGCTCTCATGCTTTGGCTTAGGCGTTTTACGACCTTTGAAGAAAAATTTGTCTGACATCTTGGTTCCGTCGAGCAGTGTATGAAATTGACGATGCTTATACTATAAAACGCCGATTTTATAAATCGAACTCAGATCTTTTTTCGATAAATGCGTGGCTTTTACTCTTAAGCGGCCCAAAAATTGCCGAAACAGCCATATCCGTCGAATTTATTGCAGCGATTTGCCTTGGAACATTGGGGCGCTAACTCTCTTGATAATGTATCCATTAAAACATTAAGCCCAATATGCGGCGGCTTTTTAATCTCTGTGGCACTTAATTCAACAGTAACTGGCTAACTTGTTTGAAAAACCTTCAGTTAATGAGTTTTGTCATAAAAAGTACTTTACCTTTGGAAGTGCTTTTAGCATAATGCCCCACGTCAACAGGGGTGTAGTTCCAATTGGTAGAACAGCGGTCTCCAAAACCGATGGTTGCGGGTTCGAGTCCTGCCACCCCTGCCAAATAAAACAACGGCTTGCATAGAAATATGCGAGCCGTTTTATTTTGTTAGAAAAGTTGTTAGAAATGTCTAATCAGCTTTTTGAATAACGATTCACTTCTTAATACTGCCGATCGTTGGCACTATCTCAGTTCTGCGGTCATAAACGTTCACTTGGCCAACGGTTTTATGCCCACTAAATTGCTGCTTGTCGTGAATGTTTCCCTCAAAGTCAGAGATGCCTTTCGCTTTGATGTCGTGAAATGTGAACGTTCGTTCAATGTCTGGATATTGTAATGCTAGTTTGTCTATCGCTCTGCGCCAACTGCTGCGCAGACCATCTGCTGTTAACCTGCCTCCACCTGTTTTGTTGATTACAAAGACGCTGGCAATCCCTTTGCGTAATGTTTTCGCTTCATTAATGAGTTCATGCAAGCGTGGCGACCAAGCCTTGATCTGTTTCTTGCCAGTTTTACCCTGCTGAATAAAAATCCCTTCATCCATCACTTGTGACCACTTCAGTGATAGCACATCGGCTTGTCGCGCTGCACATAGATAACTGATCTCACAAGCAATTTTTAGCCGCTGTTCGCAGCACTCAAGTAGTGCGTTAAACTCATAGTCAGTGATGTACCGATCACGTGATTTATTCTTGAACTTCTTAACGCCTTTAGCAGGGTTTTCTTTGCAATGACCACGCTCGTATCCCCAGCCGAAGACTACACTACATGCTGATAATTCGTGATTTGCCTGAGTACGACTTGTGTTCCCTCTAATATCCATGTATCGACGAATGTGGTGTGGCTTAATTGTGTCTGGTTCCATTTCGCCAAAGACTTTATTAAACATCGCTAGTTCTCGTTCTCTATCCCTTTGCGAGCGAGGTGCTAGTTCTTTGAATGTTGCAGATGCCTGGTATTCGTCAGCCATGCGTTTGAATGTGTACTTGGTCAGTGATTTTTCAATAGCTGCTTCGTATGCAGTCCAAACTTCTGCACGTGTTGAAGATGCAGAGCACAAGGTAATTGTGCGCTTGCTGTTTTTCATGATGTAGCTGGTAGCTTTACCGCGAACTTTATGCAGGTATACGCCTTTTGGCATCCATGCATCTTCTGGTTTGCGTTTAGCCATTGCTTATTGCTCCAAAATTAGGAACATTGTCATTTGCTACCGCTCGATGTGTAAATGGGTAGTTTACCGCCGTCCATGTCACTACAGGCTTACCGTCACTACGTAAGTGATAATGTATTCCTTGTAACTTTAGTTGCTTGATTTGGGCGCTTGCTTTCGTATAGCCGGTTAGCTCTATTAATTGTTGCTCTGTTAGCATTTCGTTTAAAATGGTCGCCATATTAGTTATCCATAATGCTTGAGCAAAGAATTATTAATCCTTTGGCTCCAATATATTTGCGACTATTTTCTCATTCATTTTTTCAAGTTATGAACTCTCAAACTGCCCAATACGGACACATAAAGCCTTTTTTATGGTGATTAGAATTGGAGTTAATGCTTATCCCGCTTGCTGTAAAGATACAAGCTTCCGACAGTCACCACTGTGAAGAAAACGAACAATCCCAGTAATCCCCATATTAACGGCGTCATCGCTCATCCCTCTCGTTATTTAACATCTATCGTTTATAATAGCTTGGACTTAGAAGGAGGGCATTATGGCAAGAACGTTAGAGCAGATTCTAGAGCAGGAAAAACCAGAAGTGGTTTTGCAAGCCAATGAGAAGGCTGCGGAAATTCTAAAGGATATTGATGAGAAGGCAGAGGCGTCAGCCGCTAAGGAGCAATCCGACGGCTGACGATGAAGTGGATATAAAAACTTTCACATGTGAAAGTTCTTGTGCCTCAGCATGATTCAACTGAAGTTGAACCAACCTTCATCTTCGAGACGAGGTAAATTCCCGTAAAACTCTTCAATGGCCCTTTCCTTATGTTGTTCACTAAATTTTCCATTGTTTAAGTAAGAGTGGAATGAGTTAACATAAAACTCCTCTTTAAGTCTGCTTATCAACAACTTAACATCTTCCTTGTAGATGATCGTTGGTTTCTGAGTTATCCAGTCGCTCCACTCAATCTCAACCTTACTCAGCACTTGAAAAATTAAAGGCTTAACATCCTCAATAGCGCTCAAAACTTCCTTATCCTCTGCGCTAGGGTGCGCTGAGATAGGAAGAAGAAGGCCTTGGATTGTCTCTTGAGTTGACCAAGCTTGCTCGGAATAAAAATACTCTTTGTTTTCAAAGTTAAGATGTAAATAATATGCCATTACCAATTTCCAATTTGTTTAACACAGAGCTATTTTTACTCAAAAACTAGTCATAGTTGGCACGCCAAAGTGCCCAATTTGGACAAATCGGTCACTTGGTGCACTAGAAAACTTTCACATGTGAAAGTTTTGAGCCGACTTTGACTTAGGTTCTTCGACAACCTTGACCTTGCGACCAGTTGGTACATAAAACAGATACCATCCCCCAAATTCCGTGGTTTGTTCCGCCAGAACATCTCCCGTTTCTGTGTCAATGAGAGCGACTCTAATTCCGTCTCGATCAAGCTGGCCCTCAACCTCACGAATTTCAGTTAACGGCAAACGTAGCTTATTTATCCCGCCTCTTATCAACCTCGTTGATTCTACCGCCTTATAACTAGGGGACAGGTTGAAGCTGCTACCTACCTGAATGGTGTAACGTTGATAAGGTGTGAGTGAACCAATGATGGCTGGTGTTACTACTTCCTGCCCAGCGACTGTTGCTTTAATGCTTTCAACTTCGGGCTCAGTTGGTTCACAGATTCCGTTAAGGTTTAAATCTTTACAGGTTGATAGCTCCAACTGAGCTTGACTGCGTTGAGGAGTTCTTAATAATCCAGTTCGGCCAAGGCTACCACTGACTGATAAAGTGATGTTGTTACCGCTACTAGACGAGTAGTTGAACGAAGCTGATACAGTTGCAAATTTCCAGTTCCAAAGATCTGCACGTAGGCTTTGTTGCTGGCCCACCCATCCATGACCAAAATTGCTTGCCGTGTAGCGATAAGTTAGCCGTCCCAGGTTAAATCGTTTTGATACCTCTCCATTGAAACGTTCTATATCTTTAATACCATCAAGCTCTTTACTTTCATGCTCATAGGACGCCAAAACCTGCCAACCTTCCGGCATGTTAGCAAGCATTCGCCCTCCAAACATATTGGATCTGACACCATTGGTTAAACGATTGGAAAAGTATGGAGATAAAGAAATTGAAGTATTCAGTGCCTCAATGCGAGCACTGTGATATGTGCGTAGCATCGTTTCATTGGTTTCATAACCATCGTGCGTACGGGAGGAGTACTGAATAGTTGGTTGGAACAGAGAGCGAGATGAAATGCTAAAAGAGCGTAGTTGATAGTTATCCAAATCGCTAAATTGTCCGAAAATAGAGAACTTATCATTCTGCCAAGAGCTGTTCAGAGTGTATCCACTATTGCCATACCAAGCAGGCTCAAATGAAAAGTCATCTCTTGAATATAAAGCGGAAAAATACTGTCTTTCCTGCTCATCCTGACCAGCGAAAAGTGACAAGTCATTGGTCGCTCCATAGGCCAAGTGTCCAATTAGTTTACTTTCATCAGTGATTGGAGACTTGCCTATAGCTACTTGATAGTTGAGTTCTCCCACGGGGGCAAGCCGCCCCGAAATGGCTCTCTCGATTGTTTTAGTGTCCGTTCTGCCGTCAGGTAAAACCGCGTAGAATTTATATTGATTATTGCTGTAATCCAGTTCGATTTTGTAAGAGAACGGCTCACTATCCAGAACCAGTGATTCTAGATAGGTTCCGTCGCGGTATACATCTACCCGTGTTCCAACAGGCCAATAAAGCTCAATTTGGTCATTAGAAAATGATCCAGTGGCAAGGCTACTTTCATTCGTGAGTGAGAAACCATCCAGCCCGTAACGCTGAACACGACCGACTTCAATGTCTTTAACGTTGTTGTTCTCCTCATCGTGCCACTGGCTGGAGAAATATGATTCTTGCCCTCCTAACCCCGCTCTAACATCAACATCTAGATTTGCGACGCGGCCTGTTCCCGTGATGTTACCTGAAATATCACCTTTGTTTTGATAGGTGAGAAAGTAGTCAATGGATTTTATATCCAAATTAGATACAGTTGGTTCAATTGCAACCTCTGGTTTGACTACTTTGGGTTTGGTTGTGTTATGACGTGGATAAAAGTAGATGGTTTGTTCTGACCAAACAATTTTGACATGACCAAGATTGTTTAACCTTTCCAAGGGAAGTGATGCTGTTGTGTTTACACCAGCAGCTTGCCATAGCCCTGGCTCAGCCATGGTGCTATCTACTTCACGAGAAACAAGGTACTCCCCCTTACTTTGTCCGTTTAGGACAAACTTCATCAGGTAGTCATCCGCACGTGTTGGTGAGGCTGTAAGTGTGAAAGCTGCGGCCAAGATAGAGGGCACAAAAACTTTCACATGTGAAAGTTTTTTCTTCATCGAGACACCTCCCTAACCGGGAGTCTCAGCGTGATTCTTGAGTGAACGCCTTGTTTTTCTTCGCTTTGTAAGGCATATGAGAATGCCATCTTCGCGTCTGGTGTTAATACTTTCCCATCACTCTCACGTGCTTTTACTACTTGCCGCTCTCCTGGAATAAGTTGGAAACGCCGGGGGAAGACTTGCACTCCATCCGGGGGGATAATTCTCACGACTATTGGTGTATTTAAGGTATTTGCTACGGGGATTTCAGTAACTGTCTTGTGAATGATGTCCACTTCGTGGATCTTGAGTTGAAATGCAGTCGCGGGTGAAGATAGAAGAGCTGCTAGCGTCGCCATCATGATTGAATTAATAAGGGGCTTCATAGGGACCTCCAAAGGACGAGGGACTGACTTGGTCAGTCCCTGCACGAGTGATTACTGGTAGTCGATTTGAAGATCGACGGTTCCTGTGAAGACCCCTTCTTCCCACGCACTGAGCTGCATGAATCCTGATGAGGCTGTTGCGGGTTGGCGATACGACCAGGCGATATAAAGCTCGCCAGAAGATGAAGTAGTTGCTGCAACTGGTGCCGCGTTTATACCGACGCCTGTACTCGTTTTGGAGATCGCATCTGTGCAGTCAACAGTTGAAGTAGTTAGGTTAATTTTTGGTGTTCCCGAAAAGCTTAAAGCTGCTCCACCTGGAGCTGAGGGATTTGATAGGTTAGTGATGGTAATCCCGACCGATTTATTCATATCTCCAGCGACTTTCAAGCAACCGGGCTGTACAGTGTCTTCCGGATTTTGCGCCAAATAAGTCGCCCAACTTTTTAAAGAGAACCCGCCTGTTGGGGCGGCTCCCGGCAGGCGTTCCAAGGTCATTGTGTATGGTTGAATCTCAACAACAGAGAGAGCTGGCGGGGTTGCCGAAATTTGAGCAGTCCCGGTACCTGTACCTGCATAAGCGGCGGATGAAAGAGTAATAAATGCTGCGAGGGCGGCGTACTTAAATGATTTCATTTCTAGAATCTCCATGTGAATATAAAATGTGTTTTTCGCATGGGGAATTTTGAAGGTGATTACCTGATATTTTGGTACGTCAAAGTGCCCAATTTGGACAAAATGGAAAAAGGATAGAGTTACGATAATTACGGTATTATCGTAATTATGATAATTACAGTAATTTAAATTTTTTCTGAAGTGATAAACTTAATCTAATAAAATAATTGACTAATTTTGACTTTGGAGTCGTTGACAACTCCCTATGTCTTGTTATTATTTAAATAAAGGTAGCTGGCCTTTAAACAGCATATTATTTTAGCTGAGTTCAACTCAGCTCATTCAAATAGCCTATTCACAATTTGTGATTAGGACATCAGGAAAGGCATGGGGTCTTTACCTGTTCATTGTTTCACACTTTGAACGGGGGCGTTATGCAATCCAACATCTTCAAACCTTTGCCATTTTTACCATCTCGACATCATCTTAATCGATGGGCATTTGGCTATTATCTTGTAAAAAAAGGTTTTTCTACTTGCATTGTCATGGAGGAAACATCTTTTACTTATAAGCAGATCAGAAAAATAAGAGAAGATTTAGCTATCAAAGAACGTCGCCGGGCGAGTTACGGGCAGGATATTCTGTCAAAGGAGGATTGGATAACGTACTCAGCGGCAATTAATGTTTATGTTGAACTGAGTGAAAAAATAGCTCATATAAAAGCAGTCATAGAAGTACATGATCGATTTAATGGTGAGAAAGATTTTGATATATCTGGCTTTTACAAAGCATGCAAAGAAATAAAGAGCGGTGAGGCTTTTTTTGCTGAATGCGTACACTGTAAAAGTGAAGTTTTCAGTGGGCCAGGATTGAGAGATAAAGTTGTTAGTAAGTGTTGCCCTGCGTGTGGAAAAAATAATTGGGAGCATCCAAAAAGTGAGCATCGCTTGGGGCATATTGCTACCCGCCCTAAATCTGGTGACCAACAACCGTTATTTTGAGGAGATTTGTTATGTACACACAAATTACCAAGATTGAAATGATCATCGCTGGCACAGTAATCGCAGGTTTGTTCGAAGTGGACATAATTCGAATCGCCAGCAAGATTTTTACTTCAATCTTGATAGCAAGCTTTTAATAAAGGGAGGTAGCTGGCCTCTCTAAACAAACAGCATATTAATTGATTTGGTAAGCGGAAAACTTTCACATGTGAAAGTTCCACCGTGAGTTCATGCCTGGCATGAGCGGCCTTATAGGTTTAGACCTGTCTGGTTAAAGCGTATCGCCATAACCCCCCGTTAATCAGGCGCGAATGGGGCGGAGTGCTCAACAGCCGCGATCGCAGTGCCTCAACTTTAATCGTTGAGGTTTGTTATGAACGTACAAATTCACCCTTCTTATTTCCACAAGATTGTTTCGTCGGAACCATTTTCATTGATGCTCGATGTCGCCGCAGCGAGTGGATCAAGAGCTCATATGATTTATGTATCGTTGGCTCTGACTCACAAAACAAAACTACCTAAAACGGCTGTGATTCCTGCCATAGAATCGGAAATTAAACGCCGTTTGGTTATGAGTCCCGTCTGCGTCGCTGGAGGGGATAAATGAACAGTTCTTTAAACTCAGCGGATCTCGCCAGAGCGATCGATGGTCCACGGATCGCAATACCCCGTGCATCAATTCAAGCTCTTGGACTGGAAGCCGCTGCATTTTTACAACAAGCGTCGTTTCTAAGCAGCCTAAAGGCAGAAGCAGGCGGGTGGTTTGACCTACCTGCCGAGGGAGAGCCAGATCCTGAGGCTACCAACATTTTCTCAGAGCTCGGGAGCTGGCAAGCATGCCTCGGAATTCAGAGAGATGCCCTCCGTAAAATCCGGCGCAAGCTTTGCGAAATGAGTTTGCTGGAGGAAAAACGAGCGGGGGTTCCCGCACGCTTGCACTACCGTGTAAACCACGACGTTTACCTGCGTTTTCTCGCTGATCGCGGCCAGAAAATCCAGAATGCGGAAAATCGCAAACTGGACGGCGAATATCCGCAAACTAGTTTGCAAGGATCACGCATACAAGAATGCGGAGTTCCGGCAGACTATTCCAGAGAGATCCCAGAGAGCTTCAAAGATATTAATACGCGCTTTAATTTTGTTGAGGCTCTCGTATCAAGGGGAGTAGATCAGGTCCACGCCCGCGAGTGGCAAGCAATCCGTAAAAAGAAGCGAGTTACCCTCACAAAGGATGCTGTACTACTCGTAGAACGGGAGGCAGCGAAAGTTGGTGTTCCCCTAGGGGACGCGATCGAAACATGTGTTTTAAGGGGATGGGCTGGCCTGAAGGCGGATTGGCTGATACCCAACAGAGAACGAAGCTCACAAACTCGCTCGCTTGTTGAAGACCTAACAGATACAAGCTGGGCACAGGGGGGATGGTGATGACACTAAAATCCATTGCAGACGTTATCTCTCTTGAACAACAGAAACGTGTCGTTTACTCGGCAAAAAACGCAGGACCTACACAGTCTTATTTTTGTGAAGTTGAAAGCAAGCCAGATTGTGATCAACTTCAAGCTGCGGCAAGGATCATCAATATCTTATTTGCCGAGCTTCAGTCATGCTTCCCGGCCTGGAAGGTGACATTCCCGAGCAAATCTGACGTTAACGCGGCGAAGAGAACATGGACCAAGGGCCTGCTGGAAGCAGGCATCACAACAGAGCAACAACTTAAATATGGGCTCCGAAAGGCTCGACAAGTAGATTCACCGTTCTGGCCGTCGCTTGGACAATTTACTAAATGGTGCCAGCCAGATCCTGCGGATTACGGGCTACCAAACACTAGGCAAGCATACCTTGAAGCCTGTAGGAACGCCCATCGACTTACAGAAATGAAATATGATGAATGGAGCCACCCTGCGGTGTACATTGCTTTAAAAAATACTGGGACATTTGACATTCGAAACCGCCCAGCAGCTGAAACTTGGCCTATTTTCAAGCGGAATTATGAAATTGCCACCCGGCGCGCTCTTGTTGGTGAAGATCTTAATGCAGAGATCCCCAAGGCTCTGCCGCCACGGCCTACACCACGGCCAGTAGACCCTGAAGTAGCCAAACAGCATTTAGAACTGCTGAAAAAGATGTTGAAGGGCGGTAAGTAGCCGCCCTTAAATGAAATGATGTCTATGAATCACATAGACAAGCTGATTTTGGGCAAAGTGTAGTCGACGATTGTCTAAGTTAAAATGTCTATGAAGTCTGTGGCCATTCACTATATCGTGCTACATCTTTAATCTAACTTACCAAGTAATAATGTAGCTCCCGTTTATTTGAGCTTTTACAGAAGCTTGTCGCCCCTTTCTCTTGAGCCTTTCGATATCTTCTTGAACTCTACTTACATCATCTGGGTGGAGCAGTTCTAACCGCACTGGATCAAGACCCTTCAATTTTTCCCTTTGTTTTGTGTTTAAGCGAGCATTGAATTGAACCCTTCTGAACTGAAACTCACGAATGTGGCTATTGAAAACTTCCTTAACTAACTTATACCCTTTTTCGACGGACCCAGCTGAAAAGCCTTCTTCGCCATGCACTTTGCTCAGCTCTATCGAAACGGCACCAAATCGTAACAGTGTTGATAGGCCATCTTCATTCTTTCCCCATGAAAACGATAGAGAATCAGATGAGGAATTTACTCGAACATAATGCTCAAAGAGCACGATTAAACCACACAGGTAAGCTTTGGCTTGATGCGGGGAATTAAGTTCAGGCAGCGACACTTTGTGTAACCGTTTAAATTCTGTATGTTCCACATGTTTTAAGGAGGGCATGTTGTATGCTTTAATCAACTCTGTCTCGTTTTCAGCTAGTAGCATGCTTGCAACCGAATTGCTGTATTGCGCAGATGATATGACTGACCTCAAGCGAGCTAGGGCCCTGTCCAACTCATCATTCGATAATGGCTCTGATAAATCGAGACGAAAACGAATCTCAGTTGTTTTAATTACAGATTCTTTTGGTTCCTCACCACGCAACAGATCCAGTGAGCACATAGGCTGTATAGCTTCACTGTTACTGTATATTAATGATTCTTTTTTAGATAAAGCTGTGTCTGGAACCAGAAACTCCCGTTCTATGCACTTTGATTGATCGACAATTCTACCTGCGTAAGGACGAAATGAGTCGTATGGCGCGTGATAAAACGTCGTAGTGTTACCACCTACTTGCGAGTGGTAGTACAGGCCATAGTAATACTCGAGAGCTTCATGGTAGTCATATCTGTACCCAATAACGCTAGGAGGATATTTGTGGGGGATAGTAGTCTTGAAGCCTCTATTTTTGAAGAATATTTGCTTGGCAACACCAAAAGCAGCCACCTTGATTTCATGCTCGTGCTTTTCGTAGTCAAATGGCTCACCTGAATTATCGGTGCTTTCCAGATTAGGAGTGATGCTACCGAACTCCAGTTTATTAATGTTTTCTATCTGTAAAACGCTACTAACATATCCTTCAAAGTCAGATTTTGTTGCACCGTGCACAATCAGGTCAACCAACGCGTCCCTCAGAGCTTCCAACTCTGGGTTGAACCCTTGATCAAATAGGTCAGTAAGCTCTTTGGTAATGTTCCGTGCTAGATTGAAAATCTCGCTGTATTCATTCGGGTATTGTTTGATCACAGCAAGTTTATAAATCTCTTGGGCGATAAAATTTGTCACGTCAGAGAGTGCATTGCATTCCTCTCTTTCTCTTTTGAAGGGCTCAAGTTTTCGATTCATAATGTCTGTCTGCTTCGATATCAAACTTCCAGTATACATACAGTTAAACGTGAAATAACAGGTAAAAAATCTTCCGCAAATGACTACCTGTTATCTCAAACTCACTCTGCATATACTTGATCTCGAAACGGGTGCTAATCAACACGGCACCAATCTTTCAATCAACAATAGTTCATACGTTGTATTTTTCTAATTATGAACCTAAAGTATTGTACTAGGAGAAAAAATGTCAGGTATCGTAGAGCGTAATTTGCATCGCAGCATCGCGGCTTCCATTATTGAAGTTGAGAAAGAAACGGGTATTCCTGCATCCGAGTTAGCTGAGCTCATGAACGACGAGTATGGTTATGTTCCCAAAGAAGAAAAAGTGGAAGTAGAAAAACTGAAAAGGCAAATGGAACTTGATGTGGCTGCGGAAAAACACGCTCGAGAGAGCAAGTTGAAGGTCAACAAACAAGCTGTGGTTCGTACTATACTAGACAGAGAAATGGGCAAACTTGCGAATAAGTTTCGAGATGAAGAACTGGATACAGACCAAGCCCCCGTTAAACCATGAACAGGCGTAACCAACAAATGACAAAGTCACCTGATCGTGCCTTTGCCATTTACCTTTCGTAACTTGTCTCAAGTCGCCAGTGGCTAACACCATCAACCAGCTGAGAAAACTTATACAGGCATTGTCATTGAGTGTTTTCTTATGACCCAGCCCGCCTTCTTTTGATTAACCGACACCATACTAAATCTCCGTCGGTTATTTAAGTGACTTGTTAATTTTAAAGACAGCAACTATGGATAATATTTTCTAATCCTAAAACAGCGATAAAGGCAAATCACCGAGTAAATGAACTAACAAGATAAGTGGGCAAAAGCGTGTTTGCGATAAGATGTTTACCATCATTTCTCCCAGGTGAACTTGCAGAGGAAAAGTGACGAACTGAATGATGTACAGCCTTACATTGAATCTCGATATCTGTAACCTGAAGATTAAATCTATTTCTTCTTAGGCCTGTATACATTCCTCAAGCTCAGCCCATTGCTTTATTTGAACTCTAAAGACAAACCTGCATTCGTTGTTTTCCTCAAAAGTCACTGAAACACACCAATGGGTGGCTTTTTGATGATCTTTAAGAGATAGGGCTATCTAAAACGTCCTGAAGGCAACCGTAACACCACCAATAGGTAGCTTTTCGATGAATGCTTAGGAGCCGAGTGGTTGCCCACATCAAAAAGCTATCAACAGGTGGCTTTTGAATGACACCAGCCATTTTTCCAAGTGGCCGATTTGTCCAAATTGGGCAGTTTGACGTGCTGGGATTTACACATCTAAAGGCCAGAATCTCTCCTGAAATTCATCAATCAGGAGATAACGAATGAAACTTCATCCTCGGCAGTGCCAGCATTGTTCTGGCGCTTCAATTCTCGGAATTCTTGAGACTGCATCGGATTCAAAGTCGGTAGAGCAAGCTATCACATCGATCGCCAATAGCCTGATGTTTAGGGCAAGGAAATACCATGAGTATGAGACACGAAAATTGGCAATTTCTTTCCTGCGAATGGTTGAAACAATTCACCCCGCTCTATCGAGCGGGGGCCCCATCTCACAGCAAGAAAACTCCGAGCTTTACCCGGATTTTTCTCCACACCCCACTCACCGCGAGTGGTCTGTCTCATCCGGCGCAGTAGCGCCTTCTGAGGGGACTCCCTGCGCCTCTGCACATGCAGAGTCGCAAGGGAGTCGCAAACAAGAGAATCAAGGATAAGGGGGACTACAATGGGAGTTTCTAAGGCGTACCGCGTACAAATATATCCACCTAGACAAGTACATATATTGTTGAAGGAATTAGCTAAAGAATCAGGACAAACGGTTAGTAAAACGGCGGTGTCTTTGATTGAGCAGGCATTAAATAATGACTCAACACTGCACGAAATCAGAAACGTACAAGTGGATCAGAAGGAGATTTATCAGCAGCTAATTAACCTGCTATTGATAAATGTTGCAACCACAGATTTTCTACTCAAAAAGACCTGCTCAGAGGATGAAATGGCTGAGGCTAAACAAGTCATTTCAGCGCGCACAAATGCTCTGCGTACTCACTTTATTGGAGGGGACGATAATGGCAACAATTAGAAAAGGCCGTATAGGGGATTTTGTTCGCGGAGCGGATACCTGGCTTCACAGTCAGCAGATGTTGTTATTCAGTGGAATTTGGATCTTTTTGCCTGGTGTTTTGTTGGCGATTGTCGGTGGCTTGTTATACCTCTTAATTGACGCCGATAAATGTGTCTTGCAAAACGCTAGTACATATCTGTGGGCACAATTGAAGGGACTAGTACAACCATTTTCAAGCGTGACTGTAGGGACCTGTGTTGCCCTAGATGGGCGCGAATCTCTGCCATCCTCTGTGGTGATAAATGAACCGCTTTTCCAAGATGCGGCCATTAAGCTTCTCAAATCCTTTGGATGGGCTTTCAGTTCGCTCTTTGTATTGTACTTGCCTATTGGTGTTTATCTTGTCGTTAAGGCAGTTAAAAGAGGTAAGGAAATCAAAGAAGACAAATATATTCGAGGGGCGAAACTTGTTTCATCCGAAAAACTGAAAGGAGAAATCGTAGAAAAGCACGGTGCTTCTGATTTAACCCTTGGCGATTTTCCCTTACCTACAGGATTTTCAAAAAAGCACACCTTGATTAGTGGCACCACGGGTGCCGGTAAATCTACAGCACTAACTCATTTACTTAAAGCTATTCGTGCTCGTGGAGACCGAGCCGTGGTATATGACAAGAAGGGCGAATTCGTAGAGATGTTCTATCGGGACGGGGTAGATCACATACTCAATCCGGCTGACAGCCGCTCACACCAGTGGACTCCGTGGGAAGAAATGGCAGGGCCATTCGATGCGGACTGGATAGCTGAAACACTTTTACCTAGTTCTAATAATAACAGTGGTTCTGAGAAGTTCTTTGCATCTGCTGCCAGAGCGGTTGTTTCTGCCGCACTTCAGAATCTATATCTAGATGGGCCGAAGTCATTGCTTTCACTTCTTCGGGCGACGGCGTGGAATGACCTAGAATTACTCAAAGAACTGGTTGCAGGCACTCCAGCAGCGACATATTTCAATGAAGATAATGAGCGAACCCTCGAAAGTATTCGTTCAACAATCGTAGATGGTGTTCGTCCACTTCGCCTGTTGAAAGAAGAAAACACAAAGGGATTTTTCTCAATAAGAGATTGGATAGCAGAAGGCGACGAACAAGGTGCTGATGATTCATGGCTTTTCCTACCGGTAAGGGAATCTGAAATTGAGATTCAGAAGCCTCTAATCTCGACGTGGATTCAATCAGTTGCTAAGGGATTGATGGCGTGCGGTGTCAATAGTGATCGAACGCTTTGGATTGTTGTCGATGAGCTACCAAGTCTCAAAAAAATTCCCGCTCTTTCTATGTTGATGGCCGAAGGGAGGGGCTTCGGTGCGGCTGTTGTTTTGGGGATTCAGGAAATAAACCAATTAGAGGAAGAGTTCGGGAAAAACACTTCTAAAACCATACTTGGCTTGTGCTCCACACAGTTTCATTTTCGTTTGAATAATGCCGACACTGCTGAGTGGGTCTCCAAAGTACTTGGTGAAGCTGAGCGTGAGGAAGTTGATGAAGACTTAAACTACTCCGCCGATGACATTCGAGACGGAGTTCGGGTCAGTTCTAAACGTCAAAACCGAAAAATTGTGCTTACCAGTGAAATCATGGACCTGCCTGATTTGTCTTGTTTTGCCAAAATTTGGGGTGTGGAGAGTAAAGCCCGTATTGATATTCCCTTCTTGAGACTTCCAAAGATCGCTGACGGTTTTATTCAAGGTGATGAGAATGAGACAGTTGGTATGCGTCTGCTCAATGCCGCACGGGCCTTGAAAATGGAAGCTGATACTGACGTTGCTCCGAAAGAACTTTCCAATAAGCATGGTACTGAGGTGTCTAAAGGGCAATTACCAGCCCTAAGTGATATAGAACAGGAAGTACATTCAGTGTTGGGAACGGATGGAGTGGATGATTTGGTATTTGGTCTGCTTGGAAAAGGAGGCAAAAAATCATGATGTCACCCAAAGCAATAAAAAGTGCCTCTCAGGCAGGTCATTACTTTGAAAAAGACGATTATTACGTTGATGGTTTGTCCCCGTCTGAATGGTTTGGCGACGGAGCGGAAACACTGGGATTGTCAGGAGACGTAGATAGAGAAACCTTCAAATCTCTTCTGGAGGGACAGCTCCCAGACGGGCAAAAACTTGGAACTGTAAGAGATGGCGAGTGGAAGCATCAACCTGGAATTGACTTAACGTTTTTAGCACCCAAGAGCGTTTCTATTTTATCCGAGGTCGTGGGTGATCAGAGACTACTTAGCGCCCACGACAAAGCTGTACAAGCCGTTTTACGCTATATAGAGCAAGAGTATATTGTTACAAGGAACCGCAATCGAGCTGAAAATACTGTTGAGTATGAGAAAACAGCTTCAATGGTTGCGGCAACTTTTAAGCATACAACCAGCCGCGCTTTTGATCCACTTCTGCATACTCATGTGGTGGTTATGAATGCGACGCAGCGGGCGGATGGGCTATGGAGATCTATTGAGAACAAGCCCCTTTTCATCGACCAGAAGCACCTTGGCCTTATTTATCGTCAATATCTTGCGGAAGAAGTGCAGTCTTTGGGCTACGGTCTTGATCACGAAAAAGGTGGAACTTGGGAAATTGCGTCTATTAGTAAAGAGGTCATTCGCGAGTTCTCAAAGCGTTCAGAGGCAATAGAGAAAGCTCTGGAGGCTCGTGGGAAAACACGAGATTCAGCGACAGCCGCAGAGAAAGAAACAGCGACTCTTGACACTCGGGATCGCAAGGTTCACATGGAGCGTGGAGAGCTTCTTGAAAAGTGGCATGCCGAAATCGGTGAAGACAAACTTAACGATCTGAAGAAGGTTATTCGACAATCACAAGCCAATATCCCGACGCTTGAAATGAAAACGGAAGCTCTTCTGGAGCGTGTTAAAGTGGCAAATGAAGCCGTCATGTGGGCGACAGAACACCTTGGAGAGCGTGATACATCTTGGACGCACCATGATCTAGTCAAAGAGGCGAGTCGTTATGCCGGATCGCGAGTACTACTTTCTGATGTTAACAATGCGATTGATGCTGCAATTGGCAGTGGTCAGCTCATAGATAAGTCGGTTAGAACCTTTGATAAGGTTAGCAAGCGAGAGATTGATGTGCGGGGATATACGTCGAAAGCGGCCATCGACATCGAGGATGAGGTACTCAAGGAAGAATACCTTGGCCGCGACCGTGTTCAGGCATTATGCAGCCGGGAACAGGCTGCTGCGGCCATTTCCAATGCTGAGGAGAAGGCCAACGAATTCGGATATGAGTGGAACGCTGACCAACGGAAAGCTACTGAGGGCATTCTGCTCTCCGAGAATCGGATCGTTGGAGTGCAAGGGTTCGCCGGTACGGCTAAAACTACCTCCGTCCTCCGAACTGTAGCTGAGACAGCGAGGGATATGGGGTATGAGGTTAGGGGGCTTACCCCTACGAATTCTGCTGGTCAGAGTTTGATTGATGGTGCTGGAATTCAGTCTGGAACAATTCAGTCTTTTCTGGCACAAAACCGCAACGAGTGGGTTCAAGAACGGAAAACTCATACCCAGATCGATAAAATTGATAAGCGGTTAGAGCAAATCGAAAAAGCCCTCTCCAATCCGTATGTTGATGAAAAGACGGGGATTCTTATTCCCGAGAATTCACCGCTCTATCAGAAACGACTCGACGAACTCCAATATGAAAGATCAGAGTTACAGGGAGAACGTGACGGTCTTGGAAAAATGTTGGAAAAAACTCCTCAACTTTGGATTGTGGATGAGTCCAGCATGGTAGGCTCCAAGCTAATGCGAGACCTCTTGCAACGTGCGGGGCAATCGGGGGCTAGTGTCGTATTGACCGGTGATATTCGTCAGCTAGCCTCAGTCGAAGCTGGTGCTGCTTTCAGGCAGCTTCAAAATCACGGGATGGAAACCTATCATCTAGAAGAAATCGTTCGACAGACGAACCGAGGTACTCGGGATGCGGTGTATCTCTCCCTTATGAAGAATGCCTCTCACGCTCTCAGTCGATTAGAGGAGAGCGGTAGCACGATAAAGGAAATGGTTTCTCGTAAAAAAAACGGAAAAATCGACCATGAGAAAAGCGGTGAAGCCCGCAGACAAGAGCTTGTGACGGACTACATGGCTCTTGCGCCGCAGGAACGAGCCAAAAGTATTATCCTCGAACCAAGCCGTGAGGGCCGTCGTCGCACGAATGAATTAGTTCGTGAAGCATTAAAGAAAGAAGGCACTCTGGGCGAAGAGCTCCGAACTAACCAGCTATCACCAGTCGATGCAACCGAAGCTGAACGGCGTGTGGTGACATCGTATCAAAATGAGCAAATCGTCCGGTTTGCGCGTAGCTTCAAGCGTGAGGGCATCAAGAAGGGCCTGTATTATCAGGTTGTTGGGCGAGATAATAACGATATCTTGCTTAAGAAGTTCGGGGCCAATGAGCAGGCTGACCTGATTCGCTTCTCCCCTGAACGCTATGCGGCCAAGAACATCCAGATGTTCAACCTAACTGAAAGTGGTTTGGCCGTTGGTGAGACGATCGTCTGGCGTGATAATGATAAGCCGACTGGACGATTGAACAATGACACCGCCACGGTTGAGAAGATAGAAGGCACGAACGTAACTTTCAGACTTTCAAATGGTAAAACCGGTGAGTTTGACATGTTCAAACTGGCTAATTCCCATTGGGATCACGGTTACGCCATGACTGTTCACTCTGCCCAAGGTAAAACAGCCCAGAACGTATTTGTGCACGCGGAAACCAACCGGGAAGCTTTATTGAACACAGAACAGTTTTACGTGCAGATATCAAGAGCAAAGGACCGCGTGTATCTATACACCGATTCAAAGGAAGGGTTTGTCCGAGCTGTGGAGCAGCGTTCAGGTCAAAAACAGACGGCTAAGGAAAGCCGTTACCAGTCTCTGGAACCGCTTGACCACTTGATTGATAAGCTATGGCAGCATCCAGAATCAGGACGCTCGTTAGAGCAATTAGCGGATAGGGTTCAAGAACGCGAGAAATCAAGAGGTGACAGACAGCACAGTCTAACAAGATGATTGCTGTCTATTGTCCAAATTGGGCAGTTTGGCGTACTGGCTAGACTGCCCTTTTATTTGAAAATGAAATGGATTCGAAACCAAAAGGGAGATCTAAAAGTGAAAGTTCTTTTTACGTCAATCGCTGTAATGACTGTATTGGCAGGTTGTTCCGCGACTATGCCAAATATCACCGGCAACACTCAGTCAAATATGCCGACTCAAAAAGTAGAAAAAACAGAGCCGAACATCCAGGCGGCACTAGCCGACATGAAACTTGTTGGATTCAAACAGGAAGATTTCGGTAGCGAGGAGGCATTCAACTCGGCAGCTAAGATGGTGGCAAATTTAGGTGCCGAGTGGCAAACCTTCAACTTGTGGACAGCGGAGCTGCTAGGTCAAGAGAATCAAACGCAAGCCTTGGATCGCATTCGCACTGCCAACGATAAGCGACGCCAAGAACAACGGCGATGGAGTTTCTCAAACTTAGATAGCAGTTCAGATAAAGCTAATATGGCTATGAAGTATGGATTCCATGATTGCTTCAATGATTCTGGCGAATTGCGCTCCGTTGACGACTTCATCAGCTATTATGCGCTTACCAACGCTGCCTCTTTCCAAAGCACGGTTGAGATTTATGAGCGTTGTCTAATCAACGGAGGTAGTGAGTGTACGGAGAACGGTCAGGAACTGAGCTTGGATAAATTCTTGGTGAACTATAATGAAGCCGCCTCGCAGGAGAAAAAGGAGCAAGCCTTTAATGAATATTACGAATACTGTGCAGTGCGGACTCCAGTTTCATCTGTTCAATACACTATCTCGTCTCATGATAATGATGTGATGGGCAGCCTTATTGCGGCAGCTGCGTCGCGAGTTGGTTGGGATAGTGCGCTTAAAATGTCTCGTGATTTGTTAAACATGCAATCCAGATCAGGAGCAATGAATATGATTGCTGCCAACTTCTATAATTATCAACGAACTGGATACTTTGATGCGTTTGATATCAGACCGTTCGCAATTGGGCGCTCCAGTGTCATATCCGTAATGCACGTGGGTGGTATGTGTGCAGCGTTTGGTGCAGGTAATAGCAGCCAGGATAGTGACATCGAAATTGATGAGCTCGCTATCGCGCTGGGAGCTAAACCTCGTCAAGCGGATGGTGGTTATCACTGCTTGAAATGGACAGATGGTAACTGGAAACGTGTTGCTGATTACATTGCTGGCGAAAGCGAGGGTCTTCGTGGGTTTATGTCGGTGTACTCTCCTACATTCAACAGCTATCAGGTGCCCTATTGGAGCTATCCCGGTCCGTACCAGCACGACTCAATTATTCAGACTCAGCTCCAGAAAAAAGGAAGTGGTATTGCAAGTTACACAGAGAAAGTCACGGAGCGGGAAACCTGCTCCACATATGCGGCAGGCCATTCAGGACTCGCAACTTGGTCTTATCCTGCCTGTGATTACCTAGAAAAGGCAAGCGAGTCAATGAAGGCCAAAGAAAAAATGATGCAAGCCACAGGTCGGTTTGATGCCTATATATGCAGCAGGTCTGAGGCTGTGAATGGCTATGGCAAACCGGATCTGTCACGTTGTCCCACAGTCTTTTCTCGTGAACAAGTAGAAGCTGGCGAACACAAACGCTAGATCATTGAATTCAATTTCCACACTCTTCGTTTAGGGGCTCAGGCCCCTTTCTTTTTGTCCAAATTGGGCACTTTGGCGTGCCATCTAATGCTTGCTCACCTGAGAAAATATTAGCTCAAAGAGAGTATAGATAAATGAGGACACTATGGCGGCAGATATTCAAGTTAACGGATTAGTACTTCCAATAAATGACGCTCATATTCATCAAAGACGAGGTGTAACCGCTGCAAGAACAGAAGCAGGTGAACCTCTTCACTTCACAGTATTAAAGTGCATCGATGGTCGGTACACGAAAACTTATTGTGGACTAGCAAGAGTAGATAATACCGATGACTTTTTGAAGATCATGGAGTGGGGAGATCATTTCGAACCTATTGCTTCTTGGTATCAAGGGGGCACTCAATGATTAATAGTATTTTCAGAAAAATCTTCAGAAGAGAGCTCAAGCCTGATCTGTACTCTCAACTATCCAACCTTGTGGCTGAAATGCGGACTTATCAGGCTGAGATCGAGCGCTTTCATGCAGGTATAGAGGCGTCAGCTAGCCACTTTGAACACATCATCGAGCCCAATAATTTCATTAGCGCAGAGTGGGTTAATGGAAACCTGCATGTAAAACATCGTCATTAAGAGGTAATTGGAATGGAATTGAACGAAAAAGCGAAAGTTGCGGCGCTCTATCAAGAACTTAGCAAAGCTGATGGCTCTGACCCCAACAAGTTGGTTGGGCAGCTTGAATCAGCGGCTAAGTCAATTGTGCAAAGCATGAATAGTCATCCTATTAAAGATAAGCAGATGAAAACCAGCGTTTTTGATCATGTTCATATGAATGAGCAGTATCGGCAGCTATCTGAGCAGCAGATGAAAATTGTTGATTCTGTCCAGTTGCTAATAAAGCAAGTCGAAAGCATGGGGCACGAGAAACCAACTCAAGATAACTGGCTCTCTAAAACACTTTCTAACTATCAGCGGGGATATTTAGAGAACGATATTTTTACCGAGGCCGCAGGTGCTTTAGTTTGGATGGCGGCAAAGGCTATTCAGAAAATCTTTTTTGAGTCAGACAAGACAAAGCAGCAACAATCTGCCCAGGAACTAAAAAAAGATATTGGGAAAATGACAAAAGCTCTAGGTGTTGAGTTGTCACGCCTTCAACTAGCCGCCAAAACAGAGCAGCGACATGGGCTTATGTCTGAAGCCATCACTAATGCCAAGCAATTAGAACAAGGTGGTCAACAGAAAGAAGCCGACAGGCTGATTGTTAGCACCTATAACAAGCTATCCCAGTCCGCTAGAAAAGACTATAGCCAATATCAACCTCAACCAGAACATCATAAAGCCATAGCTCAAGCTCAAGCGAGAGAGAAAGTGCGTCACTCCGCAATAGAAAACCAAAATCAACTAAGCAACGAGCCCAAAATAGATCGAGACAAAAACAAGTCTATTTCTCGTTAATTATTTTTAAGCAATTGAGGAAACTGAAATGAAAAAAACAATCTTCATTCTGACTGCTGCATCCCTGTTTTCTTTGGCCGGGTGTGCAACTAAACCAGAAATCTGTACCACCTCACTAACTATTTTTAAGATCCCAGCAAGTGATGAGACCATTGATGTTACCTACAAGATCGAACATGGCAAAGATTGCCTTATTACCATGGCACTAGGCCCTCAAGGTAATGAGCAGAAATATATGGCTGCTCTTGATGGGGAATCTCGACGTTGCCTGGAGGATGTAACAGGGGAGAGCCAAGCAGGATTGCGTCTGGACTTCTCTGATGTTCGTCAAAATAATCCGGTGGTAATTAATTATAAGCAGACTGGACCGAGCCCTTTAGAGGAACTAGTAGCGCTTAAGCCGGATGAGGCAAAATAAGAGTTACCTCAAATTTTAACATTTATAAACAAAGGCAGGTTATCTGCCTTTTTTGCCATCTATAGTGGCTTAAAACTCACCTGACTTTGGTGTCTGTTCGAATAAGGATGATTCTAATGGCCATAAATACGGGGATTGCCGTGCCAAAAACACACATTCACCAATGAAAAGATATTCTCATCGAAAACAACTGAATATACATAGTCCCTTAGTAATTTCAAATTTATCACATTGGAGAAAAACCAAGATCCTAATTCCTGAGCAAATGCCAATTTGACGAATGGATTTAGAGCTTGAAATCTCATGAGAGATTGGCACTAATTCCGGGGAAAGGTCAGAGTAATTAATACGGACTGCGACATTACGCTGGTAGCAGCCCAAATTATTTCTATCAGTGGTGATTTGTCTTTGAGATTAGGGGAATTACATACGCCAAAAAAAGTTACTTTAGGTTTATAACTATCGTCATTGTTAATGAGTGACTTGTCTCTCTTTTCGTTCAATTCTATTGACCAATTTTTTCTTTGGGTACAAAGTGTTTATATCTAAATTAACAGCTGAATCGTTAATTTTGTTGCGAGAAGGAATGTGCGGTTACGACAGAGTATTGCTCCTACCGCGAACTATCAAACATGGAGAGTTAGTCAATATGCACATCGAAACCGTCTGTATTCGTAATTTTCGGCGACTAAAGAATGTTCGCATCGATCTCGCGTCAGATATATCTATCTTTGTTGGGGCTAATAACAGCGGAAAGACATCAGCAGCGCACGCCCTCCAACTATTCACTTCGGCGTCTAAGGACAAATTTTCACTTCACGACTTTAGTGCCGAATGTTGGGAAGCAATCAACTCATTTGGCGAAGGTGTTAGTGGCATCGAGCTACCAAACATTGCCATCGACATATGGTTTAGCGTAAAACCAGCAGATCTTTATCGAGTAATCGATTTGTTGCCTAGCTTAGAATGGCAAGGCAATTTAGTCGGGATTCGAGTAGAATTCGCTGCTGTAGACACTCTGTTGTTAAGAAGCAGTTTCCAAGAAGTTCGAAATCGCGCTCGTCAGGCGGTTATTCAAGCTACAGTTCAAAATCCTAGTATTACTGGATATGACCCACAACCCCGCACCCTTTGCGACTTTTTATCAGATACCTCAAATAACTATCTGCGAAAAAGTTTTGAGTTTAATTATTACGTTCTTGACATCGCGCAGCATGACAGCAACCTTGTTGCTTTAGATGGTTACAAACCTCTACAACTGATGCCTGGCAAAGGCCGTAGCGGCAAAGACGTACTGAATAGTCTCGTCAAAGTAGATTGCTTGCACGCTCAACGCCATCTTTCAGATTCTAATAGCGGTTCTCGCTCTGAGGACTTATCTCGTTGTTTGAGTCGTTTCTATGAAAGAAACCTCGAGAAACACGGTGAGGATCACGAAGCGCAACGTGCGCTTTACCAATCTGAGACCATGTTAAACGACCATCTTGAACGGGTCTTTGGCCCCACACTCGAACAATTAGCTCAACTTGGCTACCCTGGAGTTCACAACCCTCGGCTGTTGATTAAGACAGCTCTGAATCCTGCTACTATCCTCAGTAGTCACGATGGTGCTCGCGTTCACTACGCTTTAGGCTCCGAGGGTCGTACGGAGGCTACTCTGCCAGACAGGTACAATGGGCTTGGTTTCAAAAACTTGATCTACATGGTTGTTGAACTTCTTGATGCTCACGCCAGATGGATAGATCTAGAAGAAAACCGTCCTCCGCTCCATTTGATATTTATTGAGGAGCCAGAAGCACATCTGCATGCTCAGCTGCAACAGGTTTTCATTCGTAAAGTACTGGATATCCTCGCAACCCCCGAAAAAGACATACCGTATTGCACCAGCCAGCTTGTGGTCACTACGCATTCGCCACATGTACTCTTCGAACGCGGCTTTAAACCTATCCGTTATTTTCGCCGAACTACCGATGAAGGAGTCCAACGTTCTCAGGTTCTCAGCATGAAAGCATTTTATGAGACAGCTAACGATCCGAGCGTTCCATCTGATCGCACTAGAGACTTCCTAGAACGTTATTTAAGACTCACTCATTGCGATCTATTCTTCGCGGACGCAGCGATTCTGGTTGAGGGCAATGTCGAGCGATTACTGATGACTCAAATGATCGCTAAAGCCGCACCTAAGTTGCAGTCAAACTACCTGAGTATCCTTGAAATAGGTGGTGCATTCGGCCATAGATTCAAAGGTCTCATCGACTTCTTAGGCCTTACTACTTTAATAGTTACCGACATAGACAGCGTCTTCGCTCCTATCGTCAGCGCTGACAACCAACAGGAAGAGGACGCACAACCTGACGACGATGATGCTAATGCAGCTCCCGATTTTGATGAAGAATCGGAAGAGGCTGAAGCTGCTCGCCGAGGACGCAAGGCTTGTATGGTCAATGAGGCTGGAGCGCTCACGTCAAATCAAACCTTAGTAAAATGGCTTCCAGGTCTAAGTTCCATTACCGAATTGCTGGCTGCATCACCCGAACAACGTACTCAACAAAGAGCAGTATCCAGTGATGCATTAGTGCATGTTGCTTACCAAACTCCGGTTGACGTGACTTGGCGAGGCATAACTGAATCACTAACAGGGAGGACTTTAGAGGAAGCTTTTGCGTTACAAAATCTAGTATGGTGTCAAGATTTTGAGCGCAAGGATCTTGGATTACGCATAAAAGGGGCTAACAACTTAGACTTGAATGGTATTGCGCAAAGCTTGTATCGCAAAGTTAAGAATACCAGTTTCCACAAGACCGACTTTGCCTTAGCTCTATTGGCTCACAATCCGACGGAATGGGTTGTTCCGAATTATATAGCAGAGGGCCTATGCTGGTTGGAAGATGAGATAGCGCCTCCATCTGATGATGAGGTAGCTCACTTGGCAAACATCGGGGATATTGGCATATGACTAGCCGTATAGGGCAGCCAGATACACAGGCAGATCTGGAGTTACGTGCTTGCTTGGACAAAACCCCACCATCTAGTTTCGTTATGGTCGCAGGTGCTGGGTCGGGCAAGACTACATCACTAGTGAAGGCCCTGGCCCACCTTGGGCAAACGAGGAGAACTGAATTAAAAACTCATAACCAGCAAGTTGCTTGTATAACTTACACTGAGGTAGCTGTTAACGAAATCTGGGGGGATGTGGGCCATGATTCGCTGTTTCACGTATCAACAATCCATAGTTTCTTGTGGATAGTAATACGTCCGTTTCAGTTCGATCTCAAAACTTGGGTTCTCGCTCGTATTAACGAAAAGATCACCGAAGCTCAAGAGCATCATGACAAGCCAAGAACCCGAGAAGCAACACGCGAAAGATTGCTTCAAGATATCGCGCGTTATCAAAGACAGTTGGAGGTTGTGCAGCACCTGACGCATTTCACATATGGAGCAGGTAGTGATTTTAATCGTGGCGTACTTGGCCACTCGGACGTCATAAATGCAGCTGTCACGTTAATTGAACAAAGCCAGCTATTACGTGGCATTATCGCGAGTCGGTATCCAGTAATTTTCGTTGATGAAAGCCAAGACACAAGATCTGATATCGTGGCAGCCTTTCGCAATATTGCTGAGACTACTGAGGTAAAGTTTTGTTTAGGTTTTTTTGGCGACCCAATGCAAAAAATTTATATGGATGGCGCAGGTGCGATTGACATACCGGTTAACTGGACACAGATCACAAAACCAGAAAATTTCAGATGCCCGCTACGCGTACTAAAAGTTGTAAACGCTGTGCGCCAACCTGGAGATGGATTAGAACAAACTCGAGGGAGAGTGAGTGAAGTAGACGGAGTTCTGGTGCCAATCGAAGGTTCGGCTAGGATCTTTCTGCTGTCTGCTGACAATAATCGTTCAGAGAAAATGGTAAAGGTTCGTGAATGGCTCCGATTAGTCAATAACGATGAGCTTTGGAGGAGTGATGACCGCGCAGCAGATGTCCGAGCATTAGTAGTAGTCCATCGTATGGCCGCTACTCGGCTCGGTTTCCCAAACCTGTATTCAGCTCTTAACGACAACGCTCCCTCGAGCTTAAAGGAAGGGCTGAAAGATGGCACTAGTTGGCCGCTAAGACCCTTTATTACATATCTATTACCGTTGACATTGGCCGTCCACCAAAATCGTAAGTTTGATGTCATGAGCATATTACGAACTAATTGCCCGATTTTGAGTTCGACGAATTTGTCCAGCGCTAACACCGCAGATATTCTGTTGAAACTACAGACGTCTACTTTAGAGCTTGCACGCCTCATGCGATCGAGAGACGCCACCATTCGGGATGCACTTAATTTTGCATTTAATGCCGGTATATTGCAGCTTGAAGAAGCATGGCAAAAGTATTTAGGCTCAAATTCAGAATCTCTAGAAACTGATAGCAATGATTCTGAAATACCTTCCGTGATTGCCTTTCTGGATTGCAACATCAATGAGCTGACTGGTTACCGTCACTACCTTGAGGACCTATCACCGTTTGCTACCCAGCAAGGCGTCAAAGGAGCAGAATTCGAACGAGTAATGGTATTGATCGACGATGAAGAGGGGCAAAGTCAAAAGCAGTTTTCCTACGGTAAATACTTTGGCATAACGGAGCTGTCAGACAACGATAATCAGAATATTGCAATTGGAAAAGATAGTGTAATTGAACGGACAAGACGACTCTTTTACGTATGCTGTTCACGAGCCACACGCGACCTTGCCGTAATTATGTTCGTTACGGACATTGAAGTAGCTAAAGAACAGGTTCAACAGTCAGGACTGTTCGAATCTACGGATATTATTGATGAAGCTACTATTGACGCTACTCTAAGCTCAAATTCAGAGCGTAGCGATGTATGGCATTGATGAAAACCGATCTCAACAAGAAAATACAGCAGCTTTACGATATGACATTTTCAGATGATGAGAGCGATGAGTTTCCATGAAAAAATGAAGAGAGGTAAGTAATGATAGAGGTCTATCCACATCTATTTGTTGGTAATGAAAATGATGCAACAACCGTATTAAGGGAAAATGGTTGGTACATTATTCATGCCTGCAAAGAACCATATCACCGACAAGCTCTAGGTTACTCTGGCAGAGGCGCACCGAATTCTCACCCAGAATACTTAATCGCGAAACGAGATGGTCGACTAATTCTTAATTTAGTTGATGCACCTGATCCTGCATATATTTCAAAAGAAATCATGGATGCAGCTGTAAATGCCATCGTTGAAAACATTTCGGATAAAAAAGTTCTTGTGCATTGTAACCAAGGTATGTCACGTTCGCCGACAATTGCCTTACTGTATCTCTTGAAACATACCAATGTGCTCAAAACTGACGACTTGGCGAGTGTGCATGAAACATTTTTAGGACTTTATCCATTGTATAATCCGGCTGGAGGTGTTGCAGGATTCGTTGAAAAAAACTGGCTTGATTATGTAGGGACTGCATAACTTGCTCCTATGGTACTGTCTAAAACTCAAGCCATTCAGATTCCAAGAAAGAACAGTTGCAACTAATATGGCTCTGTTCCAGAGCTTGAACGATAAGCCTACAATCTGCTGAACGTTGAATTTTCATCTTTGCTAACAGCAGGCTTTGCTCATGCATATGGACGAATACTTAGTGTTCCCTACTGTAATCAGAGTGCTGGCACATTTTGATTAAAAAACAGGCGCATTTATTTGTTGCTGAAGAGGAAAAAACATTCTAATTTAGAAGTTTAGAGTGAATCAGCCTAAAATAACAGATAAGAAACACACTTTTGATAGCTGTCTGATCGTGGTTGTTTGTAAGCCAGTTTTTACCAAAAAATTAACGCTGGCCAATTATTTGGTAGAACCAGATAAAGCGTTCCAGCATAACATACCAATATTAACCTCCTGCGTGAACGATACTCTCCGCTAAACCTGAATAGGGATAAAAAATTGTCTGAGCACATAAAGAAGAGAATAGTTAAAGGCCTCATTGAAGAAATATCCTGCTTAGACGCAACAGGTATAGAGCTAGTTGGCCACAATTATATTTCTCTGCGCGAGAATCAACCTCTTATTCATCATGGACTGAATAAGGACTATATGCCTTCTGGCTATACAGTGGACACATTTTCTGATGACTCCTCGATTGTCGGAGAATACAGTGCGGAGAAAGGCTACTTCGATTACTCAGGCAAAAAAGAAGCACCTATTTATTCGAAAATAAATAAAGATGTACTTCATGCCTTAGGTCATAAAGGCGGTTCGGGTCCAGACAAGATATATCTAATTAGTAATCAAGAAGAAAATCCATCTTTTCGTGCAAAATTTAATTCTACAAATATTGGTCAGGAATACGCAAAACGCATAATAATAATTGATGCTCGAGAACTTGCTAAAGGTGTATATGAACAATCAATAAACAATCCCACAGCCGCCGATTTTTACAAACAATATTTTCCAACTTTTTCTCAGAATATGGATAATTATGAGTACTTTGGAAAATTGCCAAATGCTTGTGATGGATATGTACTCGCTGAAGAAGTTTTCGGTGCCGTCAGTAATCACTTTAAAAATGGAAACAGTATTTGCGTATTGCATGGAATTAGTGGATCAGGAAAGACCCAAGCAGCTATTGATTTCGTTAGAAGAAATAAATTAACTTTTCCAAATTATATTTGGATTGGAGGTGAGGATTGGAATTCTGATACATCACTTAGCTCTGTCCAGAGAAGTCGAGGAGGGGCACCGGTTAATGTAGCAGGGTTATTTAACTCTGAAAAATCTATCCTTGTGATTGATAATTTTAAAACAGGACTAGAAGAAAATAATTTTGAAGAGTTGAAAGCAGGGTTTTCCAAAGGAGGAGTGGTTCTAGTTACTTCTCAAATTTCAGCACCGCAAAGTTTAATATATCTCTCTATTCCTCAGTTTTCGATAGATAGCGCACTCGCACTCATCGGGGAAAATACTTCGTCAGCTTCTGCATTATGTCGAGAATTCATCTCAAGATGCCGGTTTTCACCATTAATACTATCAATGACCAAAAAACTAGGTTATGAACAGGGTATAGATAAGGAAACTATTTATCGTGAGATTCTAAATGAGCCAGAATTGATTGATGACTCCAGTGGTGCATCAATTGTAAGAAAAATTCTTTCTGGTTTACCTCCAAGTTCTCTTGAAGCATTAAAAAAAATAGCAAATACAGGAATAAACTCGCATGACATTGAGTTTTTGAGGAGATTCGTTGGTGTTCTAAAGTGCAACTCTTTACAAAAATTGTCAATTCTTGTTCCCGAGAATACAACTGGAGTTTTTCGAATTCACGACCTTATATCTATAGCCGTTCAAGATGAATTAGATAGTTCATCTTTAGTTTCTTCGATTGAAGACTTTATTTCGTCAAGTGCTGGCGATATGACACCAAGTGTTCTTAGGCAGATACATTTGTGCTCAGAACTCATATTAAATGAGCATTTACGACGTGGATATCGAGAAATTGACTGGCTTCATTACTCTCTTTTACAGTTAGAGGGTGATATAAAAATAGAGCTTCATAAAGAGATATATGAAATTACTCTTACCGAGAACGATAGTTTACAAAAAATTAAGAGCGTAATAGACGCAAGGGAAATTCATTCGTACACGATTGATGATAAAGAGGCAAGAAAAAGTTATTACAACGATTGCGCTAATTTATATGGGAAGCTCTTACAAAAGAATATATCAGAAAATATACAGCTAGAACTCCTTCATCATATAGGAAAGTCTCTTAGACGTTCAGGTATGTATCCCGAAGCCTTAGAGTCATTCAATCGACTACTGTATTTAAAGCCTGAGTGGCATGCAACGTATGGGCAAGTCGCTCACTTAGGAACTCAACACGGAGTTAATAAAGATGTAAAGGATGCAGGTGAAAAAGCTATGCGCACTCTACTAGGGTATATCCAAGATGAGCTGCTTTCAGTACCTCTTCGCGTATCATTAGCGGCTCTCGCTAGATTAAGATCATATAGTCAAATAGCTCGAGAGATTAACGAACAGCAAGATTTAGTGAGAAAGCTAGCTGACGTGATATCTATGTCAGCATTAGAAGGCTTAGATCAGTTTTATGAAGCATTCGTCTCCTTTACATCAATGTTTGGATATAAGCATAGCATGACGTGCGTCAGAATTGCAGAATCCATACCAGAGTTGATAGCTATCCCACCAAATCAAATAGAAAAAAGGCAATGGGCAAGCGCATGTGAAGCACTTACTAATTCATCAGTAGCAGCCGAACGAGAAAATAAAAAAAGGCTTGCCAAGTTATTAATTAATTCGGCTTTATCGTTTGCAGATGAAATTAGTGATTATGAGCAGCTTAATTCATTTGATGGAAGATGTGTTGCAAAAACATATATCTTGGGTCTGAAACCAGAAAAAGCAATAATGGCAATAATGAAAGTTCCCCAGAAAGAAGTAAATCATTGGCTGCTTTATGAGAAAGCAAAAGCATACTTGGAATTAGGGAGTAGTCATTACGCAGATGCTTTATCCAGTGCTAAAGAATGTTTTTCTTCAGCAAAAACCGATCAGAAAGCATCAGCAAGAATATCTATTTATCACGACCTACTCAGTAGTTGTTATATGAAATTGGGTGATAATGAGAATGTAACTAAAGAACTTCAGGAAGCAATTAAAAATTGCTCCAATGAAAAATATAAAGGCGAGTTGGAAATTAGGTTGAATGAATTCAACAAGTGCTAGCTGAGCGCGGAGTTAATGTCCGCAATTCGCTCTTAGTGAACTAACGATGCACTTTAATTGCTATTAACGTGCATCGTCGTATTTCCGGGGTCTCGCTGAATCGAATTTCCGAAAATACGGTAAAGCGGACATTAGTTTTTTGAGAACTCCAGTTTTGTACAACTGATTCTCGCTCATAGCGGCCTGTCAGATGAAGTCCAAACCATCAGATATGAGCTACTACAAATTATATATGGGGGAGTGTAGCCCGATATTTGAAATTTTATAGTCTCACTATTTTGTGTTTTTCCTGTGTTCAGCCTCCTTTATTGCCTTTCGCATTTCAGCTAGGTCAGTTTCAAGGCTATCCATTGATTGGCTATCAGATGCTTCCAGTTGAGAACGAAGTTTTTTAAGTTTTTTGATCCGCTCATCACGTTCAGCATCGTCAGCCGAAAATGTTGCTTTGTCATGCTCATTGAGCCGGTCAAATTCAGTCCATGCTTTAGAAAAATTACGCTGAAATTCTTCTGAACGGATTTGTTGTTGAACTTCATGTGTTTTCTGTTGGATAAGAACTTCTTGTCTGCCGGATAAGGTAAAATAGATGATAATCGCTGTGATTGGACTCGCAATGATGATGCCATAAAGTACAGATTTCATTGTTAGTTACCTCCTTTGATACCTGGCTGGGACACTGTGAAACTTGCTTCTGTTGAGTTGCTGAGGTTAGATGCTTCTTCTGTTTGTAAGCGCTCTGACGTTCTCATTGACAGGTTTCGTGATTTAGATGAACGGTTGTCTGTGCTTGCATATTGAGCGTTAGACGTTGATGCCTCTTTTGAGTTTGCTCTATTAGTCGATACTGAAAAGAGCGTGTCCTGGCTTTGTGACGTTTCCATCTCCCAGGTCTCACCAAATAGAGAGTTTCCTTTCCCAAACAGAGTGAACTCACCAATTGAGGCCGAGATGTTTTTTGGATCAACAGAAAACGAGCCGCACGACCACTCGTATTTTCCTTCATAGTGATAACCGCGACTTGTTGGTATTACACAGTTCTGCCCAAATTGCCTTTCCACAATCTTTTTGGCTTTATCTGGCAGGTCATTTCTCACCAATTGTTTGCCCATCGCGTTTGCTAGGGCTAATTTGATGTCAGAGATATTATTTCCGTTGAGTGGAATCCCATTGGATATATCTTCAAGAGTTGCTTCGGCAACAAGACCATAAAGTGCCCAACACATGCCGTCTTCAATGAGTCTGTCTGATGGTACTCTGATAAACGATGGCATACCTGTCGTAGCCCAATTGAAGTTTGCTTGGTGTAACTCAACCTGGCACTGGCCTATCGTTTTTTCCTTATTCCACGCCATGCAAGCCTGAACGCTGGTTACGAGTGGTTTAGGTTCTAGATCTTGAAATTGTGGTGCTTTGGGTTTTGTAATGAGCGCACAATGTCTGATTACATTTGCAGTTCGTCCTTTTGCAGAATGACCTTTCTCTATGTATGTAAACAGTTCATTTAGCATTGCAAGAGGCGCTGTTTTAACCGCCAGACGGTTAGTTATTTGATTCTGGCGCCGCGATGATGTTTCATCCGAATCACGTACCGAGGTTGAAGTGGTATCCCTTATTTCCTCACCATTGCGTTGTTCTTCACCCTTTTGTCGTTGTAATTCCATGCTGGTTTCATCGTTGATTGCTGTTTCTTTCTGTGAACGTTTTTCTTGCGTTGATTTCTGCCCTACGGTTGCACTCTCCTGAGCAAGTAAGTTACTAGAGTAAGCAACCAACGTAAAAGCGACCACGCCCAATAAATGCTTACTTCTCATGATCACAGGCCTCCTTGAGTACTTCGATTTGCTGAATACTTTTGATGCTTGGTTCTACCAGCCATGCGTATCTGTACCTTTGAATGTTTCTACAGAGCGCAACTATGTACTGATCTGCATCCTGAGGTACTGAATGGATTTCCCCATCTTCTTCTGCGGCCATAAAATCAGAGAAATCATCAAAGGCTGCTTTGCTTAGGTACTCAGCCAGATGAGTAGCATCGTCAGAACTTTTGCATAGCAAAACCTCCGGCCAGAGCAGGTCATCATCAGGCCCCCGATTACCGGGCTGGTCGGGTGGATCTAACCTGACGACCCAAACTTCTTTTAGCTCATGTGCTACAGCTAGATTGAGTAGTTCAATACCATTCAACTTCATAAAAATAACTCCGTGCTTAGTGGACGGAGCCATTATCCCGCTGATAACTGCTGAGATTGGCACGCCAAACTGCCCAATTTGGACAAACACCTTATATCTAGAGTTAGATATGAATATCCCGAGTGAGATTAGGTCGGTGCAGTTTTGAATTGGTATGTTAATGGTTTTTAATAATTTTTTAGGTAGCGTTACATGTCACGAATATTAAGTGTGACATGTAACGCAACTACTCAAGCATATATGGGAACGTTGCACGCTTAAGCCTTGAGCATATTGGTTTGCTGCACGATTACTGCTTAAACATATGGGACGGTTGCACGATAGGAACTGCCAAGACCCAAATATTGAGTGTTTAGTAAACCATATTTGTTTTAAATTGCTTAAAGACAGTCAGTTTTGCTGGCTTCGGTTGATATGTGGGATTGTTGCACGGATATTTTAAGTAAATGTCTAGGGGCGTAGCGCTTCTTGAGAGTTGTGAAAGCTTGCAGTTTATGGAATGAGATCTAAATAGCGTCAATTAAATAGGCTAACCTGCGAAGGAATGAATAGAATGGGTGGTGTCAGTCTAGGCATGCAGAAAAGTTTCCACATATAAGTCATCTTGGATTTAGAAAGGCCAAATCTATTTAACTTGCCAAACGACAACATTAAGTTATTGATCGTATTTTGACAATGGAACACAGTACATACAACATTAAACCCTTGTCAACATGCTTATTATTGTCTACAGAAGGATGAATGATGCTTCAGCATAGAATTTTGGAAAGTAACCTTGGCTTTGAAATATGGGGGGATTTCGGCACCTTGTACGATCTTCGCAAGCTTGTTTTAGATGCTGGAGAGTCAAACTCTCTGGTTGATTATGAGGGAATAACTACAGGGCTTGCATACACTATTCGCAAAGCTTACGAAGGCAGCTTTAAACAAGACACTATCCGCGTTGGGGATGACATGATAACCCAATACGGGTTTCAAGTTGAATGGATCCCATTTCTGATTCAAGTCATTCTTGTCCGCACAGGCTTTTCTGTACGCGCTTTGAATAAGCTTCAAAGGTCTCAGTTACTGTATCTAGAACACTTCGTAGAAATTACCATTAATGCAGCATTTTCTATAGAATTTGCTGAAATAATATTTCGTATGGAGCAGTTGCTGGGGATTACTGAGGATAAACTGGCATCAATCCTCGATAGCAGAGTGGAATACTTTAGTGGATTATCAGTACAAAAAAGAAGAGAACAATTAGCCATATTAATAGGCTCATTCCATCCTTCTTATCAGCACCTGTTCAGTAAATTGGTGGGAGGTGTTTGAGAATGATATACAAAATATATATCACCCATGAGTTGAGAGAGCTAACAATCAATCAGAAATGTTTTCAATTCACATGTAGTACGTTTTTTTTCTAAAAAAGCAGGTCGTCATCCGAGATCATGGGTGAGGAGATGGCCTAGTGACTAAATTTTAGTAATCATACAGAAGAATAAAAGAGTGCGAACGATGGATACGGTACTACGTCACAAAATTTGGGAAGTCTTCATAAAAGGGAAAAATCACCCCATCTTAGCTTCAAAAATAACACTGCCCAGCAGTGATGGAGTGCAACTACACGAAGAAGCTTTGCTCAAACGCATCATCGCCGAGCACATCAAAGACAACGAAACATACATTACCTGTTCTCAATGCGGATGTGGGCTTTTCTATCGTGCAGCAAATTCAATCCAAAATCGGTCAGCGTATCTTTACCACAACACAAAATTCGCCCATGACATATTACTTACCGAGAACTGTCCATTCTACCATAATACACCAAGTACCCTGTTTTCTCAGATCTACAATGGCGAAGGAGAATGGCATCTGTCCACAAAAATGGCCCTGAGCAAAATCCTAGATAATGATCCCTTCGTAAGTCCTGGCACCGTCAAAACAGAAAAATTAATCTTCTCTGACGATCCAAAAAGAAATACGTGGCGTAGGCCAGATATTCAATTTACTGATAAGAATGGTCAAAAATGGGCAATTGAGTTGACTCGATGGTGGATGTCACCACTCATCGTGGTACAAAGAGAAGAGTTCTTCAGGAAAGAAAACATTAACTTATTATGGGTCTTTAGCCCACAATGCGCGGAACACAATAAAACAACATACGAGTTAATCATGTATGGCTCCAACATTCCTAGGGAAGCATGTTCAGAAGCCAGTCGGCCACAATGTAATGCCTTTGTTGCTACAGAACGTGCTCTAAAATTGAGTCAAGAAAAAGGTAAACTCATCCTAGATGTGGAATTTCCTGAATACTACTATTGTAAAGAGAGACAAGAGATCGGAGCTAACTTCCAATTTCATCTAGCTTCACTTGAAGTGCTGAATACTGCCCCAAAACTCAGACTCCCCTTCGCTGTAAAGACATCAACATCTCTTAGTGACGCCAAACTTAAGCTACACCAGCATAACCGCCAGAGACTCGCGATCACTATTACTAATATTCGAAAGCGAAATGAAAGCCACTTAGCACTCACTGCTATCACGGATAACGATGAACACCCCATAAACCCCTTCAGTGGTCTTGAAGTCATCCATACTGATTACAGATTTCATAGTCACCTTAGAGATAAATGTCTCAAAGCAAAGCAGCACATTGATTACTTGCGTATGCAGAACCTCAGAGCAGCACGCTATAAACTCATCTCACTATTACGAAGAGAAACCTCCAATATATGGACCACAAGAAACTACAGAGATTCTGAAAGTCTCAGGTATGCCATGCTTAACACACTAGACACCCCTATTTTTGAAAACTACAAACTCATCTCGAATGTTAATCGGTACCGCAACATCATTACCACCCAACTTGCGGCTATCGAAGCAAGGACGCAACGCGCCGAACAAATTTGGAAAACTAAAAATATTATCAACCAATTGCCACAGCAAGTGATTGAAGGCACACACTCCCCTCAGATTGCATTCGATACGCTCAACAGAATAAAAACAAAATCACAAGTTGCCATCAGCTCGATATTATTACTACGAGCCATTGACCGTTCCACTAGGAAAGTTGAAAAAATAACAAAAGAACAAGAAGAAACTAGCCTGCGACTAAAACAAGAGCAGTATGAACGCGAACAAGCACTACAGCGACAAGCTGAACAAAACAAACGTCGGGTCAGTAATGAGGTCCACATTTTCATTAATCAACTCAATACAACTGGGTTCACAGAGATGCCCATCAGTAGTAGTTATGATGAGATCAAATTTAGAAGACTACAACATGAATGCAACCAACAAGAGCTGCATGAACTCAGATTCAATATTGAACAAGCCTACTCTCAAGCTTACACCAACCTGAAAGGTACTTATCTACTGACACATTTTCCACTTACTTCTTCTGGATGGAACGCCAATACCAATTTCACCACCGAACTAAATAAGCTCTTTGGTTGGCAACGAAATGTGTTTTACACAAAGTCAGTTGCAGATAAACAAGGTGCAATGAAAAAATCATGGTGTGCAGAACTACTCACGTATTTCATCAACACAGTACTCTACGAACTTGATGAACTCTATCAGGAACTTTATGGAGAACCCCACATCGATCAAGTTATACAAGTAAAAAAATATGGTGGCACCCACGCCAGAAGACTAACCTACATCTTGAAAATGATTATCAACCAAGGAAGTCTTATCACGAGCGATGATAAAGCGAAAGCAAACTGGCTCAAAAAACTCGTCTTGCAAAAATCTCTGGTGAACAGATAGCCTATACAAATACAAGCTGATTGAGGTTCGTTGTCTAGTTCTATAAAAGTGCGGTAGTTAAGTAAGAGCGAATAGATATCATTTTATATGATTAAAAAAGTTAGAAATTAACAATGTAAAACACCAAGAATCATATGCTTATTAGATGTTTTTTCGAGTTTAGCTTTCTAAAAAAATTCTTATCTGATTGATTTTTATGTTTTAAATTACCATCTCCAAAACCGATGGTTGCGGGTTCGAGTCCTGCCACCCCTGCCAAATAAAACAACGGCTTGCATAGAAATATGCGAGCCGTTTTATTTTGTCTGCCATTTAGCCTCAATATATTCAGTACTCCCTCTATTCATTCGCGGTTATCGCCTTTTCTCACAAATACTGTTTCTCACAAAACTGTCGTATACCTCTTGTAACATTTAAGCCCTGCGGCTTAGGTAAATCGGTTTGCAACTTTAGTTGTGCTTAACATACAATCGCCTGCCAAATTATTTGAGGAAGTATGGTTTGAATAGTGTGATGCAAACAAGACGCACCCTAGCGATATGGCTTGCTGCCATGTTGGTGCTATTGTCTGTGGCCATTGCTGTTCACAGTATTTCCCATGCCAATGAAGACCCTAAGTCCCATTGTTCGCTGTGCTTACATCAGCACCAGTTGCAACATGCGATAACCAGTACGCCCTTTCATTTTCAATTGGCTCAGCAGAGTTATATTTCGGTTGAGTTCCAAGCCATTTCCTTTAAGCGACCTTTTAGTCGTTTCTTCAATAGTCGTGCTCCGCCGTTAACAGCATAAGTTACTGTTTATTCAATTTATCTTAATTAACTTTGAGCGCCTTGGCTTAGCTAAGGCGCCGATGCTGTTTATTTTCGGAGTGAAAATGACCTCTTTTTATATTCCCAAGCGCGCTGCGCTGTTGCTGGGCGCCTTGTTTGTACTCAATCCTATTTCAATGTTGTTGGCTGCGGAGGATGCTCAATCTGGTAATGCTATTTTAGAGACTGACATTGAGCGTTTAAGTATCCACTATCGCCAAGCTTACCGTGGCAATGTGTCTGCAACTGAGCTTCCGCAAGCGATCAGTGTGTTAGACGAGCAATTGATAAAAGATGCGGGACTGACGCGGTTTCAAGATGTGTTGGATTATTCCGCCAGTGTGGCGCGGCAAAACAATGGCGGCGGTTTATGGGATAGCTTTTCCCTGCGCGGTTTTCCGGGTAATGAAAACATGCCATCGGGCTATTTAATCAATGGCTTTAATGGTGGTCGAGGTTTTAGTGGTCATCGAGATTTATCGAATGTGGCCTACGTGGAGATCTTAAAAGGCCCAGGTTCGGCGCTTTATGGTCGCTCAGAGCCCGGCGGTACAGTCAATATAGTTACGAAGAAACCTCAGTATCAAACCAGTGGTTATTTAAAGGCATCGGCAGGGAGTTTCGATCAATATCGATTAGAGGGAGATGTGACTTCCGGCTTGACCGACAATGTGGCATTTCGAATTAACGGCGCGTGGCAGGAACACGATAGTTTTCGCGATTATGTGTTCAGCGATAAAAAAATCGTCACGCCGTCAGTGCGTTGGCAGATTTCCGATAAAGCCTCGCTACTCTATGAAATGGAATACCTCAAGCAAGAACAGTTATTCGATCGCGGCATTATTGTGCTCAACAACGATATAAATACTGTGCCACGCTCGCGTTATTTAGGTGAGCCTAATGATGGCGCAACTGTGGTCAATGCCACTGGACACCAGCTGACCTATGACTATGAATTAAATGATGATTGGTCATTAACCGCGGGCTATAACTATCGCGATTCTAGCTTGAAGGGCTATTCGTCCGATGCCGAGTTGGCAAAGGGTCGGCAATCGCTATTTAATGATGGTCGCACGCTTACCCGGCAGCACAGATACCGAGATTATGCCTCCGAGGATAATTCACTGCGTCTAGAGTTAAGTGGGCATGTGGATACGGGGTTCATTCGCCACAATTTGCTGCTCGGCGCTGATGCCTATCACTACAGTTTAAAGACGGGGTTGTATCGCTATCGCGGCCAAAAGGGCGAATATGCCATTGATATTTATGAGCCTCAATATGGTGGGCCTCAGCCTGAGGTGAGTTTGTTGTATGAGAATAACGAAACCCAAAAGGCGTGGGGCACATACCTGCAAGATCAAATGGATCTCACTGAAAAGTGGAAGCTGCATCTTGGGTTAAGGTTCGATAGTTATCAGCAAGATATCAGTGAAGTTGCGAAAAATACGTTATCAGAGCAAACCGATAGCAGGGTTAGCCCTAAAGTGGGTCTGGTGTATTTATGGTCCGATGCCTTAAGTTTCTATAGTTCTTACTCTGAAGGTTTTTTGCCGCTTTCGGGAACCGACTTTGTAGGTCAGCCCTTCGAAGCCGAAGAGAGCAAGTCAGTTGAGCTAGGGATGAAGTTTAATGGCAATTGGTTTAATGGCTTAGCTGATAATGGCATAGCAGTCAGTGGCAGCTTGGCGGTGTTTGATGCGCAAAAGAGCAATATTCTGACCTCTGATCCGCTCAATGTCGGATTTTCAGCCACTTTAGGTAAAGCAAAAAGTAGCGGCGTTGAACTCGATTTAGTTGCCGAGCTGACGGAGAATTTACAGGCCAAATTATCCTACGCCTATTTGAATACTCGCACTGCCAACGACAGCTTGAATCCCGACTGGGGCGTGCTTATTCCTGCGGGCAGTCCACTGGTGAATGTGCCAAAACATACTGCGAGTGTGATGCTGAAGCGGGATCTGAATGCGTTTTCTATCGATGGACATTTAGGCATAAGTTGGCGTTATGTGGATTCACGTCTGGGTGATTCTGCCGATCCGAGTTTCCAATTACCGTCGTATCAGTTGGTTGGAGTGTTTATGAATACGCACTTGAGCGACAACTTTATCCTTGGTATCAATCTGGACAACTTATTGGATGAGCACTATATCGCCAGCAGTTATTCAGCGCTCTGGGCGGTACCCGGTGAGCCACGTAGCATTAGAGTGAGTGTCAGCTATGAGTTCTAACATTTCTAATAACAGCTCTAACATCAGTTCGAGCATAAACACAAGTCCTGAGTTACCGTTAGGTTCTGCCGAGCAAGAACTGAGTCGTTCTATTGGCCGTAGCCGTATCAATAGTATCGATATGATGCGCGGCCTGGTGATGCTTATCATGCTGCTCGATCATGTGCGGGAACGGTTTTTCCTGCATATGCAGGTGAGCGACCCTATGGATTTGAGTTCGACCTCTTGGGGGCTTTTTCTAAGCCGCTTTGCCGCGCATTTTTGTGCGCCAGTGTTTGTGTTTTTAACAGGGGTTTCTGCATGGCTTTATGCTAATCGCAGTCATGGACTGCCGCGTTCAGCGCGGGCGTTTTTGATTAAACGTGGCTTATTTTTAATCGCGCTCGAAATCTTAGTGATCAACATTTCTTGGATGGGCAACTACCACACGCTTTGGTTGCAGGTCATTTGGGTGATCGGCCTGAGCATGTTAACGCTGGCGGCGCTGATAAATCTGCCTAGACTTTGGATGGCCTTTTTAGGATTAGCGATTGTCTTTGGTCATAATCTGTTGACGCCAATTCATTTTCAACCCAATGATTGGGCTTACGGTCTGTGGACCATATTGCACGACCGTGGATATCTTGTCAGTGAAGGTGCGCTTAAGATCAAAGTGAGTTATCCCGCGCTGCCTTGGATGGGCGTGATTTTACTGGGTTATGTCGCTGGGCCTATTTTCATTCAGAAATCGAATGGTAACTCGCTTGAAGCCTCGCAGCGCCAGCAAACACTGCTGAAGTTAGGGATAAGCTGTTGGGTACTTTTTGCATTGCTACGCGGGTTTAACATCTATGGCGAAACCTTGCCTTGGCAGTCGGGGGCACATTTGGGTGAAACCTTAATGTCGGTACTCAACTTAACCAAATACCCGCCATCATTAAGTTTTTTACTGGTGACCTTAGGCGGCATGTTTTTCTGCTTAGTGGCCTTTGAGCGGTATTTTGCATCAAGTGGGAAAGTAGAGGGGAGATTAGCGCGAGTCGGCCATGGGTTATCTGTGTTTGGCTCAGTACCTATGTTCTTCTATATCTTACATTTGTACGTGTTATTAATGCTTTATAGCTTAGCGAAATTCATTTTTGGTGCGAACCATGGTGAATTATTTGGGGTGAATAGTATGGGATGGATTTGGTTAATCGCGGGCGTGTTAGTCATCGCGCTGTATTATCCCGTTAAGCGGTTTAGCGAGTATAAAAAACACAGCACTCAGGCTTGGATTAAGTACCTCTAAATTTAAGTGCTTCTAAATCTAAGCGCCTCTAAATCTAAGCACTTCTAAACTTGAGTGATATCGCTTTAAAGGAAAAGTCGCCAAGCGTAACCGCTTGGCGACTTTTTTGTTTTGGTTAGCGCAATAATACGGCTAGCGAATTATTCCGTTAATAAGCTGCGTAGCATCCAGGCATTTTTCTCATGCAGCTGAATACGTTGGGTAAGCAGATCCGCAGTCGCTTCGTCATTGGCTTGATTCACCAGTGGATACAGGGCTCTGGCATTACGGATCACTAACTCTTGATCGTTTAACAGTTCGCGGATCATGGTTTCGGCTTTGGTGATGCCCTGATCTTCTTTAATCTCGGTCAGCGCGGCATAGGCCGAATAGGACCCTAGCGCTCTGGCACCTAATGCACGTACTCGCTCTGCGATAAGGTCAACCGCAAGGGCAAGTTCGGTATACTGCTGTTCAAATAGCAAATGCAGGCTAGTGAACATGGGGCCGGTAACATTCCAGTGAAAGCTGTGGGTTTTAAGATACAGGCTGTAGCTGTCGGCCAAGAGTTGGTTGAGGCCAGCGGCGATTTCTTCTCTGTTGGCTTGATTGATACCTATATTTATCATGGCGTTCTCCTGCTATTGTCTTACTGAGTGTGTTCAGTCTAATCTTCTGATATTAAATGTAAAATGAGTAAATTAGATTTTATACATCTATAAATCCGATTGAACATTCCTGCGTTAAACGCCGTAATGGTGCTGCCATTAATCGGCTTGATATCAGCTCCATTAGCCGCGTGGCAGTAACAATGCCTAGGCAGAACTGCTATCCTAGCGGCATATTGTGAGTCGATACTTGAATTGAATAAAACTGACCCTAATGAATAAATCAGCCTATTTAACCGCCATGAATGTGACAACTTGGCGAGTGCGCGACACTAAGGTGAAACCTTATTTAGTGATTTGGGATGAAAACGGTGAGTTACCCGAGGCTGAACCGCTTATCGACGCTGTGCTAAAGCTTATCGACGTCAAACGCGAAGAATGTGATTTTGATTGTGAGCCCCATACGGGTAAACAGATTGTCTGGGATTTGCGCCGCCATAAAGTGAGGCCACGCACCGCATGGTTAGTGTCTGAACCCTTAGCCGATTTGTTAGTGGGTTGGCAGGCTAAAAGCGCGCTCTGGCAGCAGATTTACCAATGGCGCGAGCAAGTTAGCGGCCAAGTTGTGGTTAAGTCATAGTTCATACTTTATAAAGCATATTGAAGTCAGTCTTAAATAAGTCTCCCGAACACAGAACAGTTTAATAACGAATATTTTGGAATACATGCTTTGAACACCCCTTCTGTCGATAGCCCATTCGCAGCACAACTTGCCACACAACTCACCTTAGGTTTGCCTGTGGAACTGGTCGCGCTGACACCAACCTATGTTCCTCAAATGGCGCAGCTTGAATCCTTGGCCCATAGCCACCCCATGAGTGAGGGGAACCTTGCCGATTGTTTCGGGCATTTGTATCGTGTTTTAGGTTTAAAGCTGAGTGCAGGATCAGATGCTAATACTGACGCTGCTTCAGATCCGGATTCGGTTGATGGCCTTTTAGGTTTTGCAATAGTGCAGCAAATTGTTGATGAAGTGACTTTATTGGATATTTGTCTATTACCAAGCCAGCAGGGTAAAGGCTACGGCAAGTTATTACTGAATGCTGTGGTGGCTTCGGCCAAGGCATCAGCCGCTGTGGTGCTTATGCTAGAAGTGCGAGAATCCAATCTTGCCGCCCGTGCTTTATATCAAAAGGCTGGCTTTATTGAATCGGGACGTCGCAAAGGTTACTACCCAATAGCAGGCGGTAAAGAAGACGCTATCTTGATGGATTTAGCGATAACCCAAGAATAAGCTGAGCATTCGCATTCATGTCGTAAAAAGATAGCAACGCGAACGATTGTGATAAGTCGTTATCACAAAACACAGCCATAAAAAACAGCGCTTAAGCGCTGTTTTTTTATTTGGATAACCCTAACTCTATCTCACTTAAACTCAGCGTCACCTGAAGTTTGCATCAAGGTTATCCGCATCTAAGTAAGAAGGTTATTTGACTTCTTTACCTTGGGCTTGCAAGTCCGCATGGTAGCTTGAGCGCACTAATGGGCCACAGGCTGCATGGGTAAAACCTAACTCATCGGCTAAGGCTTTAAGCTCGTCAAACTCAGCTGGTGGCACATAACGTTCAACCGGCAAGTGGAACTTAGACGGCTGTAGGTATTGGCCTAAGGTCAGCATTTCAACGTTGTGGGCGCGCAAGTCACGTAATACTTGAGCGATTTCTTCGTTGGTCTCACCCAGTCCCATCATCAGGCCTGACTTAGTTGGCACATTGGGATGACGCTCTTTAAAGCGTTTGAGCAGATCGAGCGACCATTGGTAATTCGCACCTGGGCGCGCTTTACGATAATGCATTGGCGCCGTTTCTAAGTTGTGGTTGAACACATCAGGCGGCTCAGTCGACAAAATATCTAAGGCGGCATCGATACGACCACGGAAATCAGGCACTAAGGTTTCGATCTTGATGTCTGGATTCAGTTTACGAATTTCGCGGATACAATCGGCAAAATGCTGCGCGCCACCATCACGTAAATCGTCACGATCTACCGAGGTAATGACCACGTATTTCAGCTTCATATCGCGGATTGTTTGCGCCAATTTAACCGGCTCTTCGGCGTCAGGCTTAAGCGGACGACCATGGGCAACGTCGCAGAATGGGCAACGACGTGTACAAATCGCACCCAAAATCATAAAGGTCGCAGTGCCGTGGTTAAAGCATTCCGCGAGGTTAGGGCAAGATGCCTCTTCACAGACCGAGTGCAGGCCATTTTTACGCAGCGCTTGCTTGATCTCTAAAATGCGTTGATTCGATGCCGGCAGTTTAACCCGTAACCAATCGGGTTTACGCAACATAGTGTCGCGCTCTGAGGGGACGATTTTGACCGGAATACGAGACACTTTATCGGCATCTCTTAATTTTACTCCGGGTTGTAAACGTTCAGGCCTATTCATGACGCTGCTAATCCTTGATGATGAACTAGGTGTTGATAGCCCAGTAATTGGCTAAAAGTAATGGTGAGTTGCTCGCCCGCTTCAATCACGGTTTGTGGTCCGCCAAGCGCTTTGCATTGCACCATTTCAAGACCGGCATAACCACAAGGGTTGATGCGGCGAAATGGCGCCAGATCCATGTCGACATTGAGGGCTAATCCATGGAATGAACAGCCTTTACGAATGCGTAATCCTAGGGAGGCGATTTTGCGTTCATCCACATATACGCCTGGCGCATCTGCCTTGGCATAAGCGTTAATGTCGTACTTGGCGAGCATATCGACAATGCTTTGCTCTATATGGGTGACGAGTTGACGTACGCCGACTTTACTACGTTTTATATCGAGAAGAGGATATACCACTAGTTGGCCTGGGCCGTGGTAGGTGACTTGACCGCCGCGGTCCACTTGGATAACCGGAATATCGCCAGCATTTAAAATATGCTCGCTTTTGCCGGCTTGGCCTTGGGTAAACACGGGCGGATGCTCGACAATCCACAGTTCATCATGGCTTTCGCTGTCGCGCGTATCAGTGTAATGCTGCATCGCATGCCACACTGATTCGTAATCTTGTTTTCCAAGATGTCGAATGTGCAAAGTCGTGTCTTGCAAGGGCAACCTCTCCCCTTAGAAATGAGTGGGCTATTATACGCTTATTGGCCATAAATGTAAGACAGATCACATTTCATGGCCTTGAGGAATATTTATAGTACGCGGCGTACACCTTCGATGGCGGCAAGTTCAGTGTACAAAATCTCGATATGATCTTTGCTGGTGACTGTCACGCGAATCGTGATGGAGTGATAGCTGCCTTTGCTCGACGTTTTGGTCGACGGTGAGTAATCACCTGGTGCATGTTTCTGTACCACAGCCACAACTTTGTCAGTTAACGTTTCATGGGCTTCACCGACGACCTTAAAAGGAAATGCGCAGGGGAAATCCATCAGTTCATCAAATTTAGTGTCTAACATACTCAGTACTCTTAGCGGCTATATGGGGATATATATGGTGACGATTATACCCGATTCAAGGGCGATGCACTCCCCAAAAAAATAAAGCCACCCGAAGGTGGCTTTATTTATGTGACTTAGCTTAGCTAAACCATCCAGAAAACATCTGTTTAAAGTAATCTACTAATTTACTAAACCAGCTGCCTTCGTTGACTTCTTGCAACGTCACCAGTGGGAACTGGGCGATGTCTTTACCATCAAGTTGGAAGAATAGACGGCCAACAGTTTCACCTTTTTTCAACGGTGCATCTAATGGCTTAGTCAGCTCGAAGTTAGCTTTCAAGTCTTTACCACGGCCACGGCTGATGGTGATAGGTGTGTCAGTTGCCACGCCTAAATCAACTGTGCTCTTGTCGCCGTACCAAATTTGCTGAGTGATAAAGCTATCGCCCGCCTTGTATGGTGTTACGGTTTCGAAGAAACGGAAGCCATAGGTCAGTAATTTCTTACTTTCAGCTTTACGGGCAGATTCACTTTGAGTGCCCATCACCACTGAAATTAAACGCATGCCGTCTTTGGTTGCCGATGCCACTAAGTTGTAGCCCGCACCTGAGGTGTGACCGGTTTTGATACCGTCCACGTTCATGCTGTTATCCCACAATAAACCATTACGGTTGTATTGTTTGATACCATTGAATGTATAGAATTTTTCGCTATAGATGTGGTACTCATCTGGCACGTCACGGATTAACGCTGCGCCCAGTAATGCCATATCATAGGCGGTTGATTTGTGGTTTTCTGCATCTAAACCGTGGGCGTTTTCGAAGTAGCTATCACGCATCCCCAGTTGCTTCGCCCATGAGTTCATCATGTCAACGAAGGCGCCTTCTGTACCGGCAATGTGCTCGGCCATCGCCACACACGCATCGTTACCCGATTGAATGATGATACCGCGGTTTAGATCTCCCACTTTAACCGTAGTGCCCACTTCAATGAACATCTTAGAAGAGTCTGAGAAGTTTTTAGACCAAGCATTTTTACTGATAGTCACATCATCATCAACGGAGACATTGCCCGCTTTGATTTCTTGACCGATCACGTAACTGGTCATCATCTTAGTTAAACTGGCTGGGTTAAGGCTTTCGTAAGCGTTACTTTCAGCGATAATCTGACCCGAATTATAATCCATCAATACGAACGCCTTGGCGGCTACTGAAGGTGCATCAGGTGTAATAATAGGCTGCGCAGCATAAACGGGGAGAGAGGCACTGGAAATTAGCAGCAATGTTTTAATGGGACTTTTTACAAAATTCATCATTAACTTGGCACGTCTTTTAGTTGTATGAAATGGAAAGGATTCGAGAAGATCTTCAACAGTGTACCACTTTCCGACAGTGGGTTTTAGTGAAGGTTCCTTCATCTCTATTTTTAAATCAATTCTGATCAGAGCAAACGGTCATTATTCATGGACGATATAGCCCTCAGGAAAACCATTTTGCTTGACGTTATTGAGTAGCTTGTCGGCTAACTCTGGCTGGCCTATGGGGCCGAGCTGTAGTCTAAACATATTGTTTGCTGCTTGTACACGGGTCTTGACCTGATATTTCTGTTCAAGCTCTTTCGCCATGGCATTGAGTTTGGCCCTATCTTTGGAGGCCACTAACTGAATGTAATGATTGCCCGTATCTTGTGCGCTAGCTACGCCCGAATTAGTAGCTGCAACACTGCCAACATAAACCACATCCAGTTTTATCCGCGCTGTGCCTTTGCCGAGCATACCGAGTTTATGGGCGGCGGCGTAGGAGACATCGAGAATACGATCTGAATGGAATGGTCCACGGTCGTTGATGCGAATGATCACTTGCTTATTGTTATCTAAGTTAGTGATCCGAGCGTAACTCGGCAGTGGCAGTGTCTTATGGGCGCCCGACATGGAATACATATCATAGGGCTCGCCATTAGAGGTCTCGTAGCCATGGAATTTCTCTCCATACCAAGAGGCGCGTCCGGTTTCACTAAAGCCTTGGCCCGTGTTCATCACAGTATAAGACTCGCCGTAAACCGTATAGGGCTTGTTGCCACGGCGGCTATAGGGCTCGTACTTAGGCGTCGCGTTCGGCACATTATCCACATTCGGTGGATTCAGCGGCAGCTTGTCATTCTTCAGCGAATAACGGCCCTTGTTCGGGTCCATGTTTTTCTTGCTGGCGTTGTTTGGGCTTGAAGAACACGCCGCAAGGGCGAAGCACATAACCAAGGCGGCAAGCTGTAAAAGATTATTTTTTAGAGGCATGCTGTTCTTTTAATTGTTGGCTAAATTGATAAACGGCCATTGAATACAAAGGGCTACGATTATAGCGAGTGATCACATAAAAGTTATTTAAGCCAATCCAGTAATCACTGTGATCCGCTTGTTCAAGCTCAATCAGTAAGGCTTTTTGCGAAACATCTAAGTCCCGCGCATCGGCTAAGGCTAAGGTAGGCGTTAAAATATCTGCAACTTTATAGTTCAGCTTTTCACCTGCCCACACTTTCGCTTTAGGTGCTGTTTTGCTGTTATTCACTAACGGTAAAGCGACCGGCGCATTGGCTTGCCAACCGTGTTCGTGGAAATAATTGGCCACACTGCCGATGGCATCCTCAGGACTTTGTAATAAATCGCGGTTGCCGCTGCCATCGAAATCAACCGCGTAATGGCGATAACTTGAGGGGATAAACTGGCCATAACCCATAGCGCCTGCGTAGGAGCCCTTGAGGGTATCTATATTTAAATGTTCTTCTTTCACTAACTTCATCAACTCGCCAAATTCCTTACGGAAAAAGGTGGCGCGCGGCGGATAGTGAAACCCTAAGGTATAGAGGGCATCAATCACAGGATAATTGCCCGTGTATTGGCCGTAGAAGGTTTCAATGCCGATGATGGCGACAATAATCTGTGGGTCAACTTTGTACTTAGCCGCGGCTTTCGCGATGGTTTTCTCGTGTTTTTTCCAAAAGGCGAGACCAGCGTCGAGGCGTTTCTCGGTTAAGAAGATGGGATAATACACATGCCAAGGTTTTGCTTCCCATGGGCGGGTCATCGCATCGATAACCCCTTGGTTGTATTTTGCCTTGTCGAGAAAAGCGAGCACTTCTGCACGAGTAAAACCTTGTTTTACTTGAGCTTGGATAAACTCTTCTTTAAGTTCAGCGGGAATTGTGGGCGCGATTTCAGCGGCCGGAGCCACTGGCGTGCTTGGAACGGGTGCCTGCGCGGGTGTCGGTTCGTTCGCCGTGGTACAGGCGACTAACAATGAACTAAAACACAGTAAACCGAGTGGAGCTAAAAAAGCTCGGAGAGTAGGCATGAAAAGTCCCTAAAAATTATCTATCTACGAAACGTCTATGGGTATGAATGCTCATAAGAATGCCAAACCCTGTCATCAATGTCAGCATGGAGGTTCCACCATAACTGACAAGGGGCAGTGGTACACCTACCACGGGCAGGATACCTGAAACCATGCCAATATTCACAAAAACATAAACGAAAAAAGTCAGCGTGATACTACCGGCGAGCAGTCGAGCAAAACTGGTTTGGGCGCGCGAAGCAATGACTAAACCGCGGCCAATAATATAGAGGTACATAATTAACAGTAAGATACTGCCAATTAAGCCAAATTCTTCACCGATCACCGCAAAGATAAAATCGGTATGACGTTCAGGGATAAATTCAAGCTGTGACTGAGTGCCGTCGAGCCAACCTTTGCCCCAGAGTCCGCCAGAGCCGATAGCGATTTTCGACTGAATAATGTGGTAACCCGCGCCGAGGGGATCTTGCTCAGGATCGAGCAGGGTCAATACCCGTGTTCTTTGGTAATCGTGCATCAAGAAATACCAAAGGATAGGCAGGAAGGCGAGCACTGCGGCGATAAAGCCACCAACAATGAGCCAGCTCATGCCGGATAAAAACAGCACGAAAATGCCTGATGCAGCCACCAAAATCGATGTGCCGAGGTCGGGTTGTTTAGCGATAAGTAGAGTCGGCACCAGCAAGATCACCGCCGCACCCGCAAGATAGCGTTTCTTCGGCGGTAGAGGGAACTTACTGATATACCAAGCCATAGTAATGGGGAAGGCGAGTTTAATCAGCTCTGAGGGTTGAAACTCCATAAAGCCTAAGTTCAACCAGCGCTGTGCGCCTTTGTTGATTTCACCGAAAAAATGCACCCCAAGCAGCAAGACAATCCCCGCCAGATAAATGGGTAAGGCCCAGCGTTTAAGGGCCTCAGGATTGATTTGCGCCATAGTGAACATGATGCCGAGCGACAGTACCATACGGAACAGCTGCCGCTCCATCATCTCTAAATCTTCACCGCTGGCAGAATAGATGACGAACAGGCCAAAGCCCATCACAGCCAATAGGCCGAGCAATAATGGCAAGTCTATGTGTAAGCGTTGCCAGATGTTTTGATATTGGCTATGGGTACTCATGGTTGCGGTTTCCAAGTATCTCTAAGCATATATTCATCGAGCATGGCGCGAGCGACGGGGCCAGCATTTGCGCCACCCCAACCTGCGTTTTCCATCACGACTGCGAGGACGATTTTAGGATCTTCGAAGGGCGCATAGGCCACAACTAAGGCATTATCGCGGAAATGTTCGGCAATTTTACTCGCATCGTATTTGGTATTTTCTGCTACGCCAATAACCTGCGCCGTACCTGTTTTCATCGCGGCGGTGTAAGTGGCATCGGTAAAGCGTGATTTATTCGCCGTCTGGCGCATCGCTTCGTTGATGATATTCCAGTTACGGGGACTATTAAGCTCAATCGGCGGTAACTCATTAATCGGTGAGTCAATCTTGGCCGTATTGTCTTTAATGGACTTCAGCAGATGCGGCGGAAAACGACGGCCTTTGTTAGCCATGATCCCAACGGCATTCGCCAGTTGTAATGGGGTTGCTGTCCAATAACCTTGGCCAATACCGACGGAAATGGTATCGCCTATGTACCAAGCTTGATTGTACTTTAAGCGTTTCCATTCTTTGGATGGCATGTTGCCGGAGGATTCTTCAAAGATATCGATTCCGGTATTTTGACCAAAGCCAAATTGCTCCATAAAGCGGGCAATATGGTCTACCCCAACTTTGTAGGCGAGTTCGTAGAAGAAGGTATCGCAGGATTCGGTAATGGCACTGTAAACGTTAACCCAGCCGTGTCCCCAGCGTCTCCAGTCACGGTACTTACGTTCGACACCGGGAATTTGCCAAAAACCTGGGTCCCACACACGGGTGCTCTCGGTAATGACTTTTTCATCTAAACCTAAGAGTGCGAGATGGGGCTTGATGGTTGATGCGGGCGCATATTGACCTTGGGTTGCGCGGTTGATCAAGGGGCGTGATTTATCGTTGAGTAAGGCGCTGTAATCTTTGTTATTAATTCCTTGTACAAATTGGTTTGGATCATAGCTTGGGCTCGACACCATAGCTAAAACGCCACCGTCACGGGGATCGATTGCAACAATAGAACCGCGCAGACCTGTGAGTAGCTCAACCGCTTTTTGCTGCAGCTTCAGATCTAACGTCAGGTAAATATCTTGCCCCGGCTCTGGCGGCACAATTTTTAAGGTGCGAATCGCGCGGCCGCGGTTGTTCACTTCTTCTTCTAAGTGACCCGGTTTGCCATGCAGTAGGGATTCATAAAATTTTTCAATGCCTTGCTTACCAATGTCTTTGGTAGCCGCATAGTTTTTCCACAGATCGCTGCGCTCTAACTGGGCGCGATCTCGGGTGTTAATCTTGCCGACATAACCCAGCACATGGGTGATTTGCGCGCCATAGGGATAATTACGCTTCAGACCCGCTTCGACTGAAATGCCTGGAAATTTATGTTGGTTAACACTGAAAATCGCCACTTGCTCTTCGGTCAGCTGGTTTTTCAGCGTCAGTGGTTTGAAGCGGCGATGAAATTTCAGCGCTTCGGTAAAGGTTTCGCGTTCATCCTCACTGATCTCAATTAACTTGCCGAGCTCATCTAAGGTCTCTGACATGTTACTGATTTTTTCGGGAACTAGATCGAGGGAATAAAAGGGTAAGTTTTCAGCTAATAGCACGCCGTTACGATCGTAAATGAGACCACGGCTCGGGGCAATTGGGACAACGCGGATACGGTTATCGTTCGAGCGAGTTTCATAATCCTTATAGGATTCAACCTGTAAATGATAAAGGTTGGTAACTAACACGCTTAATAGGGCGAAAACGCAAAAAAAGGTGAATAGCGCTCGGCGCTTAAAAAGAGACGCCTCGGCGGCGTGATCATGCATTGTTATCCGCTTTTTTGGCGACACTTATGCTATCTCCGGCTGATCCCATGACGGGTGGTTGACACTCGTTAACATCAAGATCCCGCTATTCTCTATGGTAGGGGTGATTCGTGTTCACGCTCCACGCGCGGTACAAACTTTCGGCGACCACAACCCGTACTAGGGGATGAGGTAAGGTTAATGCCGACAGGCACCAACTTTGGTTTGCCGCTTCTTTGCAAGCTGGCGCTAATCCTTCCGGTCCGCCAATCAGTAAACTGACATCGCGACCATCCAGTTGCCATTTAGTCAACGCGGTTGCTAGCTCGGGGGTCGTCCAGTTTTTGCCGGGGAGATCTAAGCTAACAATATGATTGCCTTTGGGAATAGCCGCCAACATTTGTTCGCCTTCCTTTTGAAGGATCCGGACAATGTCGGCATTTTTCCCCCGCTTTCCAGCGGGTATTTCGATGAGCTCCAGCGCCATATCACGGGGAAAACGGCGCTGGTATTCTTCGAAACCACGGGTAACCCAATCGGGCATCCGTGTTCCTACTGCGATGAGCTGTAACTTCATCAGTCTTGCTTTTCTGACCAGAGCTTTTCAAGCTGGTAGAAATCACGGGTTTGATCTTGCATAACGTGCAGGATCACATCGCCCATGTCCACAAGAACCCATTCGCTGCTTTCGCGGCCTTCAACACCTAAAGGTGGAATACCGGCTTTTTTCGCTTCAACCACAAGGTTTTCAGCGATAGCTTTAACGTGAGTCTTTGATGTACCTGAACATATGACCATGTAGTCAGTGATGTTAGATTGCTTGCTGACATCCAGAACAACAACGTCTCTGGCTTTCAAGTCGTCGATCTTGTCGACAACAAACTGTTTTAATTCCGCGCTCTGCACGCTGGCGTACCTCATTAATTTTAAATAGCGCGGTAGTATACCAGTGTTGCTGCTGGGAATACATTGCCATTGGCAGTTGAGTTGGCGATATCTGCTTACGGTTCGAGCTAAGGTAAGTAAAGTCGTTGATTTTGGATGTAATCTAGCGTGACGGGCATGAGTAAATCGACGGGAATTTCGCCTTTTGCCAGTTGTTCGCGGATTTGAGTCGAGGAAATATCCTGTGGCGTAATTGTCACAGGGAAAATCTGCCCACTGTTTTTATGGGTACTTTTAGCATGCCCTTCGTGTGTTTCTTTGGGCGCTTGACTGCGGGCCGTCAATATCTGCTGCATAGGATGCGCAGCATCGAGCTGCCACCCCGGGCGCTGGCAGACAACGAGGTGGGCAAAGTCGAATAGGCGTTGCCACTCATACCAGCTTTTTAATTGGAGGAAAGAGTCCATCCCCATGATAAAAAACAGCTCATGTTCAGGATGTAAGCTTTTCAGTTGCTCAAGGGTGACCACTGTGTAGGAAGGCGTGTCGCGTTTAGCTTCGATATCGCACAGCTCAAAGCCATCAAGCTGCGAGCAGACATCGGCAACCATCTTGAGCCGCTGCGCTGTGGTTAAGTTAGGCTGCTGTTTATGGGGCGGGATATGGTTCGGCATCAGTAGGATTTTATCCAAGGCTAATGCGTGTTTTACTTCAATCGCCGGACGGATATGACCATAGTGTATCGGGTCGAAGGTGCCGCCTAAAATACCAATGCGCATATCAACTCTTTGGTTAACCTATGATTAGTCTATGGCTATATGTGCCAGATGCCGATGGGCTCGAGGATCAAATAACAGACACAGGTGGCTGAGCCCAGTCCAATCCTCTTTACCCTGCTGCTTTAAGTTGAGCTCAAGTTTCGAGGCGAGGGCGAGCATGTGTTCGAGCTGTTCGAGGCTGAGCCGTTGCAGCGCCGCTTGATAAAGAGGCTTACGTTTATCCCAAATTCGATGTTTACTCCAGAGCGCACTCAGCGCGACGCCTTGGGCTTGCTCGCATTTCAAATTGAATAATAAGCCGAGCTCTTTAAACAAGGCCCACAGTAGGATAGGTAAGGCTGTGCCTTCGCCATTGAGCTGGGCCAGCATGTGCTGCGCGCTATCCTGTTTATTATTCAGTAATGCATCCGTGAGTTGGAATACGGTGAAGCGCGACTGATCCTCAAAATAGTGGCTCAGTTCATCGGCACTGACGGGATTTGTTGGACTCAGGAGTTGCAGCAACTGCATGGCTTGATCGGCAGCCAGTAAATTGCCTTCATAAAGCGAATGCAACATAGCGCGGGCATCCGGCTGCAGATTGAGCTTAAAGTGCTTGATGCGGCCATCGAGCCAGCGCATAAACTGATCGCCCTCTGGCGTAGCGCAGGGCAGATACATGCCATGGGCATCTAAGGTCTTAAACCATTTGCTGTTGGTTTGCTCGTTGGCGAGCTTTGGCCCTTCGATAATCAACAGCATATCGGGATTGGGCGTCTGCAATAGGGCTTGCAGTGTACTTGAGCCTTCGGCACCGGGCTTAGATTGTGGAAGGGTTAACTCAATCAGACGCTTACTGGAAAACAGGCTCATGGCCTGCCATTCCTGAGTCAAGTCGTTCCAATTAAAGCCCGTCTCTTGAATGAGTTGGACTTTTTCATCGAAACCCTGACGCTTGGCAAATTGGCGGATCTGATCTTTGGTGGTTTCAATCAACCAAGGATCATCACCAAAAATCAGATAACAAGGAAATAACTGGTTGAGGTGGCGGGAGAGTTGATCGGGATAGACTCTCATTTAGTAGATTATCCGCATTAAATTGATGACCCGCATTAATTCACCTCAGTACTGGCCATCGCTTGCAGAATACGATCCGCAGCTTGGATACGCATTTCCTTCGTCAGCAATTCCATTTCACGACTCTTTGCCAATGCGGTACGTGGATCGTCTAAGTAGTCGCGGCGAATTTCAACCTTGAAAGGCTGCGCTTCTTTACCCGGCAATGCCACAGCAAATTCGACTAAATAAATCAGCTCATACTCGGCGACGTTACCAGTGGGGTACAAAGATAAGGTCGAGCGTTCTAGGGAGTCGGTGATTAACCTTAATACTGGAACGTCATCGGCGGCGTCGACAACTTGGATATTGTTCAAGCGCAGGCGTTCACGCACCAAACGGGTGAGTTCGCTGTATTCATCCGCGCTGCTCAAACTCAAATGATTGAGGGCATCGGGGATTTGATAACTGCGTTGAAGCTTAAAACCGCAACCGGCGCTGGTCATAATTACTAGCGCCATGATTGCGAAGCATATGCGTTTGATAAGCATAGATTTCGCGGTTTCCTATTCGTTGTATACCTGCTGGCTTGAAGCGTCCGCTTTGTTGGCGGCTTTCAAGTAACCCAATCACTTAGAATACTTAAGCTCATGGGCTGTTGTTAATTGCCGCCTTGCTACCACTTCAATAACTTAGGGTATAGCTAGTTATTAGCAGCGGTTAATTGGCCACTATGCTAAGCAGTTTACCCGGCACATAGATCACTTTACGCACAGTCAGGCCGTCTAGGTATTTGATCACGTGCTCATCACTCATGCCTAAGGCTTCTACTGATTCTTTATCAGCATCGGCAGCCACTGTGATTTTTGCGCGAACTTTACCGTTAACTTGCACAACGATGAGTTTGCTGTCTTCAACTAGCGCAGCTTCATCAACGACTGGCCATTGGCTGTCTTCGATGTTGCTAGCATTGCCTAACTCGTTCCACAGGTTAAAGCTCACATGCGGAATGATAGGGTACAGCAAACGCACTATGGCGGATAAGGCTTCGCCGATAATGGCGTTGTCTTGACCTGTGGTTTGTGGTGCTTTTTGCAGATGGTTCATCAGTTCCATCACGGCGGCAACCGCAGTGTTGAACATCTGACGGCGGCCGATATCGTCGGTCACTTTAGCGATAGTCTTGTGGACTTCACGGCGCAGCGCTTTTTGGTCACTTGTTAACGTGCTGACATCTAAGGTTTCGCTGTTACCTTGGTTCACATGCTCGTTTGCCAATTTCCACAGACGTTTAATGAAGCGGTGTGCGCCTTCAACGCCAGACTCTTGCCATTCCAGAGTTAATTCTGGTGGTGAGGCGAACATCATAAATAGACGAACCGTGTCGGCGCCGTATTTTTCAACCATGACTTGAGGATCGATACCGTTGTTTTTCGACTTAGACATCTTGCTCATGCCGGTATAAACCAGCTCGTTGCCGTCTTTGTCGATAGCCTTAGTAATGCGGCCCTTGTCGTCTTTTTCTGTGGTCGCTACATCTAAAGGAGAAACCCAAACACGGGCGCCTTTTTCGTTGATGTAGTAGAAAGCATCTGCCAGCACCATGCCTTGGGTCAGCAGTTGTTTGGCTGGCTCGTTAGAGTTAACCAGACCTGCATCACGCAGTAACTTGTGGAAGAAGCGGAAATATAACAAATGCATACACGCGTGTTCGATACCGCCAATGTATTGATCCACAGGTAGCCAGTAGTTGGCTTTAGCGGGATCTAACATTTCGTCTGCATGCGGGCTGCAGTAACGGGCGTAATACCAAGACGATTCCATAAAGGTATCGAAGGTATCGGTTTCGCGTAGCGCATCTTGACCGTTGACTTGGGTTTTTGCCCATTCTTTATCGGCCTTGATTGGGCTTTGAATCCCGTCCATCACGACATCTTCTGGCAGTAATACTGGCAGTTGATCTGCTGGCGTTGGGATCACAGTGCCGTCGGCTAAGGTCACCATAGGAATAGGTGCGCCCCAGTAACGCTGACGTGAAACACCCCAATCGCGTAGGCGATAGTTGACTTGGCGCTTGCCTTTACCTTCGGCAACTAACTTGTTGGCTATGGCATTAAAGCCCGCTTCAAAGTCTAAACCGTCAAACTCTCCTGAGTTAAACAGTATGCCTTTTTCGGTATAAGCGGCTTCGCTAATGTCCACTTCGCCATCAACAGGCTTGATCACAGCCTCAATCGCTAGACCGTATTTTTTCGCAAATTCGAAGTCACGTTGATCGTGGCCTGGAACTGACATCACAGCGCCTGTGCCATAGTTCATCAACACAAAGTTAGCTGCCCAAATTGGGACTTGCTTACCAGTAATAGGATGAATGGCGAAAAGCCCTGTCGCGACACCGCGTTTTTCCATGGTCGCGAGTTCGGCTTCTGATGTTGTGCTGTTTTTGCACTCATCGATAAAGGCGGCAAGCTCAGGATTGGTGTGCGCGGCGATTTCAGCCAATGGATGACCTGCAGCAATCGCCACATAAGTCACGCCCATTAAGGTATCAGGACGCGTGGTATAGATATCGAAGCTTTTATCGTGGCCTGCGACGCCGAAGGTCATTTCTACACCTTCGCTGCGACCAATCCAGTTACGTTGCATGGTTTTGACCTGATCAGGCCAGCCATCTAAGGTATCGATATCGTTTAATAATTCTTCTGCATAGGCAGTGATCTTAATAAACCACTGTGGAATTTCTTTTTGTTCCACAGGGGTATCACAGCGCCAGCAGCAACCGTCTTGAACTTGCTCGTTCGCCAGTACGGTTTCATCATTTGGACACCAGTTGACCGAAGCTGTCTTTTTGTAGACTAGGCCTTTCTCGTACAACTTAGTGAAGAACCATTGTTCCCAGCGATAATATTCTGGGGTACAAGTGGCGATTTCACGGCTCCAATCGTAACCAAAACCCAGCAGTTTCAGCTGGTTCTTCATGTACTCTATGTTTTCATAGGTCCATGGCGCAGGCGCAGTCTTGTTGTTAATCGCGGCATTTTCTGCGGGCAGACCAAATGAGTCCCAACCGATAGGCTGGAGCACGTTTTTGCCTTGAAGACGTTGAAAGCGTGCAACTACGTCACCTATGGTATAGTTGCGTACGTGTCCCATGTGGAGTCTGCCAGAAGGGTACGGAAACATCGAAAGGCAATAAAACTTTTCTTTGTTTGCGTCTTCAGTGACTTCGAAGGTTTTGTTGTCATGCCAGTGCTTTTGCACTAAGGCTTCAATTTCTGAGGGATTATATTGCTCTTGCATCACTCTATTTCCGGCAGTGCCGCCTATTATTTGATCTAACGCCATATCAGCGCGAGTAAGATCTGCATAGAATAAACTAGAAGCGATGCATTAAAAAGGTTCGTATGAAGGAGTATTGGTTATGAATGATAGAAGTAACGTGTTACTAGGACTGTATCAAGCCTTAATTACCGAAGTGAAAGCTCAATTTGCAGAAGATAACACGCTGACTGTAAAGAACTTATTTAACTCTGTCACTCAAGGTAAGGAGTTTTTACGTCTTAAACAACAGGCTGGAGAAGATGAGCTCGCTTTAGTAGAACAATTCTTAAAACGTGATATTACCAGTTTTCTTCGCGAGCAGAACGCCGATAGTCTGAGCCACAGCCAAACTGTGATTACTTTGGAGAATACGCTTTGGCATTGGTTGGGTGAAATAACCGATCGCAGCCAAGTGGAATGGCATGAATTAACGCAAGATTTTAAGCAAAATGGTTATTACAAAAGTGGCGACATAGTAAGTCAGGGCATCATGGTATGCACTAACTGTGGCAATGAAATGAGTATTGAATTTCCGAGTCCCATCCCAGATTGCCCAGAGTGTGATCACGAAGAATTTACCCGCGAGCCGCTAACGCCTTAGTCGCGTTAACGATCTTATTTCGTTAAAACGACGCATCTGCGTCGTTTTTTTGATCAATTAAACCGAAATCACCGCTATCTTGGTTAATCAGACAATATCAGCTGTTCGTACGGCAGTAACTGAGGATTTGGCCACCGAAAGGCGCCAATAAGAATTCAGTGTGAATGGGTTTATGTTGTGTGTGTTCGTAACCTAAGGTGACCATACGTTTACTGAATTTGGCATGATTACCACGACCGGGATCGACCAAGACCACATCGCAAACCGGTTTAGCATGCTGCTCAATAAATTGTGACAACAGATCGGCATGCTCTTGTTCGTACAAGAGATCGCTACCAATGATCAGATCAAATAAGCCTAAATTCGTTTCTGCATCTGCCCAGCCAGTGCGCACAAACGGGATCGCCCGACCATGATTTAAATCGACATTTTGCTTAAGGAAATTTCCTGATTCTGGGTGATAGTCTGTTGCTGTGATATCGGCGTGCCTATGGTTGAGCACTAGACTCGCGAGCCCAATACCGCAGCCCACTTCAAGAATACGTTTATTGCCAATTTTGTAGTCTGCCATGTGGTGCGATAGCACTTGGCTCGATGGCCAGACTATGCCAAATAACGGCCAAGTTGCGGAGGAAATACCGAGCTTTTCAGCTTCGCCATCGATGTCGTCAAATTCCTGATTGTCTCTTAGGGTTCTGACATGAATATCGAGATCGCCAAACTCGTGGGTTTGGTAGCGCACGCGAAGCAGTGCCATAGAGTTGCCTTGATGTGTACCTTAGTTAAGGAACGAGGTAATGGTACCAATCTATTGGCTATGCAGACACAGTAACAGCAACAGTAACTATGATTGGTATAAGGCCACGTCTAATCGTTCACCTTAACGTGGAACGCGCAATCAGCCTAATCTATTCGCAGACAATTGTGGGATAACACAGGTTAACTGAGTGTCAGCCTAACAACCTTGGGTGTTGATATCATATAGCGGCGGGGTGTTGGCATCGCTGGCTTGGGTGTAGCGGAAATAGCATTGATCGTCATCTACTAAGGTATTGTTGTTAAGATCGTAACCTATGTAAGTGATATCAACGCCTTGATATTGAATGATGAGCTTATCATCTGAGGTGATCCAGTTTTCCACATCGGTATTATCTAGGTAACCCCATTTCAATCTGGTATCGGGCGTGCCATCACCATTGAGGTCGATATCAATAATATCGTCGCGGCCTGCAACGGCTTGGCTTCGCAGGCTGGGCATTTGGGTTTTGGAGTAGGCTAGTGTGTTGGCGGTTTTTACGCTGGCCTGTAATTGGCTCAGGGTTTGTACCCGAGCCTCTTTACTCAAACCGATAAATTTAGGCGCGGCAATCACTGCCAAGATCCCAAGTACAATAATCACCACGACCAGTTCAATCAAGGTAAAGCCAGCCGCATCTTGTTTATTGATTGGGTAATGCATGGTCTTGATCCTATTGCGCTTTTACACGTCGACCAAAGCCGAGTAATACCAGTAAGCCACAGAGCAGCAGCAGGGGTGTTTGGCCTAATTTTGCGAACCAAGTTTGGCCTGTCACCAAGGGAATGGTTGCGCTTAGCACACCTGTTTCAAACTGGGGTAAGGATGCTGTGATATTGCCATGCTCATCGACTACCGCAGTCACGCCATTGTTGGTTGCCCGCAATAAAGGGCGCCCCAATTCAACTGCGCGCATTTGGGCGATTTCCATATGCTGTAATGGGCCGTTTGAACTACCAAACCAAGCATCGTTAGAGACAGTTAACAGTATATCTGTCCCTTGATTAACGCTGTCGCGTAATTGCTCTGGGAAGGCAATTTCATAACAAATCGCGGGCGCGATTTTATGGCCTAGGGCACTTAGATTTGGCTGTTGATATTCGCCTCTAGCAAAGGAGGACATAGGCAAATTAAAGAAAGGCGCAATCGGGCGCAGCAGCGCTTCAAAGGGCACAAACTCGCCAATCGGCAACAGATGATGTTTCTTAAATTGATTGCTACCATCGCCCTCATAGTCAGGGCCAGCTTGTTGTTTCTGATTATGATTACCAAGCACAATCAATGAATTATAAAACTCGTTATTTTGATGGCTGATAATGCCAGTGATGATTGACGTATGGTTTAGATTGGCGACTTTATTGGCGTTATCTAAAAAGTCCTGCACCATAGATTCTGGCGCGGGAACTGCCGCTTCTGGCCAAATAATGATATCGGCATCAAAATGTTCGCGGGATAAATCCATGTATTTTAATAGGGTAGGCCACAGGGCGTCGGGTTCCCACTTCATGCTTTGGGGAATATTGCCTTGCACCAGTGCCACTTTAACATTTTCACCCGTAGGATGAATGTCGGAAACCTTAGGTGCAGCCCAAACTGCCAGAATACTGAGTGGCAGTAAAAGCAGTAAACTCTTATAACGCTTAGTAAAAAAAAGGGCTAATGCACCAGCGAGCATGGCCAGCACAAAGCTTAACCCGAGTGCGCCTATGATACTGGCAAGGGGTTTAAGCGGCCCTTGGGTTTGAGAGTAACCGGCCCATAACCAGGGGAAACCTGTCATCACCCAGCCACGAGCCCATTCGGTCAAGGTCCACAGGGCGGGGAAGAGGGCGAGATTACGCCAAAGGCTAAACGTGGTTTCGCCATTTTTACTGAGCGTTTTAGTTAACCAAGCCAGCGCTAAACCTGTTAGTGCCGGATATAAGGCTAAGTACAAAGCCAACAAGGCCATCAAGCCAACGGAGGCGATGAGCGGCATACCACCAAAGGTATCCATACTCACATGTACCCAGCTGATCCCTACGGCAAAGCAGCCAAATCCAAAGCTTAACCAATAGTAAAAGCTCGCCTTAGCGTCAAGCGCTCGGCTATGCCAGAGGGCAATCGCCATGGCAAACGGATAGATTATCCAAATAGAATAGGGCGCGAATGAAAGCGCCGTACTGGCGCCAAGGGCAAATGCCAGTACGAGTCTCAAAGCACTAGGTCGGGACTTTTGTTGGGCAAAAGCCCGGATTTGTTTTAGCACGAGTGATTATTCTACGTCTTCGCCAGTATTAGGATCGGGGAGTTTAACTCTGAGTTGGATTAAACGCCTTGTGTCAGCATTGATCACTTTAAATTCGATGCCTTCAATGATGATGCTCTCGTTGCGTTCTGGCAGATGACCAAAGGCGTGTGAGACTAAGCCACCGACAGTATCAAACTCTTCATCGCTGAATTCAGTATTGAATTCTTCGTTGAAATCTTCGATTGGCGTCAAGGCCTTAACCATATAAACCGTGTTGCCGACTTTGCGGATCTCAGTTTCTTCCGTGCTATCGTGGTCGAATTCGTCTTCAATCTCACCGACAATTTCTTCCAAAATATCTTCGATAGTCACCAGACCTGACACACCGCCGTATTCATCGACCACAATCGCCATATGGTAGCGCTGTGAGCGGAATTCTTTTAGCAATACATCGACGCGTTTGCTTTCGGGTACAACCACAGCAGGACGGATCACGCGGTCCAGTGAGAAGGGCTCATCACTGTTGGAGAAACCGTAAGGGATCAAATCTTTAGCAAGCAATATGCCTTCGATATGGTCTTTATCTTCGTTAACGACGGGGAAGCGCGAGTGACCTGAGCCAATCACAGTGGCGAGTAATTCTTCGACCGAGTTGTCTATCTGGAGGGCGACAATTTGAGCTCTTGGGATCATGATATCCCGAACACGCATATCAGAAACGTCTAATACACCTTTTATCATCTCGCGGGTGTCTTGAGTGATCAGATCGCGCTGTTCTGCACCATCAATCACATCGACTAAATCTTCGCGATTTTGAGGTTCGCCCTGAAATAGCTGACTTACTCTATCAAACCAACCTTTCTTGTGGGCGTTCGTACTCGGGGGGATATCGTCACTCATAGTTTTCTCATTAGCTTTTGATAGGGATTATCTTAGCTAACTATTGTTCCTTATATGGGTCAGTAAAGCCTAAGCCTTCAATGAGTTGGGTCTCTAACGACTCCATCTCTTCAGCTTCTTCATCTTCGATGTGATCATACCCTAGCAGATGCAAGCAACCATGTACAACCATGTGTGCCCAGTGCGCTTCTAAGGTTTTTTGTTGCTCACGGGCTTCATTTTCAACGACTGCCGCGCAAATGACAAGATCTCCTAGTAAAGGAAGTTCAATTTCTGGCGGTGCCTCAAAGGGAAATGACAACACATTGGTCGGTTTGTCTTTGCCGCGGTAGGTGCTATTGAGCATCTGACTCTCGCGGCTGTCGACGATACGTATAGTTAATTCAGCTTCATCCATGCTATTGCCAATCGCGGTCGTGGCCCAAAGGGCGAATTGCTCGTCCGTTGGCAACCAGTCGCAGGTGGTGGCATGTTGAATATCTAAGGCTAAATCAAGACTCATGTGCTGCGGCTTCCTGTTGTTTCTGGTATTGGCTTTCTTTCTTGGCCTTTAAGGTTTGCTCTTTTAAATCAAAGGCCTCGTAGGCTTCGACGATGCGAGCAACCACAGGATGGCGCACGACGTCTTGGGAGACGAAAAAGTTAAAGCTGATTTCTTCTACTTGGCTTAACACTTCAATCGCGTGGCGTAAGCCGGACTTTTGATGCTTAGGCAAGTCGGTTTGCGTAATGTCGCCTGTGATCACCGCGCGGGAATTAAAGCCGATACGGGTTAGGAACATCTTCATTTGCTCGATTGTGGTGTTTTGGCTTTCATCGAGAATAATAAAGGCATCGTTCAAGGTGCGACCGCGCATATAGGCAAGCGGCGCCACTTCGATGACGTTTTTCTCAATTAAGCGTTCCACTTTTTCAAAGCCGAGCATTTCGAATAGTGCGTCATAGAGTGGACGTAAATAAGGATCGACCTTTTGACTTAAATCACCGGGTAAGAAACCGAGTTTTTCACCCGCTTCAACCGCTGGGCGAGTCAGCAAAATTCGGCGCACTTCTTGGCGTTCTAACGCATCCACTGCCGCTGCAACCGCAAGGTAGGTTTTGCCGGTTCCCGCAGGGCCAATACCAAAGGTAATGTCGTGGCGCACAATATTGGCCACATATAAGCTTTGGTTTGGATTGCGTGGCTTAATGACACCGCGGCGGGTTTTGATATTAATGCTGCTGTCGTCGCTCGCGTCTTCTTGCTCTAGGGCGATGGCTTCTTGAATGGCGATATGGACTTGTTCAGGCTCAAGATCGGGCGTGCTGCCTTTGACCGTTTGGGTCTCGATATAGAGTTCTTTGAGTAAGTTGTTGGCGCTTAAACAATTGCGTGGCAGTCCGGTGATCTGGAAATGATTGTTCTTGCGGACGATTTCAACGCCAACGCGACGTTCTATCTGCTTGATATTGTCATCGAATGGACCGCACAGTGAAGCCAAACGGCGTGTTTCTGCGGGTTCGAGATACAGATTCATGGTAGTTAATTTACTGGACAAATAGCACTCCCAATAGCGAATAAGAAAGCAAGGTACGAGGTTGGTTAACCATCGCAATATAAGTTCAGTTTACGAGTCATGGCCGATAATTGCTAACGGAAAATAGCAATTGCCTCGGTGGACTTAAATAAAAGTGCGTGAAAGCAAAAGGGCGACTAAGTCGCCCTTTTCTATATAGGTACTGTTTAAGCCGATTTAAAGCTTATGGCTTAAATTGAGTCACACCCAGCTCATCATCTTGCTTGCGCTTGGCCAAAATTTCAGCTGGACGCAGGCTACGACGTAGATCCATTTCATCTTCGCCGCGGATAAAGACACCGCGCAGTGAGTTAGTGTAAACGTCGACGATTTCGACATCCACGAAAGTACCAATGTGTTTTGGCTGACCTTCGAAGTTCACCACTCGGTTGTTCTCAGTACGGCCGCGCAGTTCCATTGGATTTTTCACCGATGGACCTTCAACCAGAATACGTTGCACTGTGCCCATCATGTGGCGGCTGTAGCGCATGGCTTGCTGGGTGATGCGGTCTTGCAGAATCGCGAGACGTTGCTTTTTCTCTTCCATATCGACGTTATCGGGTAAATCCGCCGCTGGCGTGCCCGGACGTGCGCTATAGATAAAGCTGAAGCTGTGGTCGAAACCTATGTCTTCAATCAACTTCATGGTATCAGCAAAGTCTTCTTTGGTTTCGCCAGGGAAGCCAATGATAAAGTCTGAGCTGATTTGAATGCCTTCACGGGCTTTACGCAGGCGGCGGATGATTGACTTATATTCAATCGCCATGTGGCCACGCTTCATTGCCGTTAGAATACGGTCAGAACCCGATTGTACTGGCAAGTGTAAGAAGCTCACTAGCTCTGGGGTATCTTCGTAAACGTCGATAATATCTTGTGTAAATTCAATCGGGTGACTAGTCGTGAAGCGGATACGATCGATACCGTCGATGGCTGCCACGAAGCGCAGTAATTCCGCAAAAGTACAGATAGCGCCATCGTGAGTTGCGCCGCGATAGGCATTCACGTTTTGACCTAGCAGGTTCACTTCGCGCACACCTTGCTCCGCCAATTGGGCGATTTCAAGGATGATGTCGTCCGATGGACGGCTGACTTCTTCGCCGCGAGTATAAGGTACAACACAGAACGAGCAGTACTTGCTGCAACCTTCCATGATAGACACAAACGCGGTTGGGCCTTCGGCTCGGGGCTCTGGCAGACGGTCGAATTTTTCGATTTCAGGGAAGCTGATATCGATAACCGCTTTGTCACCACGGCGCACTTGCTCGATCATCTCGGGCAGACGGTGCAACGTTTGTGGGCCAAAAATAATGTCGACACATTGGGCTCTGTCTTTAATCGCTTTGCCTTCTTGTGAAGCAACGCAGCCGCCCACGCCAATAATCAAATTGGGATTTTTATCTTTAAGCGTCTTCCAGCGTCCTAGCTGATGGAACACTTTTTCCTGCGCTTTTTCACGGATTGAACAAGTATTCAGCAGGAGAATGTCTGCCTCAGACGCTTCTTCAGTCAAGGTATAACCTTGGTATTCGCCTAACAGATCAGCCATCTTGGATGAGTCATACTCATTCATTTGACAGCCCCAAGTCTTGATATGGAGTTTCTTACTCATCAGTTGTGTCGCCCTAAGATGACCAATAAAAATAGCGCGACATTTTACCTGCTGTTATGGCTGCTGACCAGCTTTGTCCTCACTTTTACCTGTTGGCTTTTGCCGAGGGCGATACCCGTACAAATGCTAGGTTTTTATTACTGGCTTGTAGTTGGGCGAGGTTAAGACGGTTAACATGCTGAGCTTTGGCCATTTCCATCAAGCTATTACGCGCTTGAATGCCGATGTCTTCACGAATTTCGAGTCGAAATGCGCTCAACATTTCCGTGGTATGTTGATATAAGGCATAATCGAGCGGGTCGCGATAGGTCACTGTGATGGTTTCAATGTTTGGGCTCGCGACTGAGTTAGTTGCTGAGCTAGCCGCGATGGCTTGGCCTAGCGGTGCAATGACTAATGTGAGTGCTGTGCCCAATGTAAATGCTGTGTCTTGTGTAAGTGCGCTGCAAATTAATAAGCGACTGGCTATGGGTAAAAGAGTCAGTGTTTTCATGACATCCTCGCTAATCTATACGGTGGATTCACTTGTTAACTCGTCCAATACGGCTTAGGGCTAGGTGCTAGTTAAGTGAGAGTGTTCAGCACGGATAACGCCAGCCAAATCACAAAATCTCGATTAAGTGATTTTGGCTATGATGCCCGTGCCACTTGAGTTTAGTCAGTGTTGAAACGGGTAAATCTTGTCTTTGTAAGCAACTGTGAGCAGGTGGGGTGATAGCAACATTTGCTCACGTTTGAGTGCTAAAAGACATACTTTTGATACAAAGTGAGTGGCTTTCTCCTGCATAGGTTTGGCCAATGCTGTCGGTGTAAAATAGCTGGCGCATAGATAGTGTAAAGACGTCGTTTGGGCATTAATAAACAAGGCAATAAAGGTGGTAACTAAGGTGGTAAGTAAGATGAGCCAAATTGATGAAACAAGTGCACTGATGACATCCGATACAACTCATTCTGACGTGACTCATTTAGACGTCACTCGATTTGATGTCATTCTCGTCGGCGGCGGTATGGTCGGTGCGGCGACGGCAATTGGATTAGCCCAGCAGGGCTTGCAAGTGGCGGTGATTGAATCATTTGCGCCAGAGGCTTATCAAGCCGAACAGCCGTTAGATGTGCGAGTCTCGGCCATTAGTGTGGCCTCTGAAACGCTGCTTGAACGTCTTGGCGCCTTGGACTCACTGCTGAAAATGCGCAATGTGCCTTATCTTGGCTTAGAAACTTGGGAGCTTGATGGCTGCATCACCCAATTCCACAGCTCGCAAATTGGCGCTAGTCATTTAGGCCATATCGTTGAAAACCGTTTAATCCAACTTGCCCTGTGGCAACAAATGACGCAATTGGCGGGCATTACTTTATATTGCCCCGATAAAGTGGTGGCATTTGCCCGTGATAGTGATGGCGTCAGTGTGCACTTACAATCGAATAGTAAACTCAACGCTAAGTTATTGGTCGGTGCCGATGGTGCACACTCGCAGGTACGCCAATGGGCTGGGATTGGTATTTCAGGGTGGGATTATGCTCAATCGGCGATGCTGATCAATATCAACACCGCACAGGGCCAGCAAGATGTCACTTGGCAGCAGTTTACGCCAAAAGGACCGCGTTCATTATTACCTCTGCCCGGCAACAATGCTTCGCTGGTGTGGTACGACGACGCCAACCGAATAAAACAGTTAATGCAGCTTAACAACAAACAGTTGGCCGAACAGATACGTTTGCATTTCCCTGCACGCTTAGATGCCGATTTCACCGTTGAGAATAAAGGCAGTTTTGGCCTCACTCGTCGCCATGCACAGCGTTATTATAGTCAGAACGTGGTGATTTTAGGGGATGCCGCCCACACGATTAATCCGCTCGCTGGCCAAGGGGTGAACCTTGGGTTTAAGGATGTTGAAGCGTTTTTGGCGGTCATCAAGGATGCATTAACCCAAGATAATATCTGGTGGTCAAATGAAGTGCTGGCCCAATATCAGCGCAAACGTTATCGCGATAACCAGCTGATGATGACGGCGATGGATGTGTTTTACGCCGGTTTTAGCAACGATATCTTGCCGCTGAAGCTGCTGCGCAATGGCGCGTTAAAGTTGGCAAACATCAATTCTCCGATCAAAAAGACCGTCCTAAAATATGCATTGGGGCTTAATTAATCCTGCGTTGTTTTGCGTTCTGGCTGAGTGGGATGACGTGGCATTTGTTGACTTGGGCTTTGAGTGCTAAAATGCCGCGTTTTTAGCAGCTATGGTCAGTTCAGTCGACGCTTTTGCACGGCTGCCATCGACGAAATAACGATATTGAGTGTCATGAGCGAAATAAAATTAATAGTTGGTCTGGCTAATCCAGGTGCTGAATATGCACACACTCGCCATAATGCGGGGGCTTGGTACGTTCTTGAGCTGGCACGAATTTGCGGTGTGACTTTAGTCGCCGACAGTAAGTATTTTGGCTTGACCGCCAGAGCCGTATTGCACGGTAAAGATGTCCGCTTATTGATCCCGACGACTTATATGAATTTAAGTGGTAAAGCCGTGGGTGCTTTGGCGAACTTTTTTCGTATCACACCGGAAGAGATTCTGGTAGCTCACGATGAACTCGATTTGCCGCCCGGCGTAGCTAAGTTCAAGCTCGGTGGGGGCCATGGCGGCCACAATGGTTTGAAAGATATTATTGCTAAACTGGCTAACGATAAAAATTTCTACCGTTTACGCTTAGGTATCGGTCATCCCGGTGATAAAAACCAAGTGAGTGGTTACGTACTGGGCAAAGCGCCAGCTAAAGAGCAAGAGCTTATCGATGCGGCGATAGATGAAGCCGTGCGTTCTACCGAGATTTTGTTTAAGCAAGACATGGTGAAAGCCATGAACAGATTACACTCCTTTAAAGCGGAGTAGGTTTTGCCTTTGGCGAGACTCAAGTTAATTAACTAATTAATTCAGTAATGTGCTGCCATAGGGCAGGACGACTAAACCTCGCTGATGAGTGTGACTTGTCAGCCAATAATCGAGAGAAAGGTAAGCATATGGGTTTTAAATGCGGCATTGTTGGTCTTCCTAACGTAGGTAAATCAACGCTTTTTAATGCGTTAACTAAGGCTGGCATCGAAGCGGCTAACTTCCCGTTTTGTACCATTGAACCTAACACAGGTGTTGTACCTGTGCCGGATCCACGTCTGGATGCGTTAGCTGCGATTGTGAATCCACAACGTGTGTTACCGACCACTATGGAATTCGTAGATATCGCAGGTCTCGTAGCCGGCGCATCTAAAGGCGAAGGCTTAGGTAACAAGTTCTTAGCTAACATCCGTGAAACCGATGCCATTGGTCACGTAGTACGCTGTTTCGATGATGACAATATTGTTCACGTTGCTAACAAGGTTGATCCCGCTGGCGATATCGAAGTGATTAACACTGAATTAGCCTTAGCTGACTTAGACAGCTTAGAGCGCGCGGTTCAACGCCAGCAGAAACGTGCTAAAGGCGGCGATAAAGACGCTAAGTTTGAAGTGGAAGTATTAGAAAAAATGCGTCCAATTCTAGACGAAGCGAAAATGCTGCGTTCAATGGAATTATCCAAAGAAGAACTGGAAGCCGTTGCTTACCTTAACTTCTTAACCTTAAAACCGACCATGTATATTGCTAACGTGGCGGAAGATGGTTTTGAGAACAACCCACACTTAGACGCAGTTCGCGCTATTGCAGCCACAGAAAACGCTATCGTTGTTGCTGTGTGCGCCGCGATTGAATCTGAACTGGCTGAGATGGAAATCTCAGATCGCGATGAGTTTATGGCAGATCTGGGTATCGAAGAGCCAGGTTTAGATCGCGTTATTCGTGCTGGTTACCAATTACTGAATCTGCAAACTTATTTTACCGCAGGCGTGAAAGAAGTGCGTGCTTGGACTGTGCCAGTAGGTGCAAGTGCTCCACAAGCGGCGGGTGTTATCCATACCGATTTTGAACGCGGCTTTATTCGTGCACAAGTCATGTCCTATGAAGATTTTATTGCCCACAAAGGTGAAGCTGGCGCGAAAGAAGCCGGTAAGTTACGTGTGGAAGGTAAAACCTATATCGTTAAAGATGGCGATGTGATGCATTTCTTGTTTAACGTATAACAAGGATTATCCAAGTAGTCAGTCTCGATAAATTAAGCTAAGTACGAGCAATAGTGTGTTATTTAGCACATCTGTTGCTCACTTTGGTGAAGTAATAGCCGAACAGCTTGGCCCAAGGGAAATAGCGAAAAAAAGCTGTTGACCTAGATACCTCGAATAAGCATAATACGCCCCGTTCCTCGCTGAGAGGGGCGCGTAATATCGAAGTGGCAATGTAGCTCAGCTGGTTAGAGCACAGCACTCATAATGCTGGGGTCGCAGGTTCAAGTCCCGCCATTGCTACCATTTTATTTAAGAAGCATATTCTTATATAAAATAGACGTCGATTTTACTCTAGCATTGATTGCTAGCATCTGTTCAAGATGTAAACATGAAGCAGTGCGGGAATGGTGAAATTGGTAGACACGCCAGATTTAGGTTCTGGTGCCGCAAGGTGTGAGAGTTCAAGTCTCTCTTCCCGTACCATTATATTTAAAATATAAGTTTGATATATGAATTTAGAAGCATCGGCGATAGCGGATGTTTGAAACAGAGTTAGTTGGGGTATCGCCAAGTGGTAAGGCACCGGGTTTTGATCTCGGCATTCCAAGGTTCGAATCCTTGTACCCCAGCCATTTTTTCTCAGTTTCCAAGTTGATTGGGGTATCGCCAAGTGGTAAGGCACCGGGTTTTGATCTCGGCATTCCAAGGTTCGAATCCTTGTACCCCAGCCATGGCAATGTAGCTCAGCTGGTTAGAGCACAGCACTCATAATGCTGGGGTCGCAGGTTCAAGTCCCGCCATTGCTACCATATTTAACTCTGTTAAAGTGATTTATCAGAGAAAAATCCAAAGCTGTTGAATAGACAATTTTGGTACATTTTGATGCGGGAATGGTGAAATTGGTAGACACGCCAGATTTAGGTTCTGGTGCCGCGAGGTGTGAGAGTTCAAGTCTCTCTTCCCGTACCATCAAAATGCAATCTTCGATAGAAGATTAAACAAGTTTATTGGGGTATCGCCAAGTGGTAAGGCACTGGGTTTTGATCTCAGCATTCCAAGGTTCGAATCCTTGTACCCCAGCCAAAAGTTAAAAAGCCTGTCTTCGGACAGGCTTTTTGCTTTCTAGCTTTTCACTATATCCTTACTATTCGTTTTCACTCTCTATCTGCTTTCGCATTATTCGCAGTTTGGTTTCTTTCGTTTTCTTCGTTTAGCATTTCCCTTTTCTATCAATGTCCTTGCTATAGCTGGCTTGAATTTCTGTCGTTTGTTTTTATCTCGCCGTTTATAGGTTGGGTAACTCAATAATGATGTATTGGATTTTAAGTCGTCAGCAAGCTGAATAAGCCTTATCCGTGTAGTTCTAGGATACAGAGTGTGGAGTGAGGCTTAGAGTTAGCAGGCACAACTAGTCTATGAGTGAGTATAAGAGCCAGCATAAGCACCAGCATAACAGCAGCCATAAGAAGCAGGGCTTGAATCAGGATATCGAGGAAGGGGAGTTAGCACTGTTATATAACGACAGTGAATACCACAGTGCCAGTAGATTAGGCACTGTGGTGAGCTGTGTTATTGCTTTTTGACCTCTGGCACGACAGGCAGCGATTTTATTTCCGCTGGAACCGCTGGAACCGCTGGCATTGCAGGTGTGGCTACTTTTGCTGCCGCATCAGTGATAGTTGCTGGCAATACAGCATGCTCAGTGACAGCACTTTGAACCGCGTTAACCTCACCCGTGGCAACTGCTTTGACGGCATTAGGCACTGCTAACTGTTGCTGCACTTGGTTCGCGCCCGCATCTAAGGCTTTTTGTTGTAACTTCTGTGGATCGGTATAGTCGGCTAATTCCTTCGGCCAGCTTGGGACTAGCTTTTCTGTCTGATTACTGAATTGCTCAGAGATCACTAAGGGCGCGCCGCCTTTCATTAGCATGACTGCCATTTGGTTGGTGTCTGAGTTCCACACTAGCCCCGCTTTTTCTGCCATCTCAGGTACAGGAGTATAAGTTGACACTAAATAAATAAGTGGACCTTCCTGCTGGATCTTATCGGCCGTTTTGAGCAGCGACAGAGTGGTATCGTAATTTTTACCCAGCAATTCCTGCATACGGTTTTTGATGAGTGGCTGTTCGAATAAGCCGACATCATTTGGATCTAAACCGACCAGGGGTTTGAGCAGGGCCCACATCAGTTGACCTTGGGGTGACATTAATAAGAGTGGAGCAACACAGGCGTTGAGCATGAACGCGAGCCACAGAATATGCAGGCAGCGCATTTTTTTGAGCAGAGATGTACTCAAGATGATATTTCCTTGGGAGTACCAGCAAGTCGCCGGCGGCGGATTGTAGCCGATTGTAATGAGGTAAACGAGAGGGGGCGTAAAGTAAATTTTATGCCAAAAATTTAGCGTGAATGTTGGATTTTATCCCTATGAATCCAATGAGTATTTACAGATGATACCGTAAATGACTTGCTGCTAATTTAATCAAAGATAATGGCTTTTGAGTGTTAAATGCAGATTTGTCTGTAAGCGGTTTATTTTTCAGTCTTATTCTTCAATCCTATTTTTCAGCTTCTTTTGCAGTATTGAATATGTAAAGTTTGTAAACTTTGTTCTATTTGATAATCGATCTCATTTAATCTCACCCATTAAATTAGTTTAATGCAGCTTATTTCAGTCTTAGGCTGCATAGGGAAAGCCGATTCTGGAGGCATTTCTCTTCGGGTTGCTTTTGAGAGTGCACCATTGAAATTAAGAGTCAGTAAGTCGTCTTTATCCTTTGCTCGAATTATCCATGTATATGTGTCTATGGCGTTGTTGTTGCTGATGTTGTTTTTTGCGGTGACAGGCATAACGTTAAATCACCCTAATTGGTTTTCTCAAGCGGATCAGGAACCTAAACGGGAGCAAGTGCCCATCCCTGCCTATTTATTACCCGTTGATACACAAGATGCCCAGTGGCGCTTGGCAACGGGCCATTGGCTGAAAAGTGAATGGGCGATGGATATGGCCACTGCCGACATAGATGAAGACGAAATTAGCTTAGTCAGCAAAGGGCCTGGCACTTACCGCAGCCTGACGTTGGACTTACTCGACGGCCAAGCCTATGTCGAAACCTTAGAGTACGGTGTTGTTGCTGTAGTGAATGATTTGCATAAGGGCCGCAACACAGGCACTGCATGGGCTTGGATACTCGATCTTAGCGCCGTGCTGATTATTTTATTTTCGCTTACTGGGGCTTACTTATTATTGCCTCAAACTAAGCGCCTCAAAAAGTCATTGTTATACATGGTACTTGTCAGCGGTAGTTGCGGACTTGTGTATGTTTATTTCGTTCCATAAGGAGTGTAGACCGAGTATGCGTCATCTTATTCGTACCATTGTGGTGAGTGCTTTGTTTGTGAGTTCTGCTGCTTTTGCGGCGCCACAAATGACCGTCGATTTAACTTTACCTGAAATTACCGAAGGCCAATACCACAGACCCTATGTGGCCGTGTGGGTTGAAAATACCCAAGGGCAACCGGTAAAAACCTTAAGCCTTTGGGTTTGGGATGAAGGCCATAAATGGCTTAAAGACATCCGTCGTTGGTGGCGTAAAGCGGGTCGTGACGATATGAGTTTTGTTGATGGTATTGCATCAGCCACACGTCCTGCGGGTCATTACAAAATCGATTGGGATTTAAAAGATGAAGCGGGAAAAGCTCTCGAGCCTGCTCGTTACACTGTGTTTATAGAAGTGGTGCGTGAGCATGGCGGTCGCGATCTCGTGCGACAAAACATCGATTTAGCCGCGGGGGACTTCTCAGTGCAGTTACCCGCAACCACTGAAACCGGCGTTATCGACATACGCTTAAGCGGCATGGCTCGCTGAGCCTGCTACTGAATATATTGCCCGTACATTACTCGTTAAACTTAAGGAAAAGGCATGAAATTACGTCTTATTGCATTACTTAGCATACTTTGTATTAGCCCGTTGGCAAGCAGCCACGATAGATGGATTTTACCTAGCCACTTTAATGTTTCGGCCGAAAGCCAAGAAGCCGTGTGGATAACCTCTGATGTGTCTGCCAGCAATCAAGTGTTTATGATGGATAAACCTTTCAGCGCCAGTGACGTACGTGTGTTACTGCCTGATGGTGAGTCAAGCTCTCCAAGCTCAAGTTATACCGGCGGCCGTAAGTCGGTATTTGATGTGCAGTTGCTGCAAGATGGCACGTATAAGTTCGAGAAAGAAGTTACGCCGCGTTATTTCTCCCGCTATAAAGTGAAAGGCAAAGAAGGCTTTGTCCGCAGTCGTTTAGATAAAAAAGCGACCGCCGCTGTCATGCCAAAGGGCGCCTCTGAATTAGAAGGTTCTTTAAATGTGTCGCGGGTGGAAACCTACGTAACCCGAAATAAGCCAACGGATAAGGTTTTGGCTCCTAAGGGCGAGTACTTGGAACTAGTCCCAGTGACCCATCCTGCGGATATCGTTGAAAACGAACCTGCAACACTGCAGTTTGTTTATGACGGCAAACCCGTTGCAGGTGTGAGTGTTGCGATTATGAAAGACGGCAGCCTATACCGAAACAAGCCTGAAGAAATCGCTTTAACCTCAGATAAAGACGGTAAAGTGGCCATGACCTTGCCTGCGGCAGGACGTTATCTTTTGCATGCATCTATTGAACGTCCAAATGCAGACACATCCCTTGCCGATAAAACCGTCAGTGAGATTTTCCTTACGTTTGAAGCTGGACTTGAATAGGATTCAGTCTTCCGCTCAAGTGAGTAAGCGTTATAAGTGACTGAGTGTTAAAAATGATTTAGCGTTTATAAATGACGTAGCGTTCACCGTTAAATGCCCACAACCTCAACGGCGAGTGGGCATTTTTATCTTCAAAACCCTTTATATATACGGCTATTAATCAATGCAGCCACTATGATTCTATTTGACTCGCGGATTTAGATTTCATTGCTGGTAACTCTGCTTAAGGTTGGGTAAGCTGCGTCAATGCATTGTTCTTGATGCATCAAAGGCGCATAACGATTAGAATAGCGCAATTCCACCCTCATTTGACTGTGTTGACCTTAGCGTTGGCACGGGTTGCTTTTGTTTTAAAGGAGACGAAAGAAGTTATGACTAAGGTTCCTATGACAGTTGTCGGTGCAGAACAGCTGCGTAAAGAGTTAGATATTCTCAAGTTTGACCGTCGCCCTAAGATCACTGAAGCGATTGCCTCTGCGAGAGAGCTAGGCGACCTGAAAGAAAACGCGGAATACCATGCGGCTCGTGAAGACCAAGGTATTTGTGAAGCACGTATCCGTGATATTGAAGGTAAGTTATCTAACGCGCAAATTATCGACGTCACTAAGATGGTGAACAACGGTCGTATTATTTTTGGTGCCACTGTGACTATTTTAAATCTCGATACTGACGTTGAAGTGACTTATCGCATAGTCGGCGATGATGAAGCGAATATTAAAGAAAACCTGATTTCAGTGAACTCACCGATAGCCCGTGGCTTAGTGGGTAAAAATGAAGGTGATGAAGTGTCGATTACCACGCCAGGTGGCATGACTGATTACGAAATCATCTCAGTACAGTATTTATAATCAGCGAATCGATTTAGCTATCGAGTCGGCTAAATCGTACCGAGAGTGTGATTCTCGCTCGTTCTAAAACCGCCCTAGGGCGGTTTTTTGTTATCTGCTCATTGAGTTTGTATGCGTGTTTAGGGCTGCACTTTGCGTTCGAATTTAAGGTTTAGCCAAGGATGGAGAACGCGCTTCAGGGTTGAACTTGAAAGATGGATAAAGATTAATTTGTCTCTTGGTGCACTTTTACTTAAGCTGCAACTCTAGAGCTTCATCAGAAAGTTTTATCAGAATTAACTCAGTATTGTGTAAATGATTAAGCGCGAGTTTCACTTTATAAACCCACAGTTATGTAGCAAAACTAAGTATGTCTGGGTTTATCTTTCGTTTTATAAGAGGGCACGCTTTGGTAAAACATTGGCGTACAGGATTGATGTTAGCTTGCGTGGCGATCATGTTGATCGCGCACTCGCCTAGCTATACGCCAAAAACCTCAGTTCAACGCAGTGACGCGTCTCGTCATTATGTTCAGAAACACACAGCTCTGAAGCAAACGGCTTTGAAACAAACGGCTCAGATGAACACTGTGAGACTTGATAGCTCGACTCACCATGCAATGCTAAGCGCTGAGCCTCAAAGCTTGTCCGATGCCGACGCTATCACCCAAGACAATGCACAGCTCAATGCCCAATCTAATGTACAGTCTGATGCGCAAACCGTTGAAAGTTGCGGCTCATTGCATAGTCATGATGCCAATCGTGTCAATTCAGACTCAGCATCCCAGCCAATACCTTGTCCAAGCTCAGATTACGTGAGTCATTCGGACGACTTAAATTTTGCCCCAATAAATTCGCCGCGCTTTATCAGTCTTGCCCAGCACGATGTGCGTGAGGTGAAGCCGGTATATGTACTTGCGTTAGACTTTACTGCTGAACCGACACCCAATGTCGTTGAACCGACCGATCTGGATATCGCATCAGATTGGACGCTTTCAGCTGTATCTTCCCCCGCCCGAATTTCGGGTTGGAAAGTCTCAAATCTTCAATATCGATTTAGCCAACAAGCCGTTTAACCCGCCTATTTAGGTGTGCTATCGACAGGAGTCCACTCCCGTTGAACTTGCATGCCATTGCATTTTTGTTCTCACCGAAACCATCTCTATCGCGGCTACATTCGCTGTGATGACTTGAGTGTAACTGGCTAGATTTGCTGGTGCTCAATGATAGGTTTCGGACTGATATCAATATGTTCGCTTAGCTTTTGATTTAAAAGTTAGGTGATAAATAGCGAGTTAATCCCATGGAAAGAAAACCCAATAAACGGCTGCTAAATCACTATTCAGCTTGGAAATATATAGTTCTTATCGTCACCATCATTGTGATGTTATTCAGTGCCTTGCCGACATTTTATGGTGAGGATGCCGCGGTGCAAGTGGGCGCTAAGGCTGGGTTAACACTCACGCCCGTAGCCCTTAGAGATAAGCTGCAAGCTGAAGGCGTGACGGTAAAACGCATCGACCAAAAGAATGGCGAAACCCTGATTGTCCTCGATGCGGATAACCAACAAACCTTAGTCAAAACCTTGGTTTCGTCTATGGTGACAGAGCCAAAAGAGTTGACCTTATCCCTTGCCAGTGCAGCGCCGAGTTGGTTGCAAAACTTAGGTTTTCAGCCGATTAAACTAGGGCTCGACTTACGTGGTGGGGTGCAGTTTCTACTCGATGTGGATGTTGACCCTGTGTATCAAACTCAGGGTGAGGCGCTAGTTGATTCGCTACGCCAATTCATCCGTGAGCAGAAGATCCGTGGCGCCAGCGTCTATTTGGATCAAACTAACCAGTTAAACCTGACGCTGCCCGATAATGACGCCCGCGCCGCCGTGCGTCAGATGATGAAACAGTCCTATCCAAATTGGCAATTATCCAATACCGATGGCGCGGGTTTACAGATTAAGTTGAGTCAAGAGGAACGAACTAAACTGCGTAATTTGACTGTGCAGCAAAACTTGCAAGTTATGCGCAGTCGTATTGAAGAACTTGGCATCACAGAAGCCTTAGTACAGCGCCAAGGCGATCATCGAATTCGGATTGAGTTGCCTGGCGTGCAAGATCCTGCAGCCGCGAAAAACGTCATTGGTGCTACAGCGAGTCTGGCTTTCTTTGAGGTGAAAGAGTCAGGTTCTGTGAATGCCATGGTGCTTAACGACAAGTCGGGTAAGCCTATTTATGTGGGCCGCACGCCAGTACTGGGCGGCGATCACATTGTCGATGCCAGAGCGAGTTTAGGTGAGATGGGCATGGCCGAGGTGAACATTAACCTCGACCGTGTCGGCGGGCAGAAAATGTCTGAGTTTTCCCGTACCAATATTGGCAAACCTATGGCGACGTCTTACAGCGAATACAGCCGTGATGAACAAGGTAAGGCTAAGCAAACTCAAGAGATTATCAGCGTCGCGACCATTCAATCCCAGCTTGGAGACCGCTTCCGCATCACTGGCGCTGGCACCTATCAAGAAGCGCAGCAATTAGCCCTGTTACTAAGAGCGGGTTCTATGACGGCGCCAGTGACGATTGTGGAAGAGCGCACTATTGGCCCGACGTTAGGCGCTGAAAACATTGAAAACGGTTTTGCTGCGCTCGGTCTAGGTATGGGCATTACCTTGTTGTTTATGGCGCTTTGGTATCGCCGTCTCGGTTGGGTGGCGAATATCGCGCTGATCTCTAACATGGTGATCTTGTTTGGCCTACTGGCGCTTATCCCTGGTGCTGTGCTGACCTTACCCGGTATTGCTGGCCTAGTGTTAACCGTGGGTATGGCTGTCGATACCAACGTGCTGATTTTTGAGCGAATAAAAGACAAGTTAAAAGAAGGTCGCAGTTTTGCGCTGGCAATTGATACGGGGTTTGATAGTGCGTTTTCGACCATTTTCGACGCTAACTTCACCACTATGATCACGGCTGTCGTGCTGTATTCCATCGGTAATGGCCCCATTCAAGGTTTCGCCTTGACCTTAGGTCTAGGTCTGTTGACCAGCATGTTTACCGGTATCTTTGCTTCAAGAGCCTTGATTAACTTAGTTTACGGACGTGATGCTAGTCGTCATGTGAGGGTATAACCATGAAAAATATCAATCTAACAAAATGGCGTTATGTCTCCAGTGCTATCTCAATTTTATTGATGATAACGTCATTAGCCATCATAGGTGTAAAGGGTTTTAACTGGGGATTAGACTTTACCGGTGGTGTGGTGACTGAAGTTCAGCTCGATAGAAAAATCACCAGCAGTGAGTTACAACCTTTGCTTAACGCTGCCTATCAGCAGGAAGTCTCTGTGATCTCGGCCAGTGAGCCGGGCCGTTGGGTATTACGCTATGGTGATATAAAGAGTGCTGATACTGAGCAAAGCAATGTCGATATTCAGCAGGCGTTAGCGCCGCTTAACTCTGAAGTGCAAGTCCTTAACAGCAGCGTTGTTGGGCCGCAGATTGGTCAAGAACTGGCGGAGCAGGGTGGGTTAGCGCTGTTAGTCGCTATGCTGTGTATTTTAGGCTATTTAAGTTATCGCTTCGAGTGGCGACTCGCATCGGGTGCTTTGTTTGCGCTGGTACACGACGTTGTGTTTGTACTGGCGTTTTTTGCTCTGACGCAGATGGAGTTTAATTTAACGGTACTGGCGGCTGTGCTGGCGATTTTAGGCTATTCGTTAAATGACTCGATTATCATTGCCGACCGTATCCGTGAATTATTGATTGCTAAGCCAAAGCTTGCCATTCAAGAAATTAATAACCAAGCGATTGTGGCGACATTCTCCCGTACTATGGTGACGTCAGGGACAACCTTAATGACGGTCGGTGCGCTGTGGATCATGGGGGGGGGGCCGCTGGAAGGATTCTCGATTGCGATGTTTATCGGTATTTTAACTGGGACATTCTCATCGATTTCTGTTGGCACCTCATTGCCTGAGTTATTAGGTTTAACGCCTGAGCATTATAAGGAACAAGTGATTTCTGATACGCCTTAGTGTTTTATTCTAATTTGTTGCAAAAACAAAAAGGCCACTCAATTGAGTGGCCTTTTTGTTAACACAATAAAAATCAAGAAAAATTACTTTGCCTTTGGCAAAGCAATCTTCATTTCTGGTGATTGACGATAAATCACCAGAATATGACCAATAAGTTGCACTTTTGCGGATTGAGTTTCACGTACTATGGCATCAACGATGGCATTTTTTAGCTCTCTGTCGGCAGAGGCTACTTTCACTTTAATCAATTCATGATAAGCGAGTGCGCTTTCAATTTCAGCGAGTACACCTTCAGTCAATCCATTGGCACCAAGCAGCACCACTGGCTTTAGCGGATGCGCTAGACCTTTTAAATGCTGTTTTTGTTTGGTTGTTAAGTTCATTTCTACCAACTTTTGCTGAGTTACTGTTGAAAAACGGCTATTCTACCCTTATATAGCCTTTGTGTAACTCTCAATTGTTGCGGATTTTAAATGTCAGGTATAAAACGTACGGCCAGTTCTAATCGCTGGATGCTAGAACACTTTGATGATCACTATGTCAAACTCGCCCAAAAAATGGGCTTGCGATCTCGCGCTGCGTTTAAGCTTGAGGAGATCCAGCAAAAGGATCAACTGATTCGCCCGGGCATGACTGTGGTTGATCTCGGTGCTGCTCCGGGAGGTTGGTCTCAAGTGGCAGTTAAATTAGCGGGAGATAGAGGTAAAGTCATCGCCTGTGACATTTTGCCTATGGATCCCATCGTCGGGGTAGATTTTTTGCAAGGGGATTTTCGTGAAGATAAAGTCCTTCAAGCATTACTTACTCGCGTCGGTGATGCTAAGGTTGACGTTGTGTTGTCTGATATGGCGCCCAACATGAGTGGTTCAGATAGTGTTGATCAACCCCGTGCCATGTATTTAGTGGAGTTGGCGTTAGATATGTGCCATCAAGTATTGGCTCCTAATGGCTGTTTTGCGGTAAAAGTCTTTCAGGGGGAGGGCTTTGACGAATACATGAAAGCGGTAAAAGCAGTGTTTAAAGTCGTTAAAACACGTAAACCAGACTCTTCACGGGCGCGTTCCCGCGAAGTCTATCTTGTGGCGACTGGGTACAAGTTGTAGTAACCTAGCGTTAATAATCGCAAGACTTAATGAGGTCTAGTAATTTGAGTGACATGGCAAAAAATCTAATACTCTGGGTTGTCATCGCCGTTGTGCTGATGTCAGTGTTTCAGGGTTACTCCCCCTCTTCTTCGTCATCGCAGAAGATGGATTATTCTACCTTCTTAGATAATGTCCGTGATGGGCAGGTCGCAACTGTTGAAGTTAAAAGCGACCAACGTACTATTGAAGGTGCTAAGCGAACGGGTGAAAAGTTCACAACTATCATGCCGTTATATGACCAAGATTTAATTAATGATCTTGATCGTAAGGGCATCACCATGAAGGGCCAAGAAGCCGAAGAATCTGGGTTCCTAACCCAAATCTTCATCTCTTGGTTCCCTATGTTATTGCTTATCGGGGTATGGATTTTCTTCATGCGCCAGATGCAAGGCGGCGGTGGCAAAGGCGCGATGTCCTTTGGTAAGAGCAAAGCCAAGCTGATGAGCGAAGATCAGATTAAAACGACGTTTGCCGATGTTGCTGGTTGTGACGAAGCAAAAGAAGAAGTGAAAGAGTTAGTTGATTATCTGCGTGACCCAACTAAATTCCAAAAATTGGGCGGTCGTATTCCAACGGGCGTGCTGATGGTGGGTCCTCCTGGTACAGGTAAAACCTTGCTGGCGAAAGCCATTGCGGGTGAATCTAAAGTACCTTTCTTCACTATATCGGGTTCTGATTTCGTTGAAATGTTCGTTGGTGTTGGTGCATCCCGTGTGCGTGACATGTTCGAACAAGCGAAAAAGTCTGCACCTTGTATTATCTTTATCGATGAAATCGATGCGGTCGGTCGTCAACGCGGCGCGGGTTTAGGTGGTGGTCATGATGAACGTGAGCAAACACTGAACCAAATGCTGGTTGAGATGGACGGCTTCGAAGGTAATGAAGGCGTTATCGTTATCGCGGCAACTAACCGTCCAGACGTACTCGATTCTGCACTGCTGCGTCCAGGTCGTTTTGACCGTCAAGTGGTCGTTGGCTTACCAGACGTGCGTGGTCGTGAGCAGATTTTGAAAGTGCATATGCGTAAAGTGCCGCTTTCTGAAGATGTGAAGGCGAGTGTCATTGCCCGTGGTACCCCAGGTTTCTCGGGTGCTGACTTAGCTAACTTAGTGAACGAAGCGGCCCTGTTTGCGGCTCGTGGAAATCGCAGAGTTGTGGGCATGGAAGAATTTGAACGTGCTAAAGATAAAATCATGATGGGTGCTGAGCGCCGTTCTATGGTGATGTCTGAAGCTGAAAAAGAAATGACGGCATACCACGAAGCTGGCCATGCGATTGTGGGTTGTTTAGTACCAGAGCACGATCCTGTGCACAAGGTCACTATCATTCCTCGCGGCCGTGCGCTGGGTGTCACTTTCTTCTTACCCGAAGCTGACTCAGTGAGTCAGAGCCGTCGTAAGTTAGAAAGCCAAATTTCAGTCGCATACGGTGGTCGTTTAGCAGAAGAGCTTATCTACGGTACTGAAAAAGTGTCGACTGGTGCATCACAGGACATCAAATACGCGACCTCTATTGCACGTAACATGGTGACTCAGTGGGGCTTCTCGGACAAGCTAGGTCCATTACTGTATGCCGAAGAAGACGGTGAAGTGTTCTTAGGTCGCAGTATGGGTAAAGCCAAAGCCATGTCCGATGAAACTGCAACTATCATCGACGCTGAAGTGAAAGTCTTTATCGACAAGAACTACGCGAGAGCGAGACAGATATTGACCGATAACCTCGATATTCTGCACTCGATGAAAGAAGCTCTAATGAAGTATGAAACCATTGATTCACTTCAAATTGACGATTTAATGAAGCGTCGCGAAGTGCGTCAACCCGCCGATTGGCAAGTGGATGACCATGGTTCTAACGACAAAGGCAGCGGTCATGGTGAGCCAGCTGAAAAAGCTGAAGATACTGTGACTACAACGTCTGCTGAACCAGACTTGAAAGAGCCAGATGAATCACCTGCTAAGTAATTTGTTGTGAAATAAAAGAAAACCCCGTAAAGGGGTTTTCTTGTTTTATCTTGTTAGCAATTTGACTGCGCTGTCATTTATCCACTTTGCCATTACTGATATTTCGCCTCTGACATCAGTCGCCTCAGATAGAAAGTGAAGGCTAAAACTAATGACGCAAGTTATGCCTATAGGTAAAATCGTAAGTGTTCGTATTACTGGAGTAAATGCGTGTTTGAACTGATTGCTGGCACTAAACGCCTCGCGTTATCTTCGCCCATAGTGATGGGCATTCTGAATGTCACTCCCGATTCCTTTTCCGACGGTGGTCAATATTCTTCCTATGAACTTGCCTGTCAGCATGCCGATGACATGGTAGCTCAAGGCGCGGGAATGATTGATATTGGTGGAGAGTCGACAAGGCCCGGCGCCGCCGAGGTGAGCCTAGCCGATGAACTTGCGCGGGTGATCCCGTTAGTAAAATATGTGGCGACGCACCATGATGTGTGGATTTCGGTTGATACCAGTAAAGCTGAAGTGATGCGTCAAGCTGTCGCAGCGGGTGCACACCTGATTAATGATGTGCGTGCTTTGATGGAACCCGGTGCGCTCGAAGCTGCCGCAGAGTTGCACGTCCCGATATGTTTAATGCATATGCAGGGTGAGCCGAAGAACATGCAGTCTTCGCCGACGTATTATGATGTTATTGAAGAAGTTTCTGGCTTTTTAACCGAGCGGATTGACGCTTGCTTACAAGTTGGGATCCCCCGTGAATTACTCATACTCGATCCAGGATTTGGCTTTGGTAAAAGCTTAGAACATAACTATGAATTACTGGCAAAGCTCGACGCTTTTACCAAGTTTGATTTACCCGTATTGATAGGATTGTCTCGTAAGAGCATGATAGGGAACCTCTTAGCAAAACCGACCTCAGAACGTCTTGCTGGGAGCCTTGCTGGCGCTATGATAGCGGCCCAAAAGGGAGCTCATATCATTCGCGTACATGATGTTGCTGAAACTGTGGATATGCTCAAAGTGTTACAAGCGACACAAGCGTATTTTTAAGCATCGTTATGCTCTCGTTAAGCATTTAATTAATATTATGATCCCAAATCATTGGGACACATTTGAGTTTGTGGGGCGATATGAAAGAACGTAAATTTTTTGGAACTGACGGTATTCGGGGAAAGGTCGGTTCAGGTCAAATGACGCCTGAGCTTGCGTTAAAATTAGGTTGGGCAGCGGGTCGCGTATTATCCCGCAGCGGTACCAAAAAGGTGATCATAGGTAAAGATACCCGTATTTCGGGTTATATGTTTGAGTCGGCATTAGAAGCGGGTCTTTCTGCCGCAGGTCTTAATGTGATGTTAATGGGGCCTATGCCCACGCCCGCAGTGGCTTATTTGACGCGTACGTTTCGCGCCGAAGCTGGGGTGGTGATCAGCGCATCACACAATCCTTATTACGATAACGGCATTAAATTTTTCTCGACCGACGGCAGTAAGTTAGACGATAACTTAGAGCTAGAAATCGAAGCTGAGCTTGAAAAGCCCCTCGTTTGCGTTGAATCGCATCTGCTTGGCAAAGTGTCGCGTATTGAAGATGCCCGTGGTCGTTATATCGAGTATTGCAAAGGTAACTTCCCTGCAGAACACACGTTAACTGGGCTAAAAATTGTGGTCGATTGTGCCCATGGCGCAACTTATCACATAGCACCAGCTGTGTTCCGTGAGTTAGGCGCCGAGGTGATTGCCATTGGTGATAAGCCTAACGGGATGAACATTAATGATAAAGTGGGCGCAACGTCCATGGGTAAGATTTGCGAAACAGTTATTGCCGAAAGTGCCGATTTAGGTATCGCGCTCGACGGCGATGGCGACCGCATTATGATGGTTAACAGCAAAGGCGAAGTCATCGACGGCGATCAGATTTTATATATTCTTGCCTGTGATGCGAAATCCCGCGGCGTATTGCGCGGCGGTGTGGTTGGCACCTTGATGTCGAACCTTGGGCTTGATTTAGCCTTGCAAGCATTAGATATTCCTTTTGCACGTTCAAAAGTGGGCGACCGCTATGTGATGGAATTACTGAAAGAGCTCGATTGGCGCATTGGTGGCGAGAATTCAGGGCATATCCTTAATCTTGACCACGGCACAACCGGTGATGGTATTGTCGCGGGGATTTTAGTGTTAGCGGCCATGCGTCGCCAAAATGCTACACTAGAAGAACTGACTTCTGCGATGGAAATGTTGCCACAGGTGTTAGTCAATGTGCGCTTTGAGGGCGAGCATGACCCACTTAAGTCAGATAAAGTAAAAGCGGCGCAGGCACAGGTTGAATCTGAGCTTGGCGTACGTGGTCGAGTACTATTACGTAAGTCAGGTACAGAACCTTTGATCCGTGTCATGGTAGAAGGTGACGATCATAGTGCAGTATTGGCGCACGCAAATTTGATTGCGGATGCCGTAAAATCGGCAAGCTAATATTTGCCTATTTTGTAATGAGTGCGGCTGATACCAATTTAAAATTAAGGTGTTAGCTGCACAAATGAACAGAAATTAGCTTTGACGTGTAAAAAATAAGCATTCCAACCTGATATCTGAAAAAATTCGAATTTAGCTATTGTAACTTAATAAGTGGTTCGCTATTATTCACGCCGCTTTCAGAGGAGACAGTGATGGCACTCAGACGTCCTATGGTAGCTGGCAATTGGAAGATGAACGGCAGTGCGGCATTAGCCCAAGAGTTGTTCAAAAAATTTGCCTCTAAGCTCCAAAATGATTCAGCTGAAGTGGTTTTATGCCCGCCTTCTATCTATCTAGAGAGCGTTAGGCAACTGCTAGAAGCAAACAAGGAAGCGTTAGACGGTTCACTTGTTAGGATGGGCGCACAAAACCTGAGTCAACATGACTTTGGCGCTTATACCGGAGAAGTTTCAGGTCAGATGCTCAAAGATTCAGGATGTCGATATGTGATTATCGGGCATTCAGAACGTCGCCGTATGTACGGAGAGACGAGTAATATCGTAGCGGAGAAATTCGCCGCTGCACAAAAGCATGGCTTAACTCCCATTTTATGTGTGGGTGAGTCAGGTCCAGCACGTGAAGCAAGACGCACCTTTGAGGTGATTGCGGAAGAGTTGGATATAGTGATCCAGAAAAATGGCACTATGGCTTTTGATAACGCCATTATCGCCTACGAGCCACTTTGGGCTGTAGGGACAGGTAAAAGCGCTACACCAGAGCAGGCACAAGAAGTTCATGCGTTTATTCGCAAACGCCTCTCTGAAGTGTCTCCGTTTATCGGAGAAAATATCAGGATTCTCTACGGTGGTAGTGTAACACCGAGTAATGCTGCAGATTTATTTGCCCAACCTGATGTTGATGGTGGACTGATTGGCGGTGCTAGCTTAAACTCTAGCGAGTTTTTAAGTCTGTGTACCATAGCGATGAGCGCATAATATGTATGAAGTTCTAGTAGTTATTTACTTGTTGGTTGCATTAGGTCTGATCGGCCTAGTATTAATTCAGCAAGGTAAGGGAGCTGACATGGGGGCCTCTTTTGGCGCCGGTGCATCAGGTACTCTGTTTGGTTCAAGCGGTTCAGGTAACTTCCTGACACGCACTACGGCAATTCTTGCCATTGCGTTTTTTACTTTGAGTCTGCTAATTGGCAACTTAAGTGCAAACCACGCAAAAAATGAAGATTCATGGAAAAATTTAGGTTCAGACACTGAACAGGTCACACAACCTGTTGAGCAAGGAACCCAAAAGTCAGAAACGAAAATTCCTGACTAGTAAAAGGTGTCGCCGAGGTGGCGAAATTGGTAGACGCGCAGCCTTGAGGTGGCTGTGACCTAACGGTCGTGCGGGTTCAAGTCCCGCTCTCGGCACCAAATATAACTAAGATAGACGAGATAAGTTCTCTCTTAGTTATTGCAAGAAATGACGATAGTCAATATACTTGCACACAGTTGACGCGGGGTGGAGCAGCATGGTAGCTCGTCGGGCTCATAACCCGAAGGTCGTCGGTTCAAATCCGGCCCCCGCAACCAGCTCCTAGTAACGAATAGTGTTTGAATTCGTTATGGTTTACAGGTTCTTGAAATTAATGACCTCGTGATTACGGGGTTTTTTGTTATCTGGGACTTTTAAATTTGTCGCATGCTTCGTATGTGGCGTTGTACTAGGGCTATTAAGCCCTTTTTTGTTTTTTCGGGGGTCAATCTTGGCAACGTTAGAATTCAGACTGGCAGAAATGCTCAAAGTACCTGTGGAAGCATTAGGCTTTCAGCTATGGGGCATTGAATATGTTCAAGCGGGTAAGCATTCCACACTGCGAGTGTTCATTGATGGTGAGAATGGTATCAATATTGAAGATTGTGCCAATGCAAGTCGCCAAGTCAGTGCTGTACTCGATGTTGAAGATCCTATTTCTACAGAATATACCCTAGAGGTTTCTTCGCCAGGCGTTGATAGACCCTTATTTACTGCTGAGCAGTATGCGGGCTATGTGGGCGAGGATGTAAAGCTTCAATTGACTATGCCGGTTGACGGCAGTCGTAATTTAAAAGGCGCCATCACTGCGGTCGACGGGCAAATGCTCTCACTGAAAGTGAATGGTAAAGAGTTAGTTGTCGCATTGGATAATATCCGTAAAGGCAACTTAATCGCTAAGTTTTGATGGTTTCAAGGTGAACGAGGCAAGACGAGATGAATAAAGAGATTCTGCTAGTCGCTGAGGCGGTTTCAAATGAAAAGGCCGTTCCACGCGAGAAAATTTTTGAAGCGCTAGAGATTGCTCTGGCCACAGCAACCAAGAAAAAATACGAAGGTGATATTGACGTTCGTGTTGCTATCGACCGTAAAACCGGTGGTTATGATACTTTCCGTCGTTGGATGGTGGTTGATGATCACGGTGAAGCGTTAGAAAATCCTTACCGCGAAATCACGTTAGAAGCGGCACGATACGAAAATCCAGACATCCAACCTGGCGAGTTTATCGAAGACGATATCGAGTCAGTGGTGTTTGACCGTATTACCACTCAAACTGCTAAGCAAGTGATCGTACAGAAAGTACGTGAAGCTGAACGTGCTCAAGTGGTTGAACAGTTCCAAGATCAAGAAGGTGAGTTAATCACTGGTATAGTCAAAAAAGCAACTCGCGAAAGCGTAGTGGTTGACTTAGGTAATAACGCTGACGGCGTGTTGTTCCGTGAAGATTTAATTTCACGTGAATCTTTCCGTCCAGGAGACCGCGTACGTGCATTATTGTACTCAGTACGTCCAGAAGCTCGCGGCGCGCAGTTATTCTTAAGCCGTACTAAACCTGAAATGCTGATCGAGCTTTTCCGTGTTGAAGTACCTGAAATTGCTGACGAACTGATTGAAATCATGGGCGCAGCTCGTGATCCAGGCGCGCGCGCTAAAATCGCCGTTAAGTCGAATGACCGTCGTATCGATCCAATCGGTGCGTGTGTGGGTATGCGTGGTGCACGTGTACAAGCCGTGTCGAATGAACTGGGTGGCGAACGTGTTGATATCGTGTTGTGGGATGATAATCCAGCACAATACGTGATCAATGCCATGGCGCCAGCCGATGTTGCCTCTATCATAGTTGACGAAGATAACCATTCTATGGATATCGCCGTTGAAGCCGATAGTTTGGCACAAGCCATTGGACGTAATGGCCAGAACGTACGTTTAGCGACACAACTGACAGGTTGGGTTCTGAACGTTATGACAGTGGAAGATATGAATAAGAAACACCAGGCAGAAAGTGCCAAGGTGGTTGAATTATTCGTTAACTCACTGGATGTCGATGAAGATTTTGCACAAGTACTGGCGGACGAGGGCTTTACGTCGCTCGAAGAAGTTGCCTATGTACCTGTGTCTGAACTATTGGCGATTGACGGTTTTGACGAAGATCTCGTTGAAGCCTTACGTGAACGTGCAAAAGCGGCGATCTCAACTCGAGCTCTCGCTACTGAAGAAGCACTGGATGGTGTGGAGCCAAGTGAAGAGTTACTAGCACTTGAAGGTGTTGACAGACACTTAGCCTATGTTTTCGCTAGCAAAGGTATTGTGACTCTAGAAGACTTGGCTGAACAAGGCATTGATGATTTGATCGAAATTGAAGAATTGACAGAAGAAAAAGCAGGTGAGCTCATCATGGCAGCCCGCAATATCTGTTGGTTTGGCGAAGAAGCATAAGTCGATCAACAGGGGGATTTAACTGATGGCAGATACTACCGTAGAGAAATTGGCCACGGAAGTGGGTAAAAGTGTTGAACGTCTGATTGAGCAATTCTCTCAGGCTGGAATTAAGAAAGGCCAAGCTGATAACGTGACTGAAGCTGAAAAGCAGCAGTTACTGGATTATCTGAAAAAGCAGCACGGTGGCGAAAATGCGCCAACGAAAATGACGCTGCAGCGTAAAACCGTATCGACCCTGAGTGTGGCCGGTAATGGTGGTCAATCTAAAGATGTTAAAGTTGAAGTTCGTAAAACACGAACTTTCGTCAAGCGTGATGCTAATGAGGCTACTCTGAAGGCTGAAGAAGAAGCGAAAGTCGAAGCAGAAGCTTTGGCAAAAGCAAAGGCCGAAGCAGAAGCTGCTGCGGCAGTAAAAGCGAAAGCTGAAGCAGATGCGAAAGCAAAAGCGGATGCAGAAGCCAAGGCGAAAGCCAAAGCAGCAGCCGAAGTAAAAGTGGTTAAAGATATGTCACCTGAAGCAGAAGCGGCTCGTCTAGAAGCTGAACGTTTAAAAGCAGCACAAGAAGCGGCGACAAAACGTAAGCAAGACGAAGAAGCGGCTAAAGCGGCAGAAACTGCTCGTCTATTGGCTGAAGAACATTCTAAGCGTTGGGCCGAAGAAGAGCGCCAACGTCTAGAAGCCGAGAAAAACGGTGATCACCACATCACGACTTCTAAAGTGGCACGTGCTGCTGAAGATACTTCTGATCTGGATGAAGAAAAACGCGGACGTCGTGCTCGTAACAAGAGCAACGCCAAAAAACGTGGCGGCAAAGATGCCCGTGACGGCCGTGAAAAACACATGCGTAACCGCAGCACAGCACCTGAGTCTATGGCGCACGGCTTCAACAAGCCAGTTGCAGCGGTAAGCCGTGATGTGCGTATCGGTGAAACTGTTACTGTTTCTGAACTTGCGCATTTAATGGCAGTTAAAGCGACTGAAATCATCAAACAGATGATGAAAATGGGTTCTATGGTCACGATCAACCAAGTGTTGGATCAAGAGACTGCCCAAATGGTTGCCGAAGAAATGGGCCACAAAGTTGTGCTTATCCGTGAAAACGAACTTGAGCACCAAGTGCTTAAAGATCGTGACGATGAAGATGGCATCAAGCAAGAGTCTCGTGCTCCTGTTGTGACTATCATGGGTCACGTTGACCACGGTAAGACGTCATTACTCGACTATATTCGCCGCGCTAAAGTGGCTGCTGGCGAAGCCGGTGGTATTACTCAGCATATCGGTGCATACCATGTTGAAACTGAAAACGGCATGATCACTTTCCTTGATACTCCTGGTCACGCCGCGTTTACCGCAATGCGTGCCCGTGGTGCCAAGGCAACGGATATCGTTGTGTTAGTTGTTGCTGCCGATGACGGTGTAATGCCGCAAACTATCGAAGCAATTCAACATGCTAAAGCCGGTAACGTGCCATTAATCGTGGCTGTGAACAAGATGGATAAGCCGGAAGCGGATATCGATCGCGTTAAGAGCGAATTGTCACAACACGGTGTTATGTCTGAAGATTGGGGTGGAGACAACATGTTTGCCTTCGTTTCAGCTAAGACAGGTGAAGGCGTTGACGAACTGTTAGAAGGTATCTTACTGCAGGCTGAAGTTCTCGAACTGAAAGCGGTACGTGATGGTATGGCTGCCGGTGTGGTCATTGAATCACAATTGGACAAAGGTCGCGGCCCAGTTGCTACGATTTTGGTTCAAGAAGGTACGCTACGCCAAGGTGATATCGTTCTGTGTGGTCTTGAGTACGGTAAAATCCGTGCAATGAAAGACGAAAACGGTCGTTCAATCACTGAAGCGGGTCCATCTATTCCTGTTGAAATTCTAGGTCTGTCAGGCGTTCCGTCTGCAGGTGATGAAGCAACAGTAGTACGTGATGAGCGTAAAGCGCGTGAAGTTGCCCTGTATCGTCAAGGCAAATTCCGTGATGTGAAACTGGCACGTCAGCAAAAATCTAAGCTAGAAAACATGTTCGCGAACATGACTGAAGGCGAAGTGAAAGAACTGAACATTGTTCTTAAAGCAGACGTACAAGGTTCACTCGAAGCGATTACTGACTCGTTAACCGGTCTGTCTACCGACGAAGTGAAAGTGAACATCATCGCTCGCGGTGTGGGTGCTCTTACTGAAACGGATGCAACCTTAGCGGCAGCGTCTAACGCTATCCTGGTTGGCTTTAACGTGCGTGCCGATGCACAAGCGCGTAAGACAATCGACAGCGAAAGTGTTGATTTACGTTACTACAGCGTTATCTATAATTTGATTGATGAAGTTCGTGCAGCGATGACAGGTATGCTGTCTCCTGAATTCAAACAACAAATTATCGGTCTGGCTGAAGTTCGTGACGTGTTCAAATCACCTAAGCTGGGTGCAATTGCTGGCTGTATGGTTACCGAAGGTACCATCAAGCGTAGCGCACCAATTCGCGTACTACGTGATAACGTTGTTATCTACGAAGGTGAACTTGAATCGCTACGTCGCTTTAAAGACGACGTTGCTGAAGTTCGCAATGGTATGGAATGTGGTATTGGCGTTAAGAACTACAACGATGTTCGCGTAGGCGACCAAATCGAAGTATTCGAAACCGTCGAGATTGCTCGTACTCTGTAACGATAATAAGGGCGGCTTTAGCCGCCCTTATCAATTTAAGCTATGGTAAGAAATATTATGGCAAAAGAATTCAGTCGTACTCGTCGAATCGCTCAGCAGCTTCAGCAAGAACTTGCTCAAGTGCTACAGCGCGACATGAAAGATCCTCGTATTGGCTTTGTAACCGTGAATGACGTCGATGTCTCACGCGACCTTAGCTATGCCAAAGTCTTCGTGACTTTTTTTGAGGAAGATAAAGCCGTTGTTCAAGAAAAGCTAAACGCTTTGATCAGCGCCGCTCCTTATATCCGCACTTTAGTGGCGGGCCGTATGAAGCTGCGTGTGATGCCTGAACTGCGTTTTATCTATGATAGCTCGCTCGTTGAAGGTATGCGCATGTCTAACTTAGTTAGCCAAGTGATCAACCAAGACAAAGCGAAGCAGCAGCAATTTGGCAGCGAAGACGCATCGGTTGAAGATGAAGTCTTAGGTGATGATGTTGCCGATGATGCAGATGAAACGGAAGGTAAAGATTAATGGCTCGTCGTCCAAAAGGTCGTTTTATCGATGGGATAGTGCTGCTGGATAAATCCACGGGCATGAGTTCTAACTTTGCATTGCAAAGGGTAAAGCGCTTTTTTAATGCGAACAAAGCAGGGCATACGGGCGCACTCGATCCGTTAGCGACAGGTATGTTACCTGTGTGCTTAGGCGAAGGGACTAAGTTTTCCCAGCATCTGTTAGATGCCGATAAACGTTATTTAGTCACCGCAAAGCTGGGCGAGCGAACGGATACCAGTGATTCCGATGGCGAAGTGGTGCAAACCCGCGCCATTGATTTTACTGAGGCGCAGTTATTAACCGCGCTTGATTTCTTCCGTGGTGAGACTCAGCAAGTGCCTTCTATGTATTCCGCGCTTAAATATCAGGGCCAGCCCCTGTATAAATATGCCCGTGAAGGCATTGAAGTGCCGCGCGAATCTCGCCCTATTACGGTATTTGAGCTTAATTTCATCGGTCTTGAAGGCGATGAGCTGACCTTAGACATTCATTGTTCTAAGGGCACTTATATCCGCACTATCATAGACGACCTCGGTGAAATGCTCGGTTGTGGCGCCCATGTCATCATGTTGCGTCGCACTCAAGTTGCACAATATCCCTATGCAAGAATGGTGTCCTTAGAACAACTTGAAGCGCTTGTTGCTCAAGCACATGAACAACAGATAGATCCGAGTATACTTCTTGATCCGCTGTTATTACCTATGGATACGGCTGTGGCCGATTTCCCTGAGGTGAATGTGCCAGATGCAATCGCCCCTTACTTAATGCAAGGTCAGGCTGTTCGGGTCCCTGTTAATGCAGGCTTGAAAACCGATGAACTGGTGCGTATCACTTTAGGTGACATTCGCCGATTTGTGGGGATTGGCACTATGAACGAAGACGGCCTACTCGCGCCGAAACGACTCATAGTGATCCATGACGAGCCTGCAGAAACTGATTAGCCCGCTATCCATGAACAAATTAATTACTTAGTTCATGGATTAGTCTCCACCTTTTATTGCGCTAGGGTGGGTTTCTGGGTAGAATAACGCGCCCTCTGGCTGAGTTAGTGATCGGCTAGAGATTCATATTATTTATTTGGAGATATACATGTCACTAAGTACTGAAGTAAAAGCAAAAATTTTGGCTGATTTTGGCCGTTGTGAAAACGACACTGGTTCAACTGAAGTTCAAGTTGCTTTGTTAACTGCGCAAATCAACCATTTGCAAGCTCACTTCAAAGAGCACATTCACGATCATCACTCACGTCGTGGTCTGTTACGTATGGTTAGCTCACGTCGTAAGTTAACTGCTTACCTGAAACGTACTGACGTAGCACGTTACACTGCACTGATCCAAAAGTTGGGTCTACGTCGTTAATTTCACGTCGACTAACGCAAAAAAGGAGGCTTAAGCCTCCTTTTTTATTGCCTAAAATTCAGTAGATGATTGCGTGAACTGTGAAGGATTTAGGCCTGAGCATGTCGATAGTGTTATGCCTATTACGCTGGCCTTAACGCCGCCTAAACCTTAGCGCTGATTAAATTAACCTAAGCTCCACGTAAGCCATCAAGACTGCTTATCGTTGCTGTCTGTGTTGCTATATACAGGGCTTCAAATTCCGCTTGGGGCAGGGGTTGGCTAAAATAGAAACCTTGGCCGACTTGGCACTGATTTTCCTTCAACCAATCCAATTGTTGCTCGTTTTCAATCCCTTCGGCCACAATGGTCAAATTAAGCTGCTTACCCAACATCAAAATGGTCGATGCGATTGCGCTATCCCCTGGTAAATCGGACACGAAACAGCGGTCGATTTTCATGGTGGTAATGGGCAAATGGCGCAGGTAAGAGAGTGATGAATATCCGGTGCCGAAGTCATCGACGGCAATACCAAACCCTGCTGATTTAAGTTGTTCAAGCTTAGCGATGGCGAGCTCAATGTCGTTCATTAGTGAGGTTTCAGTGATTTCAATTTCCAGTAGCTCAGGCTGAATTTGATAACGCAGAGCCATCTGTTTGATATCGGGTACTAAACTTGCGTCGGCGAATTGCTGTGAGGCGACATTAATCGCAATCGGGATGGCATAGTTATATTTCTTCTGCCACTCCCTTAAGACTTTGCAGCTTTGTTCTATCACCCAGCGGCCAATTGGAATGATGATCCCTGTTTCTTCGGCTACGGGAATAAAAGAAACCGGACTGATGAGTCGGCCGTCTTTTTGCCAGCGGATCAGAGCTTCACAGGCAATCACTTTGCCCGTTTGCAGATCGAGTTTAGGTTGGAAATACAGTAAAAATTCATTGTTTTTCAACGCATCATGCAAGGATGCTTCGGTGCGTAAACGCACAGCGGCGCGCTCTGTCATCTGCTGTTTAAAGAAGGCCCATTGATTCGAACCTGCAGCTTTGGCGCTGTACATGGCAATATCGGCATGACGTATCAAATCTTCTGCGCTGTGACCGTCTTCGGGATAAATGGATATCCCAATTGAGGCCGCAGGATGAATCGCATGTTCATTTAATTGGATAGGGACATTAAGCTGGATAAGTAACTTATCAACAAAGTCAGCGGCTTGGTCAGGGGTGTGTACTGTGTCGGCTAAAATCACAAACTCATCGCCACCTAAGCGAGAGACAGTGCCTTTATCGCCAACGAAGCGTTCAAGAATACGGGCGATACGGGCGAGGAATTGATCGCCTAATGCGTGGCCAAGGGAATCGTTAATATTCTTAAATCGATCTAAGTCGATAAACATTAAGGCAAAGCTGCGCTTGTGTACACGCGAACGTTGGATAGTGACTGCGATGGTTTCGAGCAATAGTGTGCGGTTCGGTAAGCCCGTTAGCGGATCTCGGGTCGCCATTTTGCGCAGTTTGGATTGGGTTTGGCTAAATTGGATTAGAATTTGGTTGAATTTCGAGGTCACTAATCCGAGTTCATCATCCTTATGCGCATTGGACATAGGTAAGAGATTTTCGTCCGGTGAGTCGGGTTCAATCTTATCTATTGCCTCACTGATACGCGCGATAGGTTGAGTCAAGAAACGATGGAAAACCACTGAAAGCACTAAGGTGAGTAAGAGTGCGCGGGCAAGTGTGGCGAAAAAACTAAATCTTAACTGCGAGAAAAGGGTGTTTGTCAGCTCTTGGGTATCGTAGAAAACCGTTAATGTGCCAATGAGTTGCTGTTGTTGGGTGCCTTCGAAATAAAAAGGCCGATAGAGTGGGCGAGAGATTTCCTTGAGATCATCAAATAATTTGTTACTTAAGCTGATAAATGTCTGCGAGTTATTCTTTTTATTATTGCTGACTGACACAAACATGGAACCATCGTCTAGTTCGATCACTGCAGAGCCGACATGTTCAACCTTAATGGCACCTTCTAAGGTTTGACGGGCTAAATTGTCATCCAATGCCCAGACGGCATTTGCTGCGGGTTGTTCAACTGAATCAAGGAGTTCTTGCTGCGTAGTCGTGAGTTGTTGTTTGGTTGATACAACGACTAAAGCGATTTCAACAATAAAAATAGCAATGGCAAAAAATAGGGCAGTAAATACGACTAGGTTAGTTTGTTTCCACGTCAGTGACTTAAAACGGCCTGTCATCGGGCGCATCCTTTATGATAATTATTCACCATCTGCGAGAATTTCCGTATCAATGTAAACCGCAACTCTTTGTTGATTTAACCACTTTAGTGAAAAGTTACGTATTTGTCATCATTATCTGCTCTTTATCTATTGATCCGATTTGCAGTATACTTACGCGCGTAATTCAAGGTCATTAATTAAGGAATGGGTCACGTGAATCCTATTGTAAAGAGTTTTGAGTATGGTCAACATACAGTCACCCTGGAAACAGGTGTTATAGCGCGTCAAGCAGATGCAGCCGTTTTAGCGAGTATGGGTGACACGACTGTGTTGGTCACTGTTGTCGGTAAAAAAGAAGCAGATGCTGGTCGTGACTTTTTCCCTCTGACTGTTAACTATCAAGAAAAAACCTACGCAGCGGGTAAAATTCCTGGTGGTTTCTTTAAGCGTGAAGGCCGTCCTTCAGAAGATGAGACATTAATCGCTCGTCTGATCGACCGTCCAATTCGCCCTCTTTTCCCTAATGGTTTCAAAAACGAAGTTCAAGTTATCATTACTGTAGTATCTGTCGATCCACAAATCGAGCCAGATATCATCTCTATGATCGGTACTTCTGCGGCACTGGCTATTTCTGGTATTCCATTCAGCGGTCCTTTAGGTGCTGCACGTGTGGGTTACATTGATGGCGAATACGTGTTGAACCCAAGTGTTGCGCAACTTGCAACCAGCCAACTGAACTTAGTGGTTGCTGGTACTGCTGGTGCAGTATTAATGGTGGAATCAGAAGCCCAAGCATTGCCAGAAGAAGTGATGTTAGGTTCTGTTGTTTACGGTCACGATCAACAACAAGTGGTTATCAAAGCGATTGCTGAATTTAAAGCAGAAGCTGGTAAACCAACTTGGGATTGGACTGCACCAACGCAAGATGCCGATTTAGTTGCCCAAATCAAAGAGCTTGCTGAAGCTGGTTTAGGCGATGCATATAAAATCCAAGTTAAACAAGATCGTTATGCTCAAGTTTCTGTTGTTAAAGCAGCAACAAAAGAAGCCTTGTTAGCCAGCAATCCAAGCATTGATTTACGTGAAGTAGACAACTTGCTGGGTAGCTTAGAGAAGAAAGTGGTTCGTGGTCGCATCATCCGTGGTGAGCCACGTATCGATGGTCGTGAACCAGACATGATCCGTGCATTAAGCGTGTTAGCGGGCGTATTGCCACGTACTCACGGTAGCGCATTGTTCACTCGCGGCGAAACTCAAGCGTTAGTGACTTGTACTTTAGGTACTGAACGTGATGCACAGAAGATTGACAGCATCATGGGCGAGCGCACTAACCGTTTCATGCTGCACTATAACTTCCCTCCATACTCTGTTGGTGAAACAGGCATGGTGGGTTCACCTAAGCGCCGCGAAATCGGTCATGGTAAGTTAGCATGGCGCGGTATCAATGCTGTTATGCCTTCAGCTGCTGAATTCCCATACAGCGTGCGCGTTGTATCTGAAATCACTGAATCTAACGGTTCAAGCTCTATGGCGTCAGTATGTGGTACTTCATTAGCGCTGATGGATGCTGGTGTGCCTATCAAAACTTCTGTAGCGGGTATCGCTATGGGTCTAGTGAAAGAAGGCGATGATTTCGTTGTTCTTTCTGACATCTTAGGTGATGAAGACCATTTAGGTGACATGGACTTTAAAGTTGCGGGTACGCGTGATGGTATTACTGCACTGCAGATGGATATCAAGATCGAAGGTATCACTAAAGAAATCATGGATATCGCACTGCAACAAGCCTATGGCGCACGTGTACATATCCTGAACGTGATGGATCAAGCGATTGGTTCACACCGTGATGATATTTCTGATCACGCTCCACGTATCACTGTTATCAAGATCAACCCAGAAAAAATCCGTGACGTTATCGGTAAAGGCGGCGCAGTTATCCGTGCTCTTACTGAAGAAACCGGCACTACGATTGAACTGGAAGATGATGGTACTGTGAAGATCGCTTCTTCAAACGGCGAAGCAACCAAAGAAGCTATCCGTCGTATCGAAGAAATCACTTCAGAAGTTGAAGTGGGTCGTATCTACAACGGTAAAGTTATCCGTATCGTTGATTTTGGTGCTTTCGTGAACATTCTGCCGGGCAAAGACGGCTTAGTACACATTTCACAAATCAGTGATGAGCGTGTTGCTAACGTGTCTGATCACCTTGAACTGAACCAAGAAGTTGCTGTTAAAGTAATGGAAGTGGATCGTCAAGGCCGCGTACGTCTGTCAATCAAAGAAGCACAAACTAAAGAAACTGCCGCTGCTGAATAATGAGTCTTTGACTTATTATAGGCACACACTTTCTAAGTGATTGCATCAAAAGGAGATCAAATGATCTCCTTTTTTGTTTTTGGCATTAAGAAAGTCAGTATTAATCTTAATTCCCCAATAGCAGTCCTGTGGTGGGATTGCTATCATGAAGATTCTTCTGCGTATGTTGGGAATCTAAAAAGGTAGAAATGGATGAGTCTTAAAATTAGAACCGCTGTCGTTGCTGTGCTGGCGGGCGCCAGTCTGTTGTTAGCCGGATGCGCTACCACCCAGTCTCCTTTAGATAACCATAATGATGTTGAAGGTAAATTGGTTATCGCACCTGTCATGCCTGATTATAAAGTGGAAGTGACGTTAGCGAAGCTCAACGAGATTTTGGCTACGGTCGAATTAACCAATGAGCAGAGAGCCAGATTTCATTACGATCGCGGTGTTATATACGACAGTGTGGGCTTAAGACTGCTCGCGCGCATCGATTTTATGCAAGCGCTGAAGCTGCAACCCGATCTCGCCGATGCTTATAATTTCCTTGGGATTTATTATACCCAAGAAGGCGAATACGCTAGCGCCTATGAAGCATTCGATGGTGTGTTAGAACTCGCTCCTAACTACGATTATGCCTATTTGAATCGCGGTATTGCCTTGTACTATGGCGACCGTAACGATTTAGCCACTAAAGATATGCAGGCATTTTATGCTGGTGATAATAAAGATGGTTATCGCGCATTGTGGCTGTATTTGATTGATTTTAAAGATGATGCCGTTGAAGCTAAAAAACAGTTAGCTGAAAATCGTAAGAATTTAGATAATGATGCTTGGGCGACCGTTATCGTTGATTATTATTTAGGTACAAAAAGACATGATGAGGTGTTTGCTGCTGCGAAAGTTGGCTTAACTCATCCAAAAGAATATGCCGAACGTTTATGTGAAGCTTATTTTTACCTGGCGAAAATGGCAATAGAAAACAAGCAATATCAAGATGCTGCTAATTATTTCCGCCTCGCACTGGCGACCAATATTTATGATTTTGTTGAACATAGATATTCGCGGATTGAGCTCGCTAAAGTCAAAGGTTTGCTCGAAGCCACAAAATAACCCCCATCTGCCCGAGCTCTTCTCGGGCTTTGCCTAGCCAAGCTCGAACTGAGGCGCTATAATTTGCGCCTTTTTAGCGATACTAGTGCATAGGTTAACATGTCAGGCAATAAAGTAGAGGTCGATAAACGTCGCACCTTCGCGATCATATCGCATCCCGACGCGGGTAAAACAACCATTACCGAAAAAGTGCTGTTATTCGGAAACGCTTTGCAAAAAGCGGGTACGGTTAAAGGCAAAAAATCGGGTCAGCATGCTAAGTCTGACTGGATGGAAATGGAGAAGGACCGTGGTATTTCTATTACTACGTCTGTGATGCAGTTCCCCTATGGTGGCGCCCTCGTTAACCTACTCGACACGCCTGGTCACGAAGACTTCTCTGAAGATACCTATCGTACACTGACCGCTGTTGACTCCTGTCTGATGGTCATCGACTCTGCTAAAGGTGTTGAAGAGCGTACTATTAAGTTGATGGAAGTAACACGTCTGCGCGATACGCCGATCGTGACTTTTATGAACAAACTCGACCGCGATATCCGTGATCCTATCGATCTGATGGATGAAGTCGAAAGCGTGCTGAATATTGCCTGCGCACCTATTACTTGGCCTATTGGCAGCGGTAAAGAATTCAAAGGTATTTACCATATACTGCGTGATGAAGTGGTCTTGTATCAAGGCGGTATGGGACACACTATTCAAGAGCGTCGTGTAATTAAAGGCATTAATAACCCTGATCTTGAGAAAGCGATTGGCAGTTACGCTGCTGATTTGCGCGATGAGATGGAATTAGTGCGCGGCGCGTCGCATGAATTTGACCATGCGGCTTTCTTGAAAGGTGAGCTGACGCCAGTGTTCTTCGGTACCGCGTTAGGTAACTTTGGTGTGGATCATATTCTTGACGGTATCGTTGAGTGGGCACCTAAGCCATTACCGCGCGAAAGCGATGCACGCGTAGTTATGCCTGAAGAAGAGAAATTCACCGGTTTCGTGTTCAAGATCCAAGCTAACATGGATCCAAAACACCGTGACCGTGTCGCCTTTATGCGTGTGTGTTCTGGCCGTTACGAGCAAGGCATGAAAATGCACCATGTGCGTATTGGTAAAGATGTTAACGTTAGCGATGCATTAACCTTTATGGCGGGCGATCGTGAGCGTGCCGAGGAAGCTTACCCAGGCGATATCATAGGTTTACATAACCATGGCACTATCCGTATTGGCGATACTTTTACCCAAGGTGAAAAATTCCGTTTCACTGGCGTGCCTAACTTCGCCCCTGAAATGTTCCGCCGTATTCGTCTGCGCGATCCGCTTAAGCAAAAGCAGCTCTTAAAAGGCTTAGTACAGTTGTCAGAAGAAGGCGCTGTGCAAGTATTCCGCCCAATCGATACTAACGATTTAATTGTTGGCGCCGTGGGTGTGCTGCAGTTTGAAGTGGTTGTTGGTCGTCTTAAGAGCGAATATAACGTTGAAGCCATTTACGAAGGTATTAGTGTTTCGACCGCTCGCTGGGTTTATTGTAAGGATGAGCGTAAGCTTGAAGAGTTCCGCCGCAAGTGTAGCCAAAACTTAGCACTCGATGGTGGTGACAACTTAACCTATATTGCGCCAACTATGGTCAACCTGAATCTTTCGATGGAAAGGTATCCTGATATTGAGTTTGCAAAAACCCGCGAGCATTAATTAGGTTGGGTTTAGAATAGTTGTTGAAATGGCGGTGAATTCACCGTCATTTTTGTATCTAATGAAATCTAAAAACGGTTCTGGATGTGAATGATGGCGAATTGGATCACAAAAACATGGCAGGTTTATATTCAGTGGTGCGACCGCATGGGGCTGACACCTGAAAATCGTCGTTGTTGTATGCCACGCCTTGAAGATCCGCCATTAGCGGTAAAATGTGCCAAAGCGACTACGGCTGACGAAACTGTATTGCCGCCCGAAGCGCATTCAAACGGCAAATCGACCGTAGAGTGAGGTATTTGCAGTGATTGATACCCACGCACATCTAGATTTTGTCGAGTTTGATATTGACCGCGATGCTGTGGTGCAGCGTATGCACAGTGTTGGGGTTAATAATCTGATTATTCCTGGCGTGTCCCCGAAACACTGGCACAAACAGCTCGCTGTTGCCGCACAATATCAAACCTATTTTGCCCTTGGCATCCATCCTTGGTTTTGCCCAGAGAATGTTGATGCAGGGATCTTAGCATTAACATCTAAAGTTGCCGCGTTGCTCGAATGTCCTCGTTTTGTTGCTATTGGTGAATGTGGCTTAGATAAACTTTACTCCGCTACTTGGCCGCAGCAGTTAGCGTTTTTTGAGGCGCAATTGACGTTAGCTAAATCCGTTAATCTGCCGGTGATTATTCATAGTGTTAAAGCGCATCCCGAGGTTTTGGCCTGTTTAAAAAAGTATCAATTGCCTAGAGGCGGTGTGATACATGCTTTTTCTGGCAGTGTTGAGATTGCACAGGAATATATCAAGTTAGGTTTTAAGCTGGGAATTGGTGGTTTGATTATGAATCCTAATGCCAAAAAATTACTCAAAACTGTCACTGAACTCCCGCTCGAACACCTCATACTTGAGACTGATTCTCCGGCTATGACGCCGATAAATGTTGCTGAAAAACGTAACCAACCCGCTAACCTTGTTCTTTTTATAGACAAAATTGCCGCTTTGCAAAAAAAATCAAGTGTTCTAATATCAGAACACTTGATGTCGAATGCTACGCAACTATTTGACCTTTAGCTGTTTTTGTATAAACAGGTGTAGGTCGCACTAGCATTCCGCACTAAGCGATTGAAATTAAACTCCAAAAATATGATCAAAACGACGATTTTCGACTTGGGCTCGGGTATAATCTGACTCGGAAATAGGTTGATTAACAACATAATTAAAAAGTGTTAACAATAGGGTGATGGTTAATGGATATATTAATGAGTTTAGTAGGGGTGGTCACCCTACTTGCGATAGGTTTCCTCCTATCGAATAACAAAAAAGCAATTAATTTACGTACAGTGGGTGGCGCTTTAGCTATCCAGGCCGCTTTCGGTGGTTTTGTACTGTACGTTCCTGTTGGTAAAGACATTCTTAAAGGTATGTCTGATGCCGTTTCTAGCGTTATTGGTTACGCACAAAACGGTATCGGTTTCCTGTTCGGTGACTTAGCTAACTTCAAACTTGGCTTCATCTTCGCAGTAAACGTGTTACCCGTTATTGTGTTTTTCTCTTCTTTGATCGCGGTTCTTTATTACTTAGGCATTATGCAGTGGGTCATCCGTATCATCGGTGGTGGTTTACAAAAAGCATTGGGCACAAGTCGTACTGAATCTATGTCAGCAACAGCTAACATCTTCGTTGGTCAAACTGAAGCCCCATTAGTGGTTCGTCCATTCATTCCAACTATGACGCAGTCTGAACTGTTTGCGATCATGGTGGGTGGTTTGGCATCAATCGCGGGTTCAGTATTGGCTGGTTACGCGCAGATGGGTGTACCTATCGAGTATTTAGTTGCCGCATCATTCATGGCAGCACCAGGTGGTCTATTAATGGCTAAACTGATGCACCCTGAAACTGAAGTTGCTAAGAATGACATGAGCGATTTGCCAGAAGATCCTGACAAACCAGCTAACGTTTTAGACGCGGCTGCAGCAGGTGCTTCATCTGGTATGCACTTAGCGCTGAACGTAGGTGCTATGTTGTTAGCCTTCGTTGGTTTGATCGCTATGGTCAACGGCATTATTGGTGGTGTGGGTGGTTGGTTTGGTCTTGAAGGTTTAACACTTGAACTCATTCTTGGCTATGTGTTCATGCCTTTAGCTTTCCTAATCGGTGTACCTTGGAACGAAGCATTAGTCGCTGGTTCTTTCATTGGCCAAAAGATCGTTATTAACGAATTTGTTGCTTACTTGAACTTCGCACCTTACTTAAAAGACATTGCTGATGGCGGTTTAGTTGTAGCAGAAACTGGTTTAGCTATGTCAGGTAAAACGAAAGCGATTATTTCGTTTGCTCTATGTGGTTTCGCTAACTTGTCTTCAATTGCGATTCTGCTTGGTGGTCTAGGTGCTATGGCTCCTAATCGTCGTCATGATTTAGCTACAATGGGTATTCGTGCGGTTATCGCCGGTTCTTTAGCTAACTTAATGAGTGCAACACTTGCTGGCTTGTTCTATGTCGGCTAAGTAGTTGCGCACGGGGGAAACCCCACTAACTGGGTCCTGACCATGCAGGGCGGGACCTGAGTTAATTCAACCATTTTCCAGTAGTGATTCCTGTAGTGAATAGTTTCTCCAATTGAAAAACACAGAATGCAACTGAGATGTAGCTGTCATTCTGTCTTAAATGTCGTAGTTCCACGGTTACGTTAATTAATCGTAATGCAGAAGTCGCGACTTTGTTCACAATTAAGAATTTTGTGTTTGTGATTTTACGCTAGATTATTGAGATTTTTTTTAATCTAGGTAGAATGCGAGCGCCACAAAAAGAACGCTACCCTCGATGGTAGTAAACAAGATAAATGGGGTTGATGATGAAAAACGTTAAAACTTTAGCTTTAGCCGCTACTGCTGTAGCTGCAATCTCTGGCAACGCATTTGCCGCTGATCGTACAGATCTTCACGGTTCTGACTACAAGTGGATGCAGTTCAACGCTATGTACTCTATTGGTGAAAAGCCAGATAATCCAGCGTCTGGCGATCAACACAACTACTTAGAAATGGAATTCGGCGGTCGTTCTGGCGTATTCGATCTATACGGTTATGTTGATATTTTCAACTTAGCAAACGAGAACTCTAAAGACGGTGATAAGAACCCAGGTTCTGGCACAAGCAAACTCTTCATGAAATTTGCTCCACGTGTTTCTATCGATGCATTAACTGGTAAAGACTTATCTTTCGGTCCAATCCAAGAAGTTTACTTCTCTACTCTGTTCAACTGGGACGGTCTGAACGGTGAAGGCGTTAACTCTACTTTCTGGGGTGTTGGTGCTGACGTAAACGTGCCTTGGTTAGGCAAAACAGGTATGAACCTGTACGGTTTCTATGACATGAATGCTAAAGAGTGGAACGGTTACCAATTCTCTGCTAACTGGTTCAAGCCTTTCTACTTCTTCGACAACAAGAGCTTCCTGTCATTCCAAGGTTACATCGATTATCAATTCGGTGCTGATGAAGACAAAGCTGCTTTCGTACCAAAAACCTCTAACGGTGGTAACATCTTCTTCGGTCTATACTGGCACTCAGATCGTTACGCTCTGGGCTATGGCCTGAAAGGCTTCAAAGACGTTTATCTGTTAGAAGATGGTGCTGGTGCACTAGCTCTAGAATCAACAGGTTGGTCACACTACCTGTCAGCTACTTACAAGTTCTAATTTCTTGTAATACTAGTTGCTTGTTGGGGCCGCATTATGCGGCTCCATCTTTGTTTTACCATGAGTCTTTATCTAAGCCTATTAGGCTAACAAGTGGGTTTATATAAAGGTTTGTGTTTTTCTCGCGCTAAAATGGATTTTTCGCGGAAAAGTAGGAGCAAGATTTTATTCGTATCCTCTCTTCCGGTCTTCAAGGATTCAAGTCGTGGTCACTTATAAGTTATTTTAAGTGTCAGGATGCCTATTGCTCTTTATGACTTAGGCAAGATTGAATACCTACAACAAGGTAGTTTGTATAAGCAAATTACTCGGCACCGCCTGAAGGCCCGGCCATAAAAATAATCAAAATAATGCCACCTCTTAAGCGTTGCTTTTATGCGACTGATTTCTATTCATTTAATTTTTATTTTGGAGAGCTATTATGACTGATTTAAAAAAAGCAGCACAACGCGCCATCGAGTTAATGGACTTAACGACTTTGAATGATGACGACACAGATCAAAAAGTGATCGACCTGTGCCACAAAGCGAAAACGGCTGCGGGCAATACTGCCGCTATCTGCATTTACCCACGTTTCATCCCGATTGCACGTAAGACGCTAGATGAAATCGGTGCTGAAGATATCCAAATCGCCACTGTGACTAATTTCCCCCATGGCAACGATGACATCGCCATTGCCGTACTAGAAACCCGCGCTGCCGTTGCCTATGGTGCCGACGAAGTTGACGTGGTATTCCCATACCGTGCGCTGATGGAAGGCAATGAAACGATTGGTTTTGAATTAGTTAAAGCCTGTAAAGAAGCCTGTGGTGAAGTCTTGTTAAAAGTCATCATCGAATCTGGCGTGTTAGCTGATCCTGCGCTTATCCGCCGTGCATCTGAGCTTTCAATCGATGCGGGTGCTGACTTTATCAAAACTTCTACGGGTAAAGTGCCTGTAAACGCCACACTCGAAGCGGCTGAGATCATGTTAACTGTGATCAGCGAAAAGAATACCCAAGTAGGCTTCAAGCCTGCCGGTGGTGTGCGTGATGCTGCCCAAGCGGCTGAGTTCCTCGGTGTTGCTGAGCGTATTTTAGGGGCTGACTGGGTTTCACCGCGTACCTTTAGATTTGGTGCTTCAAGCTTATTAAACAGCTTGCTGCACACACTAGAATTGGCTGATGCGCCTAAGCCAACTCAAGGCTATTAATCGCAAACTATCGCTGATTAATACTATCAGCGTATAGCGAGCCTAATTAAGTGTGACCTAAATCTATTTGGCAAACTCAAAACTTCGATAGTATGAACTTGTAATATTGCTACAGTTTTGATGTTTCATTGCAAAGATAAGCGCTAGCGACAGGGTTGTTAGTGCCTATCTTGGAGGCAGTATCATGTTTCTAGCTCAAGAGATTATTCGTAAAAAACGTAATGGTTTAGCGCTAAGTTCCGAAGAAATACAGTTCTTTGTTCAAGGTATCACCACCAACTCCGTATCTGAAGGTCAGATCGCCGCATTAGGCATGGCGGTGTATTTTAATGACATGAATATGGATGAAAGAATCGCTTTAACGACAGCAATGCGTGATTCTGGCACTGTGCTTAATTGGCAATCATTGGGACTCAACGGTCCTGTCATCGACAAACACAGCACTGGTGGTGTCGGCGATGTGATTAGCCTCATGCTCGGCCCTATGGCTGCGGCGTGTGGTGGTTATGTGCCTATGATTTCTGGACGCGGCCTAGGTCATACGGGCGGCACGCTCGATAAGTTTGATGCCATTCCGGGTTACCAAACTGAGCCTTCAAGTGAATTGTTCCGTAAAGTGGTTAAAGACGTCGGAGTGGCGATTATTGGCCAAACGGGCGATCTCGTTCCTGCCGATAAACGCTTCTATTCTATCCGCGATAATACCGCCACCGTTGAATCCATTTCCCTCATCACAGCATCGATCCTGTCTAAGAAATTAGCCTGTAATTTAGATGCGTTGGCGATGGACGTGAAAGTCGGTAGCGGCGCTTTTATGCCAACCTATGAGGCATCGGAAGAATTAGCTCGCAGTATCGCCGCCGTTGCAAATGGCGCGGGTACTAAAACGACGGCTTTGCTTACCGATATGAATCAAGTGCTTGCATCTTGTGCAGGTAACGCGGTTGAAGTGAAAGAAGCCATCGACTTTTTAACGGGTGCTTACCGTAACCCGCGTTTATATGAAGTCACTATGGGTCTTTGCGCTGAGATGTTGCTCCTTGGCGGTCTTGCAAGCAATGAAGCCGATGCTCGCGCTAAACTGAATCGTGTACTCGACAATGGTCGCGCTGCAGAACTCTTTGGCAAGATGGTGTCGGGTCTTGGTGGTCCGGTTGATTTTGTTGAAAACTACAGTAAATACCTGCCGCAGTCACAAATTATTCGCCCAGTTTTTGCCGATATGCAAGGTTATGCCTACAGCATGGATACCCGTGAGTTAGGTTTAGCGGTTGTGACCTTAGGTGGCGGCCGTCGTAAGCCCGGCGATGCACTAGACTATAGTGTTGGCTTAACCCAAGTGTGTGCCCTAGGCGATAAAGTGGATTCATCGACGCCGATTGCCGTTATCCATGCACAGTCTGAAGCCGCCTTCGCGGAAGCTGAACTCGCGGTGAAAAAAGCGATTCACATTGGTGAAACCGCTCCAGAAAAAACACCTGAGATCTATGCCTATATTCGTGCATCGGATCTTTAAGGAAGAATTATGAAACGTACCATTATTATGATGTTGGACTCCTTTGGAGTCGGTGCTTCTGCTGATGCAGCAAGTTTTGGTGATGTCGGTTCCGATACCTTTGGTCATATTGCTAAAGCATGTGCTGAAGGCAAAGCTGATATTGGCCGTGAAGGCCCACTTAAATTACCTAACCTAGCGCGCTTAGGTTTAGGCCATGCGGCGATGGAAAGTACTGGCGCCTTTGCCCCAGGTTTTGGTGACAATGTTGAGTTGATTGGTGCTTATGGTCATGCCCAAGAGTTAAGTTCGGGTAAAGATACCCCGAGCGGTCACTGGGAAATGGCGGGCGTGCCCGTACTATTCGAGTGGGGTTATTTCAGCGAGCACCAAAATTCTTTCCCTCAAGAACTGACGGATAAGATTTTAGCCCGTGCGGGTCTGGATGGATTTTTAGGTAATTGTCATGCTTCTGGCACAACTATTTTAGAAGAGCTAGGCGAAGAGCATATGCGCTCTGGCATGCCTATTTTCTATACCTCAGCCGATTCTGTGTTTCAAATCGCCTGCCATGAAGAAACCTTCGGTTTAGACAATCTTTATCGTCTTTGCGAAATAACCCGTGAAGAGTTAGAGCCTTACAATATAGGTCGCGTTATTGCCCGTCCATTTGATGGTACTGGCCCAAGTGACTTTGCTCGTACTGGTAATCGTAAAGATTATTCGCTGGCGCCACCTGCAAAAACCGTATTAGATAAGCTGAATGAAGCGGGCGGTGAAGTGGTGAGTGTGGGCAAGATTGCCGACATTTATGCTTACTGCGGTATAACTAAAAAAGTGAAGGCGAACGGCTTAGAAGCGCTTTTCGATGCGACCTTAGCCGAAGTGAAATCTGCGGGTGATAACACTATAGTGTTTACTAACTTCGTGGATTTTGACTCTCACTATGGTCATCGCCGTGATGTGGCTGGTTACGCTAAAGGGTTGGAATATTTCGACGCCCGTTTGCCTGAGATGCTCGCATTATTGGGTGAAGACGATCTGCTGATTCTAACGGCGGATCACGGTTGCGATCCAACATGGCAAGGCACGGATCATACCCGTGAATATGTGCCAGTATTAGCCTTTGGCGCTGGATTGAAAGCAGGTTCTCTGGGTCGTCGTAAGAGCTTTGCTGATATCGGCCAATCTATTGCGAGCCACTTTAAGCTTGAACCTATGGCCTATGGTGAATCTTTCCTTTAGGAAAATTAGCATTTATTTCGATTTGGCGGCTGACATTTGCCGCCAGTAAACAAAGACTTAAGTCTTAATAAAATAAACAGGGGTTATTTCGATGGCAACACCACACATTAATGCTGTAGAGGGCGCATTCGCTGAGACAATGCTGTTTCCAGGCGATCCATTACGTGCAAAATATATTGCTGAAACATTCTTAGAAAATGTTGAGCAAGTGACTGATGTTCGAAACATGCTAGGTTTTACTGGTACTTATAAAGGTAAGCGTATTTCAGTTATGGGTTCTGGCATGGGTATTCCTTCATGCTCTATCTATGCTACTGAGTTAATTCGTGATTACGGCGTTAAAAACCTGATCCGTGTGGGTACTTGTGGTGCGATCAGCACTGACGTTAAAGTGCGTGACGTGATCATCGGTATGGGTGCATGTACTGACTCAGCGGTTAACCGTTTACGTTTTAAAGGCCAAGATTTTGCTGCTATCGCTAACTATGAGCTGATGAATGCGGTTATCGAATCTGCGAAAGTTCGTGGCACTAAAGTTCGCGTAGGTAACATTTTCTCTGCGGACCTGTTCTACACTCCTGATCCACAAATGTTCGACGTGATGGAGAAGATGGGCGTGTTAGGCGTTGAAATGGAAGCGGCTGGTCTGTACGGTGTTGCCCATGAGTTTGGTGCACGTGCCCTGTGTGTTGTGACTGTATCTGACCACATCCGCACTGGTGAAAAGACTTCTGCAGAAGAACGTCAAACCACATTCAATGACATGATCATCATGACATTAGAAGCGGCGATTACACTCTAACTGTATAAGAGTGTGCTACTGAAAAAAGGGTTCGCATTGCGGACCCTTTTCTATTCGACTTTGTTATTTATGGCTTATCTAGAACCTAGCTATCAATAGATGAGTTGTCCTATCTTCCTATCTATTGAGATAGAGATTAACCGGTTGAATCAGTGTCGAGATCGCTTGGCTCGCTGGGCGTTTTTGGCGTCGAGGTTTCGGCCGTAACGGCTGTTGCTTTAGTCGCGTGTTTTACCTGACGGACACTTTTAACCTTAGGTTTAACCTTTACAGGTGCCGCTTGTTCCGCATCGTTTGTCGCGTTTTTAACTGCTGTATTATCCTGTAACTCCAATGATTTTTCTGACGTTTTTTCGGCCTTAGTTTGCGCGCCTTTCTGAGTGAGCTTATCAACACGGGTCTCTGTCACTGCTTTTGGCGTCTTAGTGGATTTAGCCGCTTTTTCTTGTGGATTATCTGTGGTCGACACAGCTTGATCTTCGGTTAGCACTTGCGCCAAACCATCATTAACACTTTCTGATGGATCTTCTGCTGATGAGCGTTTCTTAGGTTTTTTTGGCGCTTGACGCAGCTTAACCCTAAAGCGGCGGCGGTCAAAATCGGCGCGTTTGAAAGACAAAGAGCGCGAAAGCAACATACCTATCAAGCCTGCAACCAGCAGCATGATTTGCTGTTGTTCCATGTTTAAGTTGTGGGCTTCTTTGATTTCGTTGAAAAACAGCTTGGTATCGAGCCTGACTTCGACATAACCTAGATTTTTCCCTTCTTGGATCACAGGCTCTACATAGGGAGGATATTTGCTTAGTAGCAAATTCATTTCTTCCGAGTCAGGATCTACAACATCCTTAGTGATGCTTTGGGCGAAGGATAACCGCATGCCTTGGTCGCTGAAGATAGCCGCAGACATCACCTTAGGATCTTCGACTAAAGCGCTGGCGAGCCATTGCAACTGCTCATCATTTTGCAGTTGTAGCGCGGGCGCTGCACCATAAGCAGTTTGCTGTACCAGTAATCTGGCCATCTTTTGAGTTTGGGACTTTAGAAGCAGCTGACCTTGTAGTAGGCTTGTCTGCCACAATTGTACTAAGCCGAATATCAAGGCGAAGGCGGCGGCAATTTGGATCAGTCTACTGATTTTATGGCTTTTCTTTAGCCCTTTAAGATATAACACTTTGACCCTTAAAATGTAGAGCGCTTGCCTAATCATAATTGATTCTGAGTGAGCCCGATAGTTGGAGAATTTAAGTCCGATGGAAAGCTTGAACCAAGATGCGCTTTTTTTGTGGTTAGTCTCTGACCATTCCCCAAGGTTTGAACGCCAAGGGCAAGTGTTTGAACGTTATCAAGAGTCAGCAAACCCCGCTGGTGTTTCGCGTTTGCGGGTGATCTATCAAGATACGTTAGCGCAGGCAGGGGTATCGGCCTGGATTGCGGCATTGCCTTCGTCTGATGTTATCGGTATTTCACATATCGAACGTCAAGTCGGCTTACATTGTATCGAGTTGGCACTGGTAAATTTGCCTTCTCAGGCGCAGTTAGCAGCGTTTCCTCAGTCTTTGGCTGAACTGCATGTCATCAATTTTGATTTACCTCGTTTGAACCATCCCGGCTTATTAGTGATGGACATGGATTCCACTGCGATTCAGATTGAATGTATTGATGAATTAGCGGCCATGGCAGGCGTGGGTGAGCGCGTGGCGGCGATTACTGAACGTGCTATGCAAGGTGAGCTAGATTTTGAACAGAGTCTGCGTCAGCGCGTGGCACAGCTTAAGGGCGCCGATGCCAGTATTATCAAGACCTTGTGCGACAACTTACCTTTAATGCCTGGGCTTGAGTCCATGCTGTTAGAACTTAAATCCCATGGCTGGCGTTTAGTGGTGGCATCTGGCGGCTTTACGCCTTTTGTGGGTCATTTAAAACAGCTTCTAAGCTTAGATGCGGCCTTTGCTAATGAGTTAGTCATCACTGATGACAAACTCGCGGGTGAAGTGACGGGTAAAGTCGTGGATGCGCAGTTTAAGGCGGATGTGGTTGAGCGTTGCTGTGAGCAGTGGGGCATTCCAAAAGGTCAAAGCGTCGCTATCGGCGATGGCGCCAATGATATCCCTATGGTGATGGCGGCGGATTTTGGTATTGCTTTCCATGCCAAACCTAAGCTGGCAGCCGCGGCGGATGCCAATATTCGCCACCTCGACCTGCGCGTTTTACCTTATCTGTTGCAAATCTAGGTTATTCATTTATTTGAAATTTGAATCGAGATGAAAGCCTAAGTCAGGGCTGAGTTAGAGTAATGACTCTTGTCTTTTATTGATGAGCTGGTAGTTTAGGGAGATTGATAAACTACCAGTGACTCATTTTGACTCAGCTCGCTCAAGGCTCAACATCACCCATTTCACAGTCTTCAATCTTTCTGCCGTACCGCGATGGCCAACTGCATCTACGTCAGTTATTACCGTCGGTGCTTGATTTTTCTAAGACGCCTATTCTCATGCTCCATGGTGCCATGTCTAACGGTCGGGTGTTCTATAGCCAAAGTGGCCGTGGCCTAGGTTGTTTTTTGGCTAAGGCGGGATTTGTGGTGTATGTGTTGGATACCGCAGGCAGAGGGCTCAGTTTGCCGAAAATCGATCGGGATTTTACCTTAGGGCAAGGTGAAGTGATCTGCGAGCAATTACCTTTAGTGCAGCAGGCCATTCTCGATTTACATCAAAAAGCTTGTCAAGAACAAGCGGCTCAAGATGATCGCAAAGCCGTGGCGCCTTCGCAAGTGCATTGGTGCGCCCATTCATGGGGCGGGGTGTTAATGGCGAGCAGTCTGGCCCGTTATCCTGAGTTACAACAAAGCGTTCGTTCACTGCTTACTTTCGGTAGCAAGCGGACTATTCGGGTTAAGTCCTTCAAAAAATGGTTGATGGTCGATGTCTTTTGGAATCGTCTAGCGCCAGGCTTAGCAATGGGCCAAGGTTATCTTGCTGCCGATAAGCTGCGTATTGGTATGGACAATGAAAGCCGCGCCTCATTAGTTCAAAGTATTGATTGGGTGCGGGGTGATTGGATTGATCACGACGATAGATTTGATTATGCGAAAGCGGCAAAGCGCGCTAATTGGCCACCGGCTTGGTTTATCTCAGGGCAGAACGATACTGTGCTGGGGCATCCTGAAGATGTGGCGGATATGGTCGCAGAGTGTGGCTTTAAACGAGTTAAATCAACGCTTCTTTCTAAGGAGAATGGCTTTAAGCATGACTATGGTCATGCCGATATGCTGACGCATTTAGATGCCACCAGCGATCATTTTCCCAAAATTAGTGATTGGTATTTAAGTTTTGATTTGGCGGTGTTAAATGGTTAAGACTGTTTTTTGTGGAGCACTGGGTATCTTAATTCAACCTCTTGGGTGATATCCAAGAGTTCACCGACGCCAATCACTCGCCATAGTTGTTCTTCTAACTGTTTGGCTTTATGGTTTGCATGAATATTAATGTATTCCAACTCGCGGCGCAGGTAACTCATGTCTGGCTTCTCTGTCGCGCCACGGTAAATGCGTAGGGCGAGGAATCGGCCTACTGCTTTGCTCTGATTGATAAAGGTTATCTGAGCGTCAACTTCACCGACTTCCGTGGCGGGAGTACACTTTAAAAAGATTTTGCCACGTGATTGACGGATCAATTGAACAAACACTTCAATAAAATCCATATCTTGCTGGGGTTTCATCTGGCGAATAGGTTCGAGAATATCCCGTTTAAAGAAACCGTCTTTTAGCAGCGGCGCTAAATTATATTGCAGGGTATCTGAGGTGCCCGCAGCAAAAATATCGCTGATCTCATCTTGTCGCGTACCGACGCCTAAACACGCGACTTGGGCCGATTTTGTCGTTTTTTCAACAAAGTAGGGCACAGAATGCAGATCATGCATCAAAATGTTTTTTAAACCATCGGCAAGTTCATTAGCCTCACTATTGTTCTCGGTCAGTTGTTCTAGCTTTTCCTTATTATGGGCAATGAGTTTATTTAAAAACTCCACCCCCACATGGGGGGTATGGCCCATGACTGCGGTTAAGTGCAGCGTCACGCCATTCTTGCGGGTGCGCACTAAACGGTAGGGGAGGTTATCTAGCTGTGTTTTGCCTGCAATGGTTTGTAGTTTGGGAAAGCTTAACAGTAGTGGTTTATTCGATGAAAAATCTGTCGGGTTGTCTAAGGTTAATTGCATGCCGCGGCTAGAAATATCTAAGGTAATGCCCGTGGCTTTCAGCTTGTCTTGCGTCACGTTGACTAAGGTTTTAAAGGCGAAACGAGCCTCTTGGCGTCGCTCGCTAAACTGCATGGAAACTAACTTAATTTGATTGGTGGTTAATCGTTGTTGACCAAAGGTTTTAAGGGCATTGGCATTACTGCTGTCTTGCCAAGCTTTGTAATGCCCTCTGGCATCTTCATTGCTGATATCAATGAGCTGCAGTAAATGACTAAACTGCGATAACTGCTGTTCGACCAGCGGGCTGAATTTAGCCTCATCACCCGGCAAAGTTGCACGGCCATAGCCTTTATCATGATAAATTTTATCTTGGGTGACTTTAAAGATCCGCCAGCTAGGTTTGGTCGACGCAAAGCCTAAAAATAAAGGCATCATGCCCTTAGCTTTAAGCTCGGCTAAGGTGGCAGAGTAAAAATATAAGCAGCCTTGGGCGTTATAGGTAAAACTAAAAAATAACCCGTGGTCGGGATTCTCTGGATGACTCAGTAGTGCCGATAAACGGCTTGGCGTCAACATGGCAGGCAATTGGCTGACATCATTCTCATCTTGAAAATAATGCACTATCTGTTGGTTGTCACGGCTGAGTAGCATGTGACTCAAACCTTGGGTTTGAGTATTGAAATACAAAGGTAAGTGAGGCAAGTGGGGTAAATAATGGCGTTCAAATCCGAGTCCTGTTGCACTCACTATCACATCATTGACATCTACCTTATAACGCAGTTTATAGCCGCGGATTAAATTGCCGAGCATTTCACTTAAGGCTTCGCTGCCACCAAGGCGTTTGAGTCTTAGCCAAATATATTCGCCATTGGTTTGGCTATCGACAATCTGATAATCCACTCCTAGCTGGAGATCGGGATAGTAAAACTCTTCACTGAGTTCCAGTAACTTAACTTTGAGTGGTTGGTCGAGATCGAAGGGATGATTGGCGGCGAGGCGAATACGGGCACCGCCGATAGATAAATCTGCCGTGATCCCAGGTACTTCACCTCGACCGGATTGTGATGCCGCAATGCGAATACTGTAATTCATCCGCTCCTCAGCGCGGTTGAAATAACTGCCTAATACTACGCCTGGCACCATAAAAGGTTCTGGCTCAGCGGCTTCAACCTGAGTCACACCTTGGCGTAATTTTACCCGACGCTGTTGATGGGCATTGAGCACATATTCATACACACCTAAGGTATATTGGTTGCGAAACAGTGACATGGCCTCATGCATACTGCTTTTGGCAGGCTCATCTAAAAAATGTCGCTGTTGACCTAACATGACTTCAGTACAAGGAAGCTCTGATTTATCCCTGAGATCGATAATTCGCGTGCAAGGCGAAGCCAAACGACTCAATTCCATTTTCACAAGAAAACGGGTCGAATTGGTTTCATCTATCGTCAGCTGCTGAAAAATCTCTTGGAAGTTAGGTTCCATGAGTAACGGCTTGAGCTGTTCGATGAGTGCACTATGGTTATCTAAACTCATGTAGGGTTCTTTTTAATGCTTATTAATACCCAAGCTACCTGAAGATACGAGTTTCAGAGCGCATAGGGTGGTTCAATTCAAGGCGCATCAATGACAGAATGTCGGCCACCTTCTGAATTGATGCAACACGGAAGTGGAGTGCCCTATGCGCTCCGTTCCGGCGGGTTTTAACGCACTTTATGCTGTGTTAGTTATTTTTAACTTAGCCCGCTAGGTCTGCAAATAACTGCCTTACCTAAAGTGCGTTATATTCCCGCTGAATTCTGCATCTTCAGGTTGTTTGGGTATATGTTGTACTGTTAGTCTTATGTCGGCAGTATTCATCGTTACTTAAATTGATTTTATACAGATTTTAATGAGTTATGGCAAAGAATAAAACAGCGTACGTGTGTAATGAGTGTGGACAAGACTTCCCCCGTTGGCAAGGGCAATGCAGTGCTTGTCAGGAATGGAATACGATTACTGAGGTCAGGCTCGGTGCGGCTTCCCCTGGGCGCAGTACTAAGTTTGTCGGCTATGCCGGCGCGAGCAGTAATGAAGTGAAGACATTAGATCAAATCGATCTCAATGCTATGCCACGAATATTGAGCCATTTCGGGGAGTTAGACCGAGTGCTCGGTGGCGGGATAGTGCCAGGTTCAGCCATTTTGATTGGCGGACATCCTGGTGCGGGTAAGAGTACGCTTTTATTGCAAACCCTGTGTCATCTGGCCGAGCAAATGCCTGCACTGTATGTCACGGGTGAAGAGTCCTTGCAGCAAGTGGCCATGCGTGCCCATCGCCTTGGTTTACCAACCAATAAACTGCGGATGTTATCTGAAACCAGCGTCGAACAAATTTGCGAAGTTGCCCTAAAAGAATTGCCAAAGGTCATAGTGGTCGATTCGATTCAAGTGATGCACATGAGCGATGTGGCATCGAGCCCCGGTAGTGTGTCGCAGGTCCGTGAATCCGCCTCTTACTTAACGCGTTTTGCGAAGGAGAATGGCATTGCCGTCATCATGGTCGGCCATGTGACGAAAGATGGCAGTCTGGCGGGACCTAAGGTATTGGAGCATTGCATCGATTGCTCTGTGATGTTCGAAGGCGATAGTGATAGTCGTTACCGCACCTTGCGTTCCCACAAAAACCGGTTTGGCGCCATCAATGAGTTAGGTGTATTTGCCATGACAGAGCGCGGCTTAAAAGAAGTCGCCAATCCTTCGGCAATTTTCCTTTCCCGTGGTGAAGAGGAATCTTCTGGCTCGCTTGTTATGGTGGTCTGGGAAGGCACACGGCCGCTACTGGTGGAACTGCAAGTGTTGGTGGATAATTCGGCCATGGCTAACCCGCGCCGCGTGGCTGTGGGTATGGATGCTAACCGTTTAGCCATGTTGCTTGCCGTGATGCACCGCCACGGCGGTTTACAGATGTCGGATCAGGATGTATTTGTGAACGTGGTGGGCGGCGTGAAAGTGACTGAAACCAGTGCCGACTTAACGCTACTCTTGGCTATGGTATCGAGTTTTCGTGGGGATATTTTGCCCAGCGATTTAGTTGCCTTTGGTGAAGTGGGGCTATCGGGTGAAATTCGTCCAGTGCCTAATGGGCAAGAGCGATTAATCGAAGCCGCTAAACATGGTTTTAAGCGCGCAATTGTGCCTAAGGCCAATGTGCCGAAAAAGCCTCCTGCGGGGATGGAAGTCGTGGGTGTGTCTAAGTTATCCGAAGCGCTAGAAGCGATTTAGTCATTAGGCCGAGTAAAATTAGATGCTAGCTAAAGTAAGGCGCTAGCTAGGCTAAATGTAGATACTAGCTAGCATTAAACGCTCTCAAGCGAGATGAACGCCAGTAAGCAAAACAGCGCCATTAGGCGCTGTTTGTGTTTGTGAGCGAGTGTCTTAATCTGCGATATTGTGTTTTTCGATAAACAACATAAGTTCGCGATTCAGCAAGGAGGCATCACCTAAGTTAAGCTCCACCATACGTTTTAGGTGGCTGATGCTGTCGACGTCGATGAAGTTACACTTCAAGCCTAATTGGGCATTTTTTTGATGGACCAACTCAGTTTCCATACGGATCTCAATGTCAGATTCGGGCAGGATAAAACTGAGGGTAATTGCATCACCCGAGTGGATAAAATTTTGCGGCTCTTCCACCAAAGCGCCATTTAGACTCAAATCGAGAATGGTCGTCTCCCACTGTGCAACACCTTGTTGTAGATGTGCATTCGTGGCAAATAGAATCCGCGAAAACTTGCGCCTTTCGTCCATACCCAATCCTTTTTCTTTCATAGTCAGCTAAGTGTAGTCCCATCAGTGTCCCTAAGCATATGTCATATTGATGTGACTGTAAAAGCAGAGCAATTTTTTGTTCAATAAAGCTACCGAGATCGCATATTTAACCTTTCACGCATATGCAAATATGAAAAAGTATGAATAATTCACGTAAGTAAAATAAGAGAAATTGAAAATGGCTTATAGTGTGCTCGTTGTCGATGATGAAGCGGTTATTCGTGCGCGATTGAAGGGATATTTTGAAAAGGAAGGTTATCGCGTCGTTGAAGCTGCCGATGGCGAGCAAATGTGGTACGAATTTAATCGCCAACATATCGATTTGATCATGCTAGATATCAATTTGCCCGGTGTTGATGGTTTGAGCCTGACCCGTGAGCTGCGCAGTCGCTCCCATGTGGGCATCATTCTGGTGTCTGGGCGGGATGAATCTATCGACAAAATCGTTGGTCTCGAAATGGGCGCCGATGATTATGTAACTAAACCTTTCGAACTGAGGGAGTTGCTGGTTAGGGTAAAAAATCTTCTGTGGCGGATTTCCCTTGTGAAGCAAGCTGAGCTGGCGGTCGCCGAAGAATTATCCCAACCGGACGATGTGATCAGTTTTGAAGGTTATCAACTCGAACTCAACAGCCGTAAATTACGCCATGGCGATGTGTTGATCAAACTCACCAAAGCGGAATTCGAGTTACTGGCCGCATTTGCCCTGCATCCGCAGCAAGTCTTATCCCGCGAGCGTTTAATGCAGCAAACCAGTCACCGTAATCTGGATGTCAATGACAGAACCATAGATGTGATCATTCGCCGTCTTCGCAATAAACTCGACACTGAATTGTTTGTCACTGTTCATGGGGAAGGTTATTTATTTGCCGCTAAAGTGGACGATTAATACGAGTTAGGTCGCACTTGGTACAGAGGGTAAAAGTCGGCCTCCGCTAGACTGAAATCTAATTGAGACAAAGTGTTAGAGGATGATGTTCGCTTGATGATCGCAGGGCCTATATCGCCAAATGCCTTAGCGCCTTCGAGTTGTTTCACTGTAACATCAATGGCGAGTTTTCCCTGTAATACGACTAGATCATCATTACTGTAGATGACTTTTTCCCGTTTTAGCCCACGTAAAATGGCGGGGGACAAGTAACTGCTTACTAGCTTTACTCTGTTACTTAATCCCTTTTGTTTCAAAGTACTAATGGCGGCTTCAATCGCCACTGCGCTGCCGAGAATATAATCCGGCTGCTGAGCTTTTAGCAGCATCTGCAACTGGTCACGATACAGATTGCGATTATTATCGGCGTGCTGAATGGCACTAATCTTGACTTGGCTCCCTTCAAGCGCCTGACGTATACCTTGCTCAACTAAATCTGTACCACCTACGTTTTCTGGTCCGGCCAAGAGTGCCAAATTTGCCGTTTGATGCGGATGTTGTGATGCTGCATCGGCTTTGATGAAGTTACCCGCCAGTAACCCCATTTGATACCAGTTGACGCCAATATGGGTTTGGACTCGGTCGCTATTGAGTTTATTGACTAGAGCTAATACGGGTTTAGTGAGCGGTGTTGTAAATTGGGCGAGTAAATCTGGGCTGACTGAGCCCAGTAAGATGGCATCATAGTCGCCTTGCATACAGCTTTGTAGCTGTGCCAGTTGTTTATCTTTATGGTAATAACTGCCTGCTTCGAAGAGATCGAGTGAGACGCCAAGGGCTTTGGCATGTTGGATCAGTCCATAATCAATGCCAATCCAGTAGGCATCTTTAAGGTGTGGCACTAGGGCGCAGATCCGCCAAGGCTTTTGAGCTTTTGTCAGCGGTAAGTAGTTTAATGTTTGGGATTGCTGGATTTTGACATTGAATGGCGTGCGCTGCTCTAATGGCCAAGTGAGGTTTTCACTTGTCGCATAGCCTGAAAACACGAGGCCAAATGTGGCGAGTGTGAACAATCGTTGCCAATATTTTCGCATCATCCCGTATTATCCGCTAAGCATAATCTTGGATGGCATTGTAACAGTTTAAGGAAGATGTGTGGCTCCTTTATCTTTATCGCGAACCAGTTTAACCGGTCGATTAATGCTCGCCTTCAGTGTGTTAGGCGTATTGCTGATGCTGCTTGTTAGCTTAGGTAGCTTGAGTCTACATTGGCTAAAACAGGCCGATAGTTACTTGTACGAAGAGTCACTCCCCGCATCCCAAGCGGCGAGGCAGCTAGTGCAAGCTTCTAATGCCTTGTCCGATGGTGTGCAGCAGTTAGGGCGGGTAGAAGATGAGCGTCAACGGGAGTTTATTGGTCGTAAACTGAGCCTTGAAAGTGTCAATATGTTTAATGGCATCAAAACCTTAACTATATTGGATGTTAACGAAGGCCAAAATCTTAACCAGCTGGCCGAACAAATCATCAGCCAATTAACCTCACTGGGCAAAAGTGTGGGTAGGCGTTTGACCATGGGCGATGAACTGCAGCTTAAGGCCCATGATTTGTCCATCGCCGCAGGACATGCCTCCGAATTACTTCAATCTGAGCTCGCCGTCGTGAATTCTGCCATCTTGGCGAAGTTGAGTCAGGCCTATCCTGATATGGCAGGCGCGAAGCGCAGCGGCCGATTACTCGACGATGTGATTGAGGGCGAACTTGATATTCAAGAGCAGCTCAATCGTGCCCTTAAGTTAGTTCATCAAATTGCCTTGTTAAGTCAGCTATTTGAATCCTCCGAATTGCAGTCAGAATTACAATTAAGTGTGCCGAATTTACTGGCGACGTTTGCAAGCACGAATCCTTCCCCGAGTTTTACGCTTCCTGAGCCTGAGATGGCGACGGCAATGGACAGGGCGCTTGCCCATAAGACGGATTCAGCGCTTGCTTCGAGTGACATCAATATCGATTTGATGGCACTCGATAATGTGCCCGAGATAATTCGCGATCCGGGGCGTTTGCAGGCGTTAAAAACCGAATTAGCAGTGTTAGCGCACACACCACAAATCATTAAATTACAGCGGGAATTAAGCCAAACACTGCAGCAGCAACAGCGTCAGCAGCAAGAGTTAGCCGAAAAACTCTATGGACTTAATACGCTGGTGGATAGAGCTCTAAATCAACAGCAACAACAGGCTGAATTAGCACGTAGTGATTATCTACACCAATTGTCCCTTGCTAGGCTTGGGCTTTGGGGCACCGGTGCCTTGATGTTTGTGGTAATTGGCTTTGTGATCTATCGAGTGATTTATCGCGGTATCGCCCTTAGGTTAAATCAGGCGACCGAGGCCATGTCCCGCCTGAGCTTAGGTGACACGGACGTGAGTTTAGAGGCCCACGGGGATGATGAACTGACTGCGATGGCAAATGCTATCGAAGCCTTCAAGCGTAAAACTGCCCATAATCTTAAATTACAGGCTGATTTACGTCAGGTGGCAGATGAGTTGACCGAGCATAAAAAGGCGTTGGAGCAAACGGTTGCTGCCCGTACGCAGGAGCTGGCCGATACCAATAATCGCCTCGATGCCGAAGCCAAGGGCCATGCTAAAGCAAGGAAAATAGCTGAAGAGGCGAGTCAGGCAAAATCCCAATTCCTTGCGACCATGAGCCACGAAATTCGTACGCCTCTCAATGGTTTACTCGGTACATTAACTTTGCTCGGTCACAGTGAACTACCGCCAGCGCAGCAGCAAATGTTAGCGCTATCGCAATATAGCGGCACTTTATTACAAACCGTGTTGAACGACATTTTGGATTTTTCGCGTCTTGAACAAGGGAAACTCAGCCACGAGCCAAGGCCAACCGATATCAATACCTTGCTCGATGAAGTGCTGGCAATCATGGTTGCGGGTGCAAATTTAGCTGGGCTCAGCCTCAAAATGAACAAGCCTAAGCTACCAAACTGCATCAATATCGATGGGCCTAAGTTGCGCCAAGTATTGTTCAACCTAATCGGCAATGGCATTAAATTTACGCAAGAGGGCTGCGTGACGCTAACTGTTAGTCTGCAAGGCACCCAATTGTCCTTTGTCGTACAGGACACGGGCGTTGGTATTGTGCCTGCGGCACTTGATAAACTTTTTGTGCCCTACAGTGCTTTACCTAATCAAGGTCGCAGTCGCGGCACGGGTTTAGGGCTCGCTATTTGTAAGCAATTGGTTGAGTTAATGGATGCTAGCGGCCGCGGGATTTGGGTTAAAAGTCAGCCAGGAAAAGGCAGTGAGTTTGGTTTTGAACTCGCCTTTAATGAATGCGATATGACCAATACCCAAGCGGTAAAAGAGAGGGTGCTAGTGCCTGCTCGCCAAGTGATGGTGGTAGAAGACAATAAAGTGAATGCTATGGTGGCGCAGGGATTTTTAGCGCACTTAGGTCACAAGTCAGTGCTTGCTGTCAGTTGCCAGCAGGCGCTTGAATTTGTTGAGTCTAGCGGCGTGGCTTTCGATGCTGTGATGCTGGATATTCAGCTCAGTGATGGCTCTGGAATTGATTTATTGCCGCAGTTAAAAATGTTGATCGCCAACCCTAATGTGAAGTTTGCCGCCTTTACCGCCCAAATGCAGAGCGAGGATTTACAGCATTACCGCGAGGTAGGATTTGATGCTGTATTGGCTAAGCCTCTAAGTCTACAAACCCTTACAGAATGGCTTGGCGTTGCGGTTTCTCCCTTGTCGGCATCCATTTCATCATCGACCGTGAATGACCTGTTGTCTGCGCCGCCTCAAGTCACAACGGAAGCTAAGATTGCAACGACAATAGCGGATGTCGATGATGAGCCGTTATTAGATCTCAAGCAGTTAGCGCAGGATAAGGACGTACTCGGCAGCGAAGCTATGATGTCTATGCTCGATCTTTTTAGTGATTCGAGTCGTGAGCAGCTTGCCAAACTGTCTCTAGCTAATCCCAAGGAAGAGGTAGCCAAATTGCTGCACGGGCTTAAGGGCAGCAGTGCCAGTATGGGATTGATAGCGTTAGCTAAATTATGTAAGGAGTTAGAGCTGGCGCTAAAAGCCAGTGCAAATAAAGACAGTGTAGATAAAGCCAGTGCAAATAACGCGTTGGAGCTTAGTGAATTTCAACGCCTTGAGTCTTGCTGGCAGGCATCCATTGCCGCCTTAAGCCAATGGTTAGCTGCACAAAACGACTGAACTTGCCTGCTCATAAACCCACCTGCTCATCAACCTATTGGATAGCATTAGTCTAAAGATAAGTCGCTCTAGAACGTTTAGCTAATCACCGCCACAGCGGGTTCAAGCTGTGCGATATCTTGCTTCACCCACGCTAAGGTGAGTGTGGCAACGGCACTATAAAAACCGTTTTTGTCGCATTGAGTGAGTTGGTTAATAAATTTTGCTAACCAAGAGTCGATGCAGGTTTGCAAAAAGCTTAATTGGACACTGTCTTCACTGTGACAACATAAGTGCGCCATATAGGCGAGCATCACGGCCAAATGGTCGGCGGGCTCTGGGAAATGACTCTGCACCTGCAGTTTGCTCTGGTGTAAAAATTCACTCATCTGCTGATGTTGCTGACCAAATAGCAGAGGTTCATCTTCACCGCTTAAATACAGGCTAGCATAGGGGGAAGCGCTGTGTTTGGTGCCAACGAGAAATAAGCCGCAGTAATCCGCCGCGAGTTCGAGTAACGTCTCATCATCTTTTATCCCATTGAGCATGCTGCGAATTTTATCCACTGACTGAGTGAAATTAGCCTCTAGGCTAAGCTGTTCCCAGAATTGCTGCGCCGCTTCGCTGGTGAGTTCTTTAAGTCTTTGCTCGTCAACTTCGCGGGCGAACAGTGATGATAACAGCTGATAAACCAAGGCTCTGGCGTGGTTGATATCGACTTGACTCATTGTATATTCCTCAACACGCCCTAGTTTTGGCGCTAAGATTGGATGCTGAAACGCGCCGTGTTCGGCGCATCTCAGCATTTTGGTTCTAAGGTTAGATTTCGACTTCGATAGGACCATCGAAGGAGCTGACCTTAGGCACTTTGCCTTGGTATTTTTCAAACTCGACTAAGCAAGTATAGGCTGAGCAAGCTTGGGCAAGTTTAGAGGTGCCTATGTCTAAAGTGAGGGTGTTAGGATCGCCATAACTACACAGGGCGCCGACTTCAGCCCCACCTTCAGTGCTACCATCTTTACCTACTGGCCCATACCATGCGCCTTCGTGAATCCGCACAATACCAGTAGGGAAGTTGTCCGATACCACAGCACCTGCCAACAGTTGGCCACGGTCGTTAAAGACTCGCACTATATCGCCATCTTTGATGCCGCGCGCTTTTGCGTCGACAGGGCTGATATACACAGGCTCACGGCCATTGACTGCGTAGGTCTCGCGGTATTCTCGCGACTCACACATTTGCGAGTGTAAGCGTTTGTCTGGGTGGCATGACTGCAACCAAATCGGATGCTTGTCAGAGCCTGGACCGCCATGGCTACGCTCGGTTTTCTCCATCCAAGTTGGGTGACCTTTACAGTCATCGTAACCGAATTGATCAATCTTACGGCTAAAAATTTCAATCAAACCTGAAGGCGTGCCTAGTGGATTGATTTCAGGATCGTTTCTAAAGTCTGCATGGCGCGTCCAGACTTCACCGTCACCAAAATGCACATAACCTTGTTTCCAGAAAGTCGCAAAGTCAGGCATCTCAAACTTGCCCGCGTTGGCGGCTTTACATTCGTTATAGAGGGTTTCTAACCACTCCATTTCGCCCATGTTACGGGTGTATTCTTTCTCTTTGCCGAGTACGGCGGCAAAGCGAGTGAAAATTTCAAAATCCGACAAGCTATCAAACAGTGGCTCAACCATTTTCTGCATGGCTAAAATACCGCGGTTAGCATAGGCGCCGTACACGTCGATATCGTTGCGCTCATAGGTAGTACAAGCGGGCAGTACGATATCCGAGAAGCGGCAAGTTGCCGTCCAGTTCACATCGACAGTGACCACACACTCAAGCTTATGGAAGGCTTGCTTCATACGATTTCTGTCTTGGTGATGGTTCCAAGGGTTATTACCCGAGAAAATCATCATCTTGATATCGGGATAAACCACTTTCGAGCCGTTAGCATCAATGGTTTTGCCGGGTTCGAGAATCGCATCAATCCAGCGGGCAACCGGAATCGTGCTGCTCGCGCCCTTGAAGTCGGAGCTATCAAATAGCGGCTTTTGATTTTCGTCCAAGTTACGGGGGAAGGCACCTGGCGCCGCGGCACCCGATGAAGGCACGCCGATACTCGAGTAGTGGTGACCATAACTGATGCCACCACCGGGTAGACCGATTTGGCCGATCATGGTCGCCAGTACCGCCGCCATCCAATAGGGTTGTTCGCCGTGTTGCTGGCGCTGGATGCACCAACCCATCATGAACTGAGTGCGGCCCTTGACTAAGGTTTTGGCTAAATCGCGGATAACATGGGCTTCAACACCACAGATAGGCGCGGCCCACTCTGGGGTTTTGGCGACGCCATCTTTAGTGCCCATCACATAAGGCACAAACTCTTCAAAGCCTAGGCTGTAGCCTTGGATAAATTTATCGTCGTAAAGTTTTTGGCTAATCATCTCGTGGGCGATGGCCAGCATTAAGGTCACATCTGTCTGTGGGTTAACGTAGAGTTGCTCACAGCCCAAATAGGCTTGGGTCTTAGTCACCACAGGGTCGATACTGATAACGCGGATCTTGCCTTGCTTCACTTTCTCTTTTAACTGCGCAAGATAAGCAAAAGACTCGTGGGTTTCCGCATTCCAACCCACTTGCAGGTTCTTGTACGGATCGTTCGACCACAGCACGATAGTGTCGCTGTGTTCTAAGATCAGCGGCCATGAAGTGCCTTGGGCATACACTTCGGTTGAACCTAACACATAGGGCAGAATCGTTTGGCCTGCACCTGTGGAGTAGTCGCCGATTTTCTTCACATAGTTGCCGTGCATCCCCACCGCGCGTTGCATATGACTCGTGCTGGAATGCAGTTGACCCGTGGCGCGCCAACCGGTTTGACCCGCATGCAGACCTGATGGACCGTATTGGGTTTGGACTTCATCTAATGAATGCTTAAACAGTGTTAATGCCTTGTCCCATGTTACACGAACAAAGCGGAAATCACCCCGTTGATGGGTATTACTCTTATGACCTTTGAGTAAAAAATCTAAGCGCACCATAGGGTAACGTACACGCGATGGATTGTAGACCATGCCGCGGATGCCGTTAATCATATCCGTTGGATACTTATCTAAGTCGAAGGGTTTCACTTCGGCAATGACGCCGTTTTTGCGCTTCATTTTAAAGGCGCCGAAGTGTGAACCTGTGGTTAGCCATTCGTCTTCATTGATGCCCGCTTTGGCTAAGGCATTTAAGGGCGTTAACACTGAGCTGCCACCTAAGACAACGAAAGAGGATGAGGCGATACCCTTTAAAAAGTCTCTTCTGTTCATGGTATTACTCCCGAATTAGTGCTCTTTTTTCACAAAAGTTGACGAATGTTCCTGCAGATATTTCTGCACTAGTGCTTGGGTGTCTTGGTCCATATTCACGAAGGCCAACATGCCTTGGAACATTCCCGGCCAAGTATTGGCGTCAAAGTGCGCCTCATCGGGTTGGGTATGGCAAACACTGCAGCTGGAGCGGAAGGTATCGCGGGCATAACCCCAAAGTGGTTGCAGCTCGGTCAGCAGATAATCCTTATCGGTCCAGATTTGCGCTTCGATACGCTGCCATTTAAGGCCTGTCATAGGATCTTCTTTTTCTTCAAAGGTTTGGATAACACCTTCGGTTTCGGCTGCGTCTTTGGTTAACTGTGCCGACAGAATGTTCACACCAAAGTCCATGTAGATCACGCGGCCAGCACCAATCTTTTTACGCCAGCCATCGATGCCGATCTTGATGCGTTTGCCTTGGGTTTCGAGCACTTTGACTTTCGTTGCTACGTTGAGTGTGCCTGCTTCCACATCGCCTTTATCAGTGAAGAATAAGGGTTTAGTCAGGGCGCTATAGTAAGTTTGATTTGTTTCAACTGAGCTAACACCCGATCCGACTTCTGCAATCAGTTCTGGTGCGCGGGCAGTGCCCATTTCTGGTAAGTGGTGGGCAATACCTTTATGGCAATCGATACAGCTTTGGTCGATTTCTGCAGCGCGTTTCATCTGTTTTTGTGCCAGCGGTGACATGGCTTCCCATTTCATCGAGTTGTAGTTGTGGCAGTTTTTGCAGGCTAAGGAGTTGTCGCGGTCGAAACGTTTCCATTCACGGCTCGCCATTTCTAAGCGTTTGGCTTCGAATTTTTCAGGGGTGTTGACTGTGTTAAATAACCAGCCCCAGACGTCGTGCGAGGCTTCCATCTTACGGGCGATTTTACGGCTCCAGTTATGGGGCACGTGGCAATCGGGGCAGGTGGCGCGAACGCCAGAGTGATTCGACCAATGCACAGTTTCCTGCAGCTCTTGGTAGGGTTTGCTTTCCATACTGTGGCAACTAATACAAAAAGCTTCGGTATTGGTGGCTTCGAGTGCAGTATTAAATCCGCCCCAGAAGATGATACCCATGATAAAAGCGCTGATGCTGACGGCGCCTAAGGTCAGCGCTTTGGTGGGTTTGTTCAGTGTGCGCCAGAGGTTGGTTAACCACTTCATAATCGCGTCCTCAAAAAGTAACTATATGGTAAATAGATATAAGTTAGTGGCCGACAACGCCGCCGAAGGCTTGGATCATCCAAATGATGAAGCCGTAAATACTGATCCCTGCGATAGTGAGCGCGGGGAAGAGTAAAAAGATGATGAACCCGAGCGCTTTTAATTCACTTTTGCGCGTGGATTTCTCTGATGTAGGTGTTTGTATGTTTGGCTTTGTCATTGGGCTCGACTCCGATCGAAAGCGATTTTTGATAGGAGCACTATAGAGGGGAGATATGAATGGACTTGCTTGCTGTGATGAATGGGGTTTGACAATATATGAAAGATTATGAAAACTTTTTAAGGGCGTAAGCTTAGCGCTGCTCTGGCAGACTTTGGTGGTGATTAATGTGAGTTCAATGGGCAGTTATTGCCTAGGGTTGGGCGGTTTTTGAACAACTGATTTCGGCTTTTGCCGCTAATTTTTTATCGAAGTGCAGGTGATGTCTTAGCTATCTTTGGGAGATTCCAGTATCATCCGCGGCCAACAACGGCTGCGTCTACATGATTAATGGCTTGTTAATCATCGCGAAGCATCACTGCTTGCAGATCATGGATTTTTCCCACAGTAGGAAAATGATGTGGATCTCTCACCCAAGTCTGATGGATTTGGGGCTCTAATCTGCCGCAGCCAGCGTCGCCAATTGCGTTTTAGGGTAATTGGTACCGACCCCATTTTAAGAGATCACAAGGTATAACAACATTATGTCTGAGCAATTGAGTTCAACAGCCGTACCCTCTGGTTCGTTTCTGGACCGTTATTTTTCTATTCAACAACGTGGCAGCACAGTTCGCCAAGAAGTGATTGCGGGATTGACGACTTTCCTCGCTATGGTCTACTCAGTGATTGTGGTGCCAAACATGTTAGGCCAAGCGGGATTTGATCCTGGTGCCGTGTTTATCGCCACCTGTTTAATTGCTTCATTTGGTTCTTTGCTCATGGGTTTATGGGCAAATTTACCTATGGCGATTGGCTGCGCGATTTCGCTCACCGCCTTTACTGCCTTTAGCTTAGTGCTCGGTCAGGGCATGTCGATTCCGGTTACCTTAGGTGCGATTTTCCTAATGGGCGTGACTTTCACGCTTGTGAGCGTGACGGGTATTCGTCAGTGGGTGCTGGCTAATTTACCTAAGGGCATTGCCCACGGTACTGGCATAGGTATCGGCTTGTTTTTACTCTTGATTGCGACTAACAGCGTGCAATTGATTGTGGCTAATAGCGCAGGCTTACCGGTGAAGTTGGGCGACATTAATAGCCTACCTGTTATTGCTACTATTCTAGGTTTAGCGGCAACTATTGGTTTAGAGCGCCGTGGTGTACCTGGCGGTATTCTGTTGGTGATTATCGCGTTATCGGTATTTGGTTTAGTGTTCGATCCGAGCGTGAAATACCAAGGTTTGTTTGCCTTGCCTGATTTAACCTCAGAGCATTCACTGATTGGTCAGCTCGATATCATGGGCGCCTTTAATCCTGTGGTATTGCCTATCGTATTAGCGTTAGTGATGACGGCGATTTTCGATGCGACCGGCACCATCCGTGCTGTGGCTGGCCAAGCGAATTTGCTCGATAAAGACGACAATATTGTCGGCGGCGGCAAAGCCTTAACCTCAGACTCGGTCAGCAGCATGGTGGCGGGTTTAGTGGGCGGCGCACCAGCGGCTGTGTATATCGAGTCGGCGGCGGGTACTGCGGCGGGCGGTAAGACAGGTTTAACTGCGACGATCGTGGGCGTACTGTTTCTATTGATGATGTTTTTAGCGCCATTAAGCTATTTAGTGCCAGCCTATGCGACAGCACCTGCTTTGATGTACGTGGGTTTGTTGATGCTGAGTAACGTAGCAAAACTTGATTTTGACGATAAAGTCGATGCCATGGCAGGCTTAACCTGCGCTGTGTTTATCATCTTAAGTTGTAATATCGTCACAGGTATTATGCTGGGCTTTGTGACCCTAGTTGTCGGCCGTATCTGTAGTGGTGAATGGCGCAAACTGAAAGTAGGCGTGCTCGCCATTACCTTAGGTTTAGTGGTGTTCTATATGGGTGGTTGGGCGATTTAAGCTAGGCAAGCTGAGTGATTTGAACTGAGTTATTGTAAACAAAAGCGAGTGCAGTCTTAGGATTAGCACTCGCTTTGATTTTGTGCCCGGTATTCACAATAGGCCCGCAGTAAGTCTTTCCAAGTGACAATCCCAACCAATTTACCGTCTTCTAACACCGGCAAACAGCCTATATCATTGTCTAACAAGATGCGGGTTGCTGTATCTAAATTGATGTGAGGCGCAACGGTAACCGGATTACGGGTCATCACTTGATGCACACGTTTTTGCAGGGTTTCTAAGTCTCTTGCTGTTTCGGCGCTACTGCCCAAGTTCGGGCTAATCGCGCGCAATAGATCCCGCTCCGATAACACGCCTTCAAGTTGATACTCATCGACGACCAACAAGTGATGAAAGTTCGCTTGGTCGAAGATTTCCTTCGCCACAGTCAATCGGTCGTCCATTTCAACCGTGACGACTCGGGTACTCATAATATCGGCGATAATGATCGGCATGATGATCCCCTGTTAAGCTTGTGCATCCTAGGATGCACTCTGTTAATGCGCTGCATTACAGTTACTTATAACAGAGTGGTGCATGTTTAGCCAACACCCATTACAAAGTTTTAACGCAAAGATCTTAGGCCTCTGGCTCATCATCCGCTGTGATTGGCATCCGCTCCGATTCGGGCAAGTGCGCGCCTATGTAGCGTTGATACTTTTTGCTTTTCAGTTTGTGGGTGTCCACCAGCACTAAGCCATCGATACAATCGCCAAAGTCGGCATCGATACCAAAGGCGAGAAACTTAACCCCATCAGCCTTACACAGCTCACCATATTGCTTGTAGAGCGTCGGCACGGCGGCGCCCATACTCGCGAGCACTTGTTTGAGTTGCTTGAAGTTGCTCTGATAATCCTCGGAGAAATACAAATCATCTAACTTGGCTTTTTGGGATTTGGATAAACCAAAGGGCGACATGGAAACCGCCATCTGCTGCGCAGGCGCAAATTCCCGCGAGTAAAAGTGCACGAGCATTTCTCTGGCGCTGCCGGGCAGTTGATTGCTGATAGACACTGGGCCAAATAGGTAACGGTATTCAGGGTGTTTGGCGAGATAAGCGCCTATGCCAAACCACAGATAATCTAAGCTGCGTTTGCCCCAATATTTAGGCTGCACAAAACTACGGCCAAGTTCTAAGCCTTGCTTCACGAAGGGCATAAAGCTGTCGGCGTATTGAAACAGCGATTGGCTGTAGAGGGCGTTTTCGCCGTATTTTTCTAAGACTTTGTCGCCACTGGCAAAACGGTAGGCACCGACAATTTCAAATTGCTCTTTATCCCACAGCACTAAGTGCTGGTAGTAGGAATCGTATTTGTCGATATCGCGGCGTTTGCCCGACCCCTCACCCACGGCGCGAAAGGCGATTTCCCTCAGGCGACCAATTTCCCGCATGATAGGATTGCTGTCGTGGTGCTGGTATAGATAAATCAACTTGTTATCTTGCGTTTCCCCTAGCAGTTCGCATTGCTGCAGCGCCGCTTGCAGTTCGCGGCGCGATTCAGGGTGGGCGATAGCACTTTGGGTGATAAACAGCGGATCTTTATCTTTGCCGATACGATACAAGTGATTTTTAAGTAGTTTTATCTTGGTCTTGAGTGGAAAGTCCATCGAGCGCACGGCTTCATTGGGAATAAGCTCGCCAATGCGGATCGGCATATTGCGTTTGGTCTGCTTGAACATTTCCTTCACCAACAGCAGTGTGGCGAGTGGCTTGTAAATCATAGATGCGCCGTAGAAGGTCGCAGAGTTTTTGGCATCTAGAAATATCGGCAGTAAGGGCGCATTACAGGAAATCGCCATCTTTAAAAAGCCAGAGTGCCACTGGGTATCACGCACGCCGTTAGGGCGAAGGCGCGAAACTTCGCCCGACGGGAAAATCAGCACAGCGCCTTCGTTACGCAGGTGCTGGTGGATTTTTTCTAAATGCTGTTTCGGTGTGCCGCCCGTCATATTGCGCACTGGCAGTAAGATTGAGTGCAACGGTTCCAGTGCCATCAAGAGTTCGTTGGCGACCACTTTGATATCAGGGCGAATTTCACTGATCAGTTTGATCAACGCTAAGCCATCGAGCGAACCTATGGGATGGTTGGCGAAGATCACCACTCGGCCTTCACAGGGAATGTTTGCTATCTCGTTGGCGGGCACAGTAAAGCTAAAGTCGAAACTCGCCAGCACTTGCTCGACAAAGTCCACGCCCTGTAAATAGGCATATTGATTGGCGATATCGTTGCATTGTTTTTCATTGAGCAGGTAACGCAGCATGGCCTTGGCGGGTTTAGCGAGCCAAGGTTTGTCGTTGATAGAAGGCAGATTTTGTTCAACCATATTATCAACGGTAAAAATCATGCTCTTCGCCTTAAGCGCTGGTGGCTGCACAGCATGGTTATTATGGTTAAGGTTGCTGTTTAGCGTCTGGTCATTGTGTTCCATAGCGTTATCTGATTGATGATTCATGTTATTTATTTGATTCATAGTGTTAGGCAACATCCCTTGGGCGAGTTTCGCCGGTATTTGTGTTTGGCATTTGCTGCGCTGCCGTTTTTTGTTGTTTGTTTTTGTGCGCCTCAGGCGGCTGTTGCACTAACGCTATGCTGCTGAGAATATCGAGATTGAGCGTTTGTTCATTCCAGCGACACAGCTGTAATTCACCGTTAAGGGTTTCTGTGATTAAGCTACAGTTTTCGACCCAGTCACCGTCGTTGGCGTAGATGATCTGCCGCTGCTCAGGCGTACTTTGGGGCGTGCAGTATTGTGCTGCTCTGGGGTGAGTCGAGAGTTCTGGCTGATGGATATGGCCGCAGATCACGCCGTCAACATCGAAATGCTGGGCATAGTTGAGCACCGCTTGGCGATAATGTCCGATAGCGGCTTGAGCCTTACCCACTTTGGATTTGATGTAACTTGCCAGTGACCAATAGGGATAACCTAAGCGTTCCCGAAGGCTGTGGAGATTGCGATTAAGGAACAGCAATAAGTCATATAAATGGTCGCCCAATATGGCGTAGAAGCGACCGACACACACATCGGCATCAAACTGATCCCCGTGGAGCATCAACAATTTATGGCCGCCAATCCCGTGGTGAATATGTTGGCGGGCAATTTTGATATTCCACAGGCTTAGTTCGGCATAGGGTTTGATCAGTTCGTCGTGGTTGCCCGGCAGATAAATCACTTGGGTGCCGTTTTGTGCCAGTTCAATGAATTTTTGTAGCACCTTATTGTGGCTATCGGGCCAATGCAGCTTACGTTTCAGCGCCCATAAATCGACTATGTCACCGACCAGATACAAGTGCTGACAACGCACGGTTTCAAGCAAACTTAGCAGGTAGTCGGCCTTGCAATCCTTACAGCCTAAATGGATATCCGATAGCCAGAGGGCGTTAACTGTGATGCTTGGGGTAAGGGGTGAAGCCGTCTGATCTGAAGTTAATGCGGATGGGGTAAAAGAAGCTGAATTGAAACGATTTGAGGATGTTGGTGAAGCTGTCGGAACTGATGTAGGTGTTTGCGTCGAGCGGTTAAAGATAGGAGGTGAAAGGCTGGGGTCATTTATCTGTCCCTGCGCTGTTGTTTCAAATTCCTTGAAATTAAATCCTGTCATCTCGTATTCACCCCATTAGGCTGTTAACGAATATGAGCTTAGTGAGGGGCTTTGACTGAATGATGAAGTTTAGATGACATGCAGATGACAAAAGGTGGATTAGCCTAGACTGAACCTGTCAAGATTCACATCAGGAAGCAATTAGAACCGACAGGTTGATTTAACTCACTTCTGCCTTAAAGCAAGATAACTTTGTTGTCAGTTTGCAGCATGAATTGTCATTGTTTCCCATGTGACTCGCCGCCCTTGCATTTAACAAGAAGCGTCCCTGAGGGCTCTACTAAAACATCCTGTTTTAGAAGGTCACAGGTGCAACAATGCCAATCCTCACTAACCCTATCGCTGCTCGTTCAGCTAAAAAGCTATTGCCCCGCACTTGTTTAGTGAATCGAAAAAGGACTAACGAGTTGCCCTACAAAATCTCATCTATTGGCCTAATGTTTGGCTCTACCGTAAAGTGACTAACAATGCATAGGTATACAGTCGTATTTAAATTTAGATGCTTTTGAGTGTTTTTAAACTCATGAGTTTGCGCGTTTATCCAGTCAAAACTTAACAAAACCCTTTAAAATCATTTGCATATACTTTTCCAAAATTAGTTAATAGGTTTGGAAAACGCGCATGCGCATTTTTCCAGATGGTGTATTTGATAAATAACTGATAAGTTCTTTTTAATACATATAGTTAACTGTGCGCGTTTTTACTGGTCTAATGAGGTAAACGCGCATGCGCACTAATAAAATGTTATAAGGCACTGTAATGTTCAGCAAAATAGTCAGTATCTTCAAAAATAAGCCGATTGAGTGGTATGAACCTGAAGATCCTACTCCGCGTGAGCAATGTCCTTGTTGTGATTACATCTCTTTGGCAGAACGTGGAAACTATTTAATATGTCCAATTTGCTTTTGGGAAGATGATGGGCAGGATATAGATGATGTGGATGAACCGTCCGGCCCTAATCACTCAATTACTTTAAGGCAGGGTCGTGATAATTTTCACTCTTTCGGCGCATGTGAAGAAGAAATGGTTAAACATGTCATCCCTGAGCAAGAACGGTCTAAATATGTACATCAACCAAGAAGCTTATAACAAGGCAAAGCACGGCGATCCAATACTCTCCGCTTCGTTTTGTGCGAGAAGATATTCGCACAAAATGAGAATTCCGGTATTGGTCGCGTGTTTGCGGAGTTAAGGCCATAATGAGAAATTTCCGTAATCTGTCTAAAAATGAAAATGAAGAACTTTCTAGAAAGTTCTCATTTCTGTTGAAGTACAACGAAGATTGTACCGCAGAGGATTTTAGCTGTGCTTCGGTGACAGTATTTGATCATTGGCTATATGAATCTGACTCTTTAAGTATTATTGCTGATGCAACAGATGATCAGATAAGAGCTTGGAACGGAATCATCAAAAGGTTTTTGACACAGCTTGTTGAGTTGGAAAAACCGATTAAATATAAGTACATTGGCCGCAATACTAAGCAAAAGTTGCAGTTTTCGCGTTTTATTGGCAGTGATGACTTAGGCTTATATGTTGCAAACCTGTTTGATGTTGTTTATGCAACCAATTTAGTATTTGTGCGTTTAGGTGTTGAACTTTGGTTCGAGGACAACTGGACAATTCACTTTAAATATAAAAATCAGAAGGATTGTTTGGAAATGTTCGAATTGATCGCTAGTCTAGGGCTGTATATTTTGCCTGCCTATTCAGAAGATCATCTAAATAATTACGAGACTCTGTCAGCATATTTGCGTAGCCAGGGCCTTAATCGGGTAGCCGGAGGTATCTAGCCTCCAGCCCCCACACCACCCTGCATGCGGCTCCGCACAGGGCGGTTCATTTAGAACGCCTAACCTGTTTTCTGGTTCGGATAGTGAACCGCGATCCATCCATCTCTCAGTGAATACAATCCTGCTTTCTTAAGATACTCATTACTCAGCGCTTGCTGTATTCCTGGTGTTTTCGAGCTCCGCCATGGGCCTTTACTTGTGATCCCACAAGCAACGGCAGCTTGGATCCTGACGCCACGTTTAAGTAAGTTTTGTACCTTAGTCCGTGGCTTTCGCCATTGACGCCAGTAGCACATACGTACTCGACGACGGATCCAATGGTCTAAATCGACACACCCTTGATAAGCGTTGGCTATGCCAAAGTAGTTGATCCAGCCTTGCATGTATTGCCGTACTTTAAACAATTGATATCCCATGCTAACGCCCCAATTGCGGTTTGTCAGTCGTCTTATCTTTTGTTTGAAGATGTGCAGTGTTTTGACATGCCACTGGATCTTTCCGCGGTTAAAGGTAAACCCTAGGAACTTGCTTTGGCCTACCTTAACCACTTGGCTTTTCTGTTCGTTAACAACCAGTTTTAGCTTAGTGGCAAGATAGCGAGTAATACTCTTGAGGACACGTTCGCCCGCTCGTTGAGACTTGACCAAGATGATAAAGTCATCCGCGTAGCGGGCGAAGTGATGCCCTCTGCTTTCCAGCTCTTTATCCAGACTATCCAACATGATGTTTGATAGTAATGGTGAGAGTGGGCCGCCCTGAGGTACACCTTCGAAGCTTGCTTCAAATTGGTCGTTGATCATCACGCCAGCACGCAGGTATTTACCAATAAGCGCCAGCAGACGCTTATCCTGTACCTTGCTCCTTAACTGAGTCATTAAGAGATCATGATTTACTCGATCAAAGAACTTGGACAGATCAACATCGACGGCAAATTTGCGTTTATGTTTGATGATATCCCTGACTTGCAAGACTGCTTGTTTGGCATTCCTATTCGGTCTAAAGCCGAAGCTATTGGCCGAGAAGGAAGGGTCAAACAACGGCGTGAGAATTTGAGCAATTGATTGCTGTATCACACGATCAATGACGTTAGGGATACCCAGTTTGCGTTTACCGCCATCGGGTTTGTCGATCTCTACGCGTCTGACTGCTGAGGGTTGATATTCACCTAACTCAAGTTGAGATTTACACTGTTGCCAACCGCCTTGCTGCACCCAAAGCGGGAAGGCTTCGATGGTCATGCCATCGATACCAGCCGCCCCATTATTGGCTTTAATCTGTCGCCAAGCTCGGTGTAGATTCTCAGGCTGAAGCAGTTGTTGGAATAAATCGCTGTTGAAGGCCGGTTGCATATCAATACGCTGCTGATAGTAATCGTCTGGCGACGTAGTGGGTATCAACAAGTTTGACAAGACTCCTCCTTCTTCTAAATGTTCAGGCCTTCACCATGTCCCATCCATTACGATGGGCGTTGGGCTACTATGCCGTCTGCTGACTTCTGCTTAATCACATGCCGAGTTGCCCCGTCATGCGCTATCGGTTTTCATCTGGTTCGCTCTTTTCTGTCGATGACACTGAAAAGCCAAGGCACTTATAAACCAGAGCCTGACTGGTTAATGACCGATCGCGTGTTAAACAGATCTCCCCAGATAAGAGCATGAACTTTCTTTGCACTGCTGCATCATTTACGGTGGCCATTAGATCACGTGGTTTCGTCGTCTTGTGCCAACTCACCTCTAGCCTACGCCTCATATGATGTTCTTGTTCATCAGCTCGCAAATTTGCTAGCGGCTTCCTTCAAACCAATCCTCGCGGATAAGCCCTTGCCATTCGCTAGTAGTTAACGTTTAATAACAGCATGTTATTGAACGGTGATCTTCCTACAGAGGACTTTCACCTCATTAGTTCATGCCCATGCTGGGCGTACACAAGTTACTTCATCGGACTGCTAACGCAGCCGCTGAGTAAAGCGTTATGAGCAACTGGAAGTGATGTGAAATTTCAAATTAATAGCCCACTTATTAAGCAGTTCATCTATACACTTGGGGTTGGTATTGCGAGTTTCTCATTTGTTTTATTGCTCAACATCGTTGGTTTGTGGTTTGGTTTTGAGCATGATCAAAATGTACCTATTGAGCAAATAGGTTATTTGAATGTAATTTCATTTTTGGCTAGCATCGGAGTTTTGGCTTTTCTAAGCTACGGCTTGATTTTTTACCTCATTAATAAAATTTTTAATTTTAATGCAAGTTAATCATTAGGTTGCTTATAACAATCGCCAGCACAACGCGCCTTCGGCGCTCGACTCGCAACAAGTTGCTCGCGTGTGTGGCGGGCGTTATGAGCCATATGAATAACTTACTAATTTGTAGCCTGATAATTCTCTTGGTTGGTTGCACAACCATAAAAAATGTTTCAGATAGTTCTCAATTTGAAGGTGACATAGGCATAAAGCATTTAGAAAAGAACGCTTTCATTTGCACTGTTGATAATAATGCAATGTTTACGAAAGGCTTACCCGTAAACGAGCTATATGAAAACCATGGCTTCAAATCCTGTCCTCGCGGAACGGATGTTGCGTCTCTTCTTAAGGGGGCTGAAATTAAAGTTTCAGAGGCTTCTCATAGCTCACACTTCGGTTTAGTGTCTTATACAGATCATTGGTATTTTGTTGGTTCCGCCGACATTGGCGGTAAAATGGTGAGTTTTTATTACTACTTAGGGTTAACTACTGATGGAAAACCTCCTGCGAACTATAAGAATAATTTGTTGTGGCACTAGCAAAAGCTCATAACAAGGCCAGCCAGCATCGCTCCCTACGGTCGCTGGACCTCGTTTCACTCGGCCGCTGCTGGCGGCGTTAAATCTCTTTAGGTAGTACGATATGGATTTCGAGATCGAATTAAACAAAGTAAAGTTTGATGAATGTCATGAAGCAGATCTTGGAATGCTTTATGACTTTATCGAACGTATTGAAAAGCTTCCAAATAAGAGGGATGCTATTCCAGCGATATTTAGATTCATGGAAGAATCTCATGACAAAGAGTTAGGATCGCCTGGGCCATTGGTTCACTTCTTAGAAGAAAAAAATGATTATCACAAAGCTTTGAAAGAATCATTGAAGCGTAAGCCTACAGTTCTTACTTTGTGGATGGTAAACAGAATAATTAACGGTGTTCCTGAAGCTGAAAAATCAGAATGGTTATCGATTTTAGAGACAGTTTCTAGTAATGAATCAACTGATGACATAACTAAAGATGAAGCTAAAAAGTATTTGGAGTATCAGCGTGGCGAGATTTAACAAGCGGCTGTTGTTGCCGCTGGAAAGCGCGGCGGGACGCGTAAAAAGCACTCGCCCCAAAGCCGAGCGTTATATTTCATCGGTCAGCATGACGATCTTTTTCTATACAAAGACAGATGAGTTTGGAGAGTTTAGTAACTTCTCAAAGTTCGGTGTTGAGATGGACGGGGTTTGGTGGCCCACAGTGGAACACTACTTTCAGGCTCAAAAATTTGAGAGTAAAGAGTATCAAGAAAGAATCAGAACAGCCCATACCCCCAAAATTGCTGCTGAACTTGGCAGGAGCCGGAAAGTAGCCATAAGAACTGATTGGGAAAAAGTTAAGGACAACATTATGTATGAAGCAGTCCTGAAAAAGTTCAAAACCCATCCTGAGTTAGCAGCATTACTTAAGTTCACAGGAACCCAAGACATAGTTGAGAATGCTCCAGGTGACTATTATTGGGGTTGTGGTCAAGATGGGACTGGCCAAAATAAACTAGGAAAAATTTTGGTTAAGGTTCGCGATGAAATATAACAAGTGGCTGTTATTTGTTACGGCCACAAAAAGCGTGGCCTCCACCGGACGCGCTAACGCGCGCCGCAAAGCAAAGCGTTAAACACATAGAAATGTTAATCCGAAATTCACTAATTCGAGCTAAAAATCTAACACGATTTTGTCCCAAAGCTTGCTGGGTATCTCCTTCATACAGACTGGTTACACTATTGCCCAAAAGGTGAGCCATGGTGATTGGCGAGACGACCGTCCGCCCTATGGACGGGGCGGTCGAGCATCCAAGGACGGACTGGCTGCGAGTCGACGAGCGAATGCCATGGCAAGCCTGTGAGAGTGGATATCAGCAAACGCTAAACTGCTAACAACTAAAATTACAGGTCCCAAACATTAGTCTCCAACACATATCGGTCCAAAAGTATGTTACGTATGTCTTTAAATCTACAGATTACGCGAATGCACGAAAGGTGGAACCATGGTGATTAGCGAGACGACCGTCCGCCCTATGGACGGGGCGGTCGAGCATCCAAGGACGGACTTGAACAACGTCCCTGTTTAACTGCCAGTTCGCCGTCCATGGCTCTCGTTCATAAGATCAGAAAACCTAGGTTTCTATTCACCGAGTTGACGAGCGAATGTCATGGCAAGCCTGTGAGAGTGGATATCAGTCAATGAATATGCTGGGTCAAACTAAACTAATCTGGTCGCCATAACTTTGTTGGTACTATCACTCATCTTTAGTGCATTAAATCTAACGTATTTTTGTCCAAAAGTGAGTTGTGTGGTGTCGAGTGGAGATTGTACGATTAAGTCACGCTATATAATCAAATCAGCCAGTTCGTGTATGAGTTAGTGCAAAAAGGGGAGTCAGTTAACCTGACTCCCCTTTTAGCTGAGCTATTGTTGCCGTTAGCTTTTAGAACAATAAATGCGCTACACCCGCGATAACAGGCAGTGTCACTAAGGTACGTAGAATAAACACCACGAAGAGCTCAACAAAGTTCACCGGGATTTTACTGCCGATAAGCAATGCGCCCACTTCGCTCATGTAGATCAACTGAGTCACAGACAAGGCCGCAATCACAAAGCGAGTCATATCCGATTCAATTGAGCTGGCCAGAATTGACGGAATAAACATATCCGCAAAACCCACCACAATCGTTTTAGAGGCTTCAGTGGCTTCAGGAATATGCAGCAATTCGAGTAATGGAATAAACGGCATACCCAGATAGTTAAAGATAGGCGTGTGCTCGGCAATAATCAGCGCTAGCGTACCAATTGCCATTACCACAGGGATAATGCCAAACACCATATCGACAACGTTTTTAACGCCTTCATTCAAAACGGCTTTGATGCCACCGGCACTGGCGGCTTTTTCTAAGGCCTTATCAAAACCCCAAGAGAAAGCGTTGTGACCCGCGGGGATCAGCTCATCATCTGGCATGCGTGGGGTATCGTCTATGTAGTTGTCTTTCTTCCACGACAGCGGTGGCAACTTAGGTACAATCACAGCCGCCGCAAAACCAGCGAGACACACAGTCAAATAGAAGGGCACAAACATGTGCTCTAATTTAACCTGTGAGATCACCACTAGGCTGAAGGTAATCGATACCGCCGAGAAGGTTGTGCCGATAACGGCCGCTTCTCTTTGGGTATAAAAACGTGCTTCGTATTGTTTGCTGGTCAGTAAAATACCGACACTGCCATCACCTAACCATGAGGCCATACAATCAATTGCACTGCGACCCGGTAGATTGAACACGGGGCGCATGATTTTGGTTAGCAGTGTGCCAAACAGTTCGAGTAGACCGAAGTTCAGCAGCAGCGGCAACAACATACCCGCAAAGATAAAGACGGAGAACAACACGGGCAGTAAGTCGTTTAAGACTAATGCACCTGTGCTTGAGGAGTTAATGACCTCTGGGCCTAAGCCTAAATAGGTCAGCACAACAAACACCGCACCTACGATCCGCGTGATCAACCATAAAGGACTGACATTTAATAAGGCATTAAGGAAGTGATTCTGGGCCACAAACTTAGGCTTAAATGCTTTTGACAGCGAAGAGGCCAGCGCCGTAGCCACGATAATCATCGTCACTATGAGGGTTAACACGCCGCTCAATGCGCCTTGCAGTGCTTTAGAGATAATCGCGATTGGAATAGTGATCGCATCGTTGTAGCTGATAGGGGTCATAAATAACAACAGACCGATCAGCGAAGGGACGATAAAGGTGAGTATCGTCTTAATGTTTCGATTTTTATTTTCAGTAGTCAATTTTGTACACCTTAAAGTACGAGTCGTACATGGTAAATTTGAATTAATAGCCGCACGTAACGCGCTGTTGACGCCAATTAAGGTGCATTTAAATTCAACTCAAAAACGAGAATGGGGAAGATTACTCGCTTAGCTTGTCTATGTAAAACGATTCGCTAGTTAGTTTGATATAAGCAGCAAAACAGCATAGTTATTTTACTTAAGTTGTCGGTGATATTAGGTCGATGCTTTCGGGGGGGTTCAGATAAAAAATTATTATAAACATGGTGTTATGGTTTATTGTTTCTGAGGGGTTAATCGCTTGCATTATGATGTAGTCAAAACGATTGAGATGTTATTTTTGCACGAAAAAACATCAGCAACTTTAGCCTTTTAGCCCTATCGGTTGGTTTTTTGTGCGATTTAAACGGACTGTCGTGATAACACTTTCTATATAGCGTGGGTAAGCACGCTTTAAGAATGCCACGCTTATGTTCAGTGTATTTTGCTGCTCGGTACATTTTTATGCGACAGGCAGTTAAATCTGCTTAGAGATAATAGTGATCTTCCTCATCATCTTGATGTTTTGGAGGCTGACTAAAAAGTCGCTAATAACGATGAAAGTAAAAATATTATTCATAAAGCGGATACCCGCCGCTTTAAATCTTCTCATTTCCATGTAAGTTAGTATCATTCCTATCCAACTCAAGTATTCATGACTGCAAAAGTAGAGAAGGTTAAGATTAAAGGCGGCTCGACACTGGCCATTAAGTTTGGTTTTCTGGGGATCTTTGGGCTTTTAATCGGTATTGTGATGACTGTTTTAGGATTTGACGACGCCGAATCCCATCGCTTTAATTTTTTAAATCATACCCTAAGCGAATTGGGGACTTATGGTCATTCTCCTTTTGCTGTGATCCTCAACGGGGGATTGTTCTTTGGCAGTTTAAGTCTCGTCTTTTATTGTTTGTCTTCGTTACAACAAGTGACATCTTTTTGGGGATATCCCTTTTTTATCAGTCTGGCATGCACTTTTTTAGCTTTAGCGATCGTGGGATTATTTCCGGTGAACGTGTATCACTTGCACGTTTTAGGGCTGAAATGGTTTTTCTATCTGGGAAGCTTAAGTGCGATTTTCTACTTAGCTTTAGTTTTTTTCGGCAAGTCTCATTTTGGTCGCTGGACTGGGTTGTTAGCCCTCATTGTGCTGTGCAGCATGATGACGTTTCTGTATGCGCCGCAATTGGATTTAGGTTTGACCGAAGGCGATAGGCCGTTTTATCATGAGATGGTATTGCAGCTGCCGCGTCCTAGTTTGTGGTGGCCAGCCCTACTGGAATGGATAGGGCTGGGGAGTCTATTGTGCTGGACCACTGTGCTACTTTTCAGCCAGTTACACTCCAACCAAGATCGAACCAGCCAAGAGTGAAACTTCACTGGTTAAACTCATTCCTTAAGTTAACGTCGACGTTGGCTTAAATTCAGATTATGTTTCCCGCTCCGATTCTCACTTAGATTAAGCTCTGGCTCATGTTTAGGCTCTGAATCTGGCTAGGATTGGCATGCACAGCAAGGCCTGCTTCTCCAAACCAATAGCCGTTACACTGGGTTCTCTCTAGGTCCGCATCGCTGCCAATCGAGAAGTCTTGAGCATTTTCAGGCGTGTTAATTGCATCGACCAAGGCATTGGCTGTGGTGATGCAGTCAAAACTACTGGGTGATACCCGAAACACATCGACCCCCATCTGCGCCATTGTCGTTATTTCACTGCGTAAATCTAAACAACTAGCGGATTGAGTTTGGATCCCATTGAGCCTGAGCAAAGGCTGCTGCTCTTGGGTTTGCGCGAGTAGCCCTTTGCTGTATTCACGGCACACCGTTTCACAATGATCTTTGGTGAGCTGTTTGTGCCTAGCGGTAAAGCAGCGTGCAGAATGGGCGAGGGGCAAATAGCCGTGGCCGAGGACCTCTACTTCAAATGGCGGCTTTTGTTGGATCACTTGGCTAAGCCAAGCCTTTGATAGCTCCACTGGCATCACAAACCTTTGCATCCCAAATCGCTGCAAAATGTCTAAACTGGCGCGATTGTAGTTATTGATACTCGCGCCGCAGACGAAGGGCAGCTTGTGCTCGTTGGCGAGATAGACCGCCGCCATATCGTTCGCTTCGACTATAAATTCGCCGTTATCGACTTGGCGTTTAAGCTCAGTATATTCCGATGGCGCTTCGATTAATGCCAGCGTTGAAATCACCACTTCTTTACCCGCCTGCTTGAGCATTTGTGCCAGCTCTAGATAATCGCCCCATTTGAGTTCGCGTCTGCGACTGCAGACGGCCTCGCCTAAATACACTAAGGGGATTTGACTCGCGGCGACTTGCTGATAAAAATCGCTGACCTGTTGTTTTTGCCAGCAATACAACAGCGGGCCTAGGGAAATATGCATAACTTGTCCTTTGTTAATCTGGCGCTCTGTTCATTAACCTTTTATTGCCAATCACGCTCGTAGGCGCCAAGTGTAGTGATTTGACCCTCGGAAACTTTTGCAAGGGCTTGTTCCCAATGGGGTTGGTTTTGGCTTGTTGAGTACAGTTCTGGGTTATCCAGATAGGTGTCTATGGCTTGACGCCAAACTCTCGTGACTTGCTCAACATAGGCTGGGCTGCGTTGGCGGCCTTCGATTTTCAACGACACTATGCCTGCCTTAGCGAGTTCGGGCAGTAAGCTTAAGGTATTTAAACTGGTTGGTGATTCGAGCAAATACTGCGGCGAATCTTGATCTTCCGTGATGTAACGGCCTTTACATACCACGGGATAACCCATCTGTTCATCAAGGGCCGACTTATCAATCAACACATCGTTGAGCAGGGTTAATCGGTTCTGTCCTTCTTCATGCCAGCGCACGTGTTTTGCTGGTGAACAAGAGCCGCCGGTGTTGGGTGATTGACCCGTCACATAGGACGACAGCTGGCAACGACCTTCGGCCATGATGCATAGACTGCCGAAGGCGAACACTTCTAAATCCACTGGGCTGACCTTGGCAAGGTCACGCACTTGTTTCATCGATAACACCCGCGGCAACACGACTCGGGCGATGTTAAAAGCTTCTTTATAAAAGCTGAGCGCACCCAGATTGGTCGCACTGGCCTGCACCGATAAATGCAGCGGTAAGTGTGGATAATGTTTATGGGCATAATCGAGCAAAGAAAGATCGGCAACAATCAACGCATCCATTCCCAGTTTTGCAGCGAGATCGATAGCCTGATGCCAACGGTGCTCTTCGCCCGGTTTTGGAAAGGTATTTAAGGTCAAAAAAATTTTCTTGCCGTGCTTTTGCGTCAGCTCAGTGGCTTCTTGCAATTTTGCTGGGGTAAAGTTTAATCCTGCAAACGAGCGCGCGTTGGTGTCGTCTTTTAACCCTAGATATACTGCGTCGGCTCCGGCATGCAATGCCGACTTTAGCGAGGCCAGATTTCCTGCTGGACACAACAGCTCCATAGTGATGCTCCCGATAAAATGATAGCCGCTGAGTGTAGGTAAGATTGAATGGCGATGAATTGATTTAAAACAGGTTTAAGATCATAAAATCCCGATAAACTGGGATATATATGTTTTATTCTTGTAGGGTTTACGCCATGTCCGCTGTTTTTTCCGCAAAAATCGCTCAGCAACTTTTAGAATTCACTCCAAAAGCCATTGGCTTTCCCCTTGCTAAAATGCCCTTTAGCCTCAAAGCGAAAGTGATCAGCCAATTACTTGGGCTATTACTCGCCGAGCAAGCTGCAGATGATGAACTTGGATTTTTGAGTGATAAATGGGTTGCGATCCGAGTGGATGATTTAAATCTGGCCTTTGAGGTGAGTTTTAATGGCAAGTGGCAAGTCAGAGAGTTGACCGATGCGCAGGTGAGCTTTAGTGCCAACTCGGCTGAACTGGTGTTAGTGGCAGCAGCAAAGGAAGATCCCGACACGCTATTCTTCCAGCGTAAGTTGAGTATTGAAGGCGATACAGAATTAGGGCTCGAAGTGAAAAACTTGCTGCTCAGCATCGAATTTGCCAGTATGCCGACCCCAATTCGCCTTAGCGTTGAAAAGCTCGCCGCTGTGATCGAGCGTCTGCAACTCGAAGCCAAACCAACGGTTATTCTCGCTAAGTCTCCAAGTTATTAATCAAGCTATTAATGCTACTTGGCGAGATAGCCTTCTGAATAAACTACTAAAAAGCCCACTCAGTTGTTACCTTAGTGGGCTTGAGTTTGATTCAAAACTCACTGAACCGATTCACTCGCTAGTAGCTTGCACTCAGTTGAACGCCCGAGTAATTAGCATAACCACGTAACATCACATGGTAAGTTCCCGCTTGAGTCACGGTAATCGAACAGCTTTCATTGTTACCATTTTTATAGGGGCGACAATCATAGCTGGTGGTCGTTGGGACAGTCTCTGCTTTGACATACAGATCCACGTCGCCAGTGCCGCCACTGGTGGCAATATTCAGCTGGCTATTGGCAGGGACGACGATTTTATACAGGGCTTCAGTTGCCGTTGCTCCGCTCAAATTCGTGACAGGTACGCCATTGGTTAAGCAGTTCGCATCGGTACAATTTCCGCCGCCATTAAGGTTGTAGCTGGCGGTAAGCTGGGCGTTAGCATAATTGTTATAGCCTTGAACCATCACATACCAACGACCCGCCGCAGGTGCGGTGAAATTACAGCTCTCATTGTTACCATTTTGATATGGGCGGCATTGATAGCTGGTCGTCGTCGGTTTTTGTCCTTGGCTCACATAAATATCCGCATCGCCAGAGCCCCCCGCGAGGTTGATGCCTAAACTTGCCGCATTTGCGGGGACATCGATATAGTAATAAGTCGCTGAACCTGTGGCTCCACTGATCGCAATACCCACATTATTTTGCAGCTGAGTCTCGTCAACGGGGCAATCATTGCCACAGCCACCATCATCATTTGCAAGTGAAAACAGTAACTTATTCGGTGAGCCTGTCTTAGCATCTGTGACTTTGTCCGCAGTGGCGCGCGTCTTGAGTAAGTTAGTCACCTGTGCGGGGGAGAGGTTAGGATTTTCATCTAAGTATAATGCCGCGACGCCTGCCACATGGGGGGATGCCATTGAGGTGCCACTAATGGTATTGGTCGCCGAATTTGAGGTATACCAAGAGGAAGTTATGCTCGAACCGGGCGCATAGATATCAAGGCAAGTCCCGTAGTTAGAAAAACTCGAGCGGGAATCGTTACTGGTGGTTGAACCGACAGTGATGGCATCTGCGGCACGGGCTGGGGAGTAGTTACAGGCATTACTATTATCATTGCCGGCTGCGACGACGAAGGTGATCCCTGCGGCAACAGCGGCATTGACGGCATCATCCGTGGCTTGGGAGGCGCTGCCCCCTAAACTCATGTTCGCGACAGCGGGGCCAGAAGCATTGTTTTTCACCCAGTTAATCCCTGCAATCACGCCAGAGTTACTGCCAGAACCTGAACAGTTAAGCACTCTGACACCCACCACATTGACGTTTTTCGCGACACCGTAGGTTGAGCCGCCAATCGTCCCGGCCACATGTGTACCATGACCGTTACAGTCAGTCGCATCGTAATCATTATCGATAAAGTCATAGCCACTGCTTGCGCGGCCGCCAAACTCATTATGTGTATTAAGCACCCCAGTATCGATAACAAAGGCGGTCACACCAGATCCATCGTAATCCGTGTGATAGTTGTTATCCAATGGCAAGTTGCGTTGATCGATTCTGTCTATGCCCCAGGTCGGACTCGGTTGGTCCGCATTGGCTTCCATCATGGGCGTTACTGACATCACTTGATCTTGTTCTACGTACTTCACGTTTGGATCTTTAAGCAGTGCCTTAACTTGTTGGGCACTGGCATTGATGAGTACACCGTTGAGCACATTACCAAAGTTTTTCATCACTCTGACATCATATTGATTGACTAAACTCTCGGCTTGTTTAACCGCGAATTCAGCTATGGTGTTGTTATTACTTAGATTAAGAACACTTGGGGTATTGAATACAACGATGTAAGTATCTTTGATGGCTTTAGATTGTGGGACACTTACCATAGTCGCTTGGTATTCATTAGCGTTAACAGGGAAGTAAGCAAGTCCAGTTGCGACTGCGACTGCTATTAAATGTTTCTTATGCATGTTGAACTCCATTTTCTTTTTATGTCTCCACGGACTTCGAGACATAATCCAATGTAGAAGGTATTTTCAACCTGCCCAGTTTAATGCTTAAGGCTTAACTCATTCACAATATTAAAATGTAACACTTGATTTACAATTTGGGCCTGAGTGAATTTTTACTGGGATGACTATTGAGCTGTACAAATAAGTGTCAAAATAATAACTCTCAGTCTATTAAAGTAACAACGTTTGTAAAATTGGTGATTTATCAAGCGACATTATGTCTTGAACTATAAATTGAGAAGAAGGGATAAATATCGTCTGTTAGTTTTTTGACAGACAGAACTAAATCAGCGTCAGTCTAAAGTAGTGTTTTTAGTAAACCAGGAATGAATGCTCGGATTTATGCGCTTAAATAGTTTTGCATACTGTTTATATGCATGTCTGTTGCATTGTTTTAGGCGGGGATGAGGTAGATTTGACCGAGAGGTTAGATAACCACTCGGTCTGGCGAAGTGATTAAGCTTTTTGCGTTAACACGGCAAATTTCACTAACAGTTCGTCGTTGGACTCGACGCGGTTTGGATCTGGGTCGATGCAATCAATTGGGCAGACAGACACGCAAGTCGGTTTGTCGTAATGCCCCACACATTCGGTGCAGCGGTCGGGATCGATTTCATAGATCTCTTCGCCCATAGTGATGGCCTGATTAGGACACTCAGGCTCACACATATCGCAGTTGATGCAGCTATCGTCGATCAGTAATGCCATGACCTTAACCTAGTTCATGTGGGTTGCGCGTATCCTGACCTTGGGGCAGGTTACGCAGCAAAATACCGTGGCTCAAATCGACTTCTTTTGGCACGGGCAGATACACAGTGTGCCCAGAACCTAAGCCCGCTGCAACCGCTTCAGCCTTGCGATTTTCAAGTTGTTCAATCGTCAGACTGATATTGCCCTGCGGCGTCATCAGCTCGACACTGTCGCCAACGGAAAACTTGTTCTTCACTTCGATTTCAGCCAGTCCCGCAAGGTTGCGTTTACCCGTTAGCTCACCCACAAATTGTTGGGTGTCACTGACTGAGTAGCCATAGTCATAATTTTGATATTCATCATGCACATGGCGACGTAAAAAGCCTTCGGTATAACCACGGTGGGCTAGGCCTTCTAATTGATTCATTAGACTGCGGTCGAAATCTTTACCCGATGAAGCATCTTCAATCGCGCGGCGATACAACTGTGCGGTGCGGGCGACGTAATAGAAAGACTTAGTGCGCCCTTCAATTTTAAGTGAGTCTATGCCCATTTTTGTCAGGCGCTCAACGTGTTGAATAGCACGTAAGTCCTTAGAGTTCATGATATAAGTACCATGCTCATCTTCAAAGGCTGGCATGTATTCGCCGGGACGATTGGCTTCCTGTAGTAGGAAGATTTGATCCGTGGGCGCACCTGCACCTAAAGTCGTCGGAGTTTCGATTTGTACTGCATTAGGCATGGCAATGATGTCGCCGCTGTCGTTTTGCTGCGCTTCGTGCACGTCGTATTTCCAGCGACAAGCATTAGTACAAGTGCCTTGGTTTGGATCGCGTTTGTTGATATAACCCGAGAGTAAACAACGACCTGAATACGCCATGCAGAGGGCGCCATGCACAAACACTTCGAGTTCTATATCTGGGCAGCGTTGACGAATTTCTTCGATTTCATCTAAGGATAATTCGCGCGACAGGATCACGCGTTTGATGCCTTGGGTTTGCCAAAACTTGACCGAGGCCCAGTTGATGGCATTGGCTTGTACGGATAAATGCACCACTTGATCGGGAAACGCTTCACGTACCATCATGATTAAACCCGGATCGGACATGATCAGCGCGTCTGGCTTCATCGCCACTACGGGTTCCATGTCCTTGATATAGGTTTTTAGCTTGGCATTGTGGGGCGCTATGTTGCTCACAACATACAGCTTTTTACCCAGCGCATGGGCTTCTTGTATGCCTGTGGCAAGGTTTTCCATTTTGAAGTCATTGTTACGTACCCTTAGGCTATATCTCGGCTGACCGGCATACACGGCATCTGCACCATAGGCAAAGGCGTAGCGCATGTTTTTCAGGGTTCCAGCTGGAGACAGCAGCTCAGGTTTAAACATAATCACTCTCAAATTGGTTAATTAATCGATGAATAAATGGCGCGGTGCGCGGGGGCGGGATTTTACACAATGAAAGTAGGGTTATGCAAATTGCCCTTACTAACTTTAGTGGTACTTCACATTTTACGAATATAGCGCGTTTAGCTTTGAGCAAGCAGCGAGAAACATTTCAGCTCTGGTGATGATTGATGCAGAAGATTACAGCCGATAATTAAGCCAAAATTGATAACGCAATCATACAATTTATTAACGTCCGTTGCTTTTTTCTACGTATCTAATGACGGTCAGCTGATATACTCCAACTATCCAATGTTCATGTTTACAGATTGATGGGAGTTAAGATGTCTACCGAACATCTACTGTTAGTCAGTTTATTAAAAAAACTAAAAGATGATGCCTTAGTGCTACCGACGTTGCCTGAAGTGGCGATGCGGGTGCAAGAAGTGGTCGGACGCTCCGATGCGAGCCTTAAACAAGTGGCTGAAGTGATCGGCCAAGATGCGGCGATTTCTGCCCGTATTATTAAGGTGGCCAATAGCGCTTTATATAGCCGAGGCGTTCCTGCTGAAAGCATTAACAGTGCGGTTTCACGCATTGGTTTAATCCAAATTAAAAGCATCGCGACTTCGGTGGCGATGGAGCAATTGTTCATTTCCACCAATGAAATGGTGTGGGAAGTCATGGACGAAGTGTGGCGCACCTCAATCGATGTGACTGCCGCCGCCTGTGCCATGTTGCAGATGTATAATAAACGCCATTCAACCAGTCGATTAAATTTTGATACCTTAACCTTAGCCGGACTCGTACATAACATTGGCGCTTTACCTGTGTTGACCGAAGCTGAGGCGCAGCCGCATTTATTTACGAGCATTGATCAATTACGCGCGCTCGTTCGTAAAATGCAGGGGCCCTTAGGTCGTGCTGTGTTAAAGAGTTGGGATTTTTCTACCGAAGTGATGGAAGTGGTTGAGCGCTGGGCCGATTTACCTTATCTGCCCGATCACGTCACCTATCTCGACTTTATCCGTGCAGCGGCCTTCTATACAGGTGAATTACGTGCTGGCACTGAGTTAGAACAACGTCTTGGTGTGTTTGTCGCCCGTGGTTTACCCGTGACAACCGATGATTTAGCCAGTGATGAATTTATGGAAAAATTCCATTCAATTAGAGAAAGTTACCAATAATCGTTAGGCCTAAATGGAACTCAAATGGCGCCCGTATCACTGAATTGCAGTGCCATTTGATAATAAGCTTACGCGGTAAAGCAGAGGCCAAGGTATGTTCGAAATTGGGTTAGTTGTTGCTTCGCTCATTTTATTGATATTTTCATTGTATATACTGCAGGCAAAATATAGATCGCTACGGTCGCAGCAAAAATTCTTAGCACAGCTTTGTCTCCAGCTAGAACAACAAAAGATTGAACGCCAAGCATTAGACCTTAGCATCGTTCCCCAAGAGTTTGCGCCTCTCTACCATACCTTAGATGAATTATTGAAGGCCTTACCCGCAAGCGTGGGTAAGGACAAGTTGACTGGACTAGTGAACCGTGTAGGCCTTAAACGTGCGCTGACCTCCATGATGCCGCTGACTCAAGGGACGCTAGTGCTGATTGATATTTATCGATTTCGCTATGTAAATGATCTCTTTGGGTTTGTATTTGGCGATATCTTGCTAAAGCAATTTGCAGAACGGTTAAACAGCTTAAGTTTATCTCCAAGATTAATCGCTCGGCTCAATGGTGATGAGTTCTGCCTATATTACGAGCAAGCGTTGACTGAGGAGCAACTCATTCATTTAAGAGGCCGTTTACAGGTGCCTTTTAGCATTAAGAACACGCCAGTCAGCGTTAAACTTCAAATCGGTTGTGTGCATTTACAAGAACACCACGCCGACACGAGTCAGATGTTACGTCGCGTCGATTTGGCGCTGAAGAAAGCCCGTCACTCTCGTAGCGCGATTGCTTACTATGCCGAGAATGATGATATTCAACAGTTAAGAGAACTGAGAATTATCGATAGCTTGCCTAAAGGTTTGCAACGCAATCAAGTGTATATGGTGTATCAAGCGAAACAGGATATTGCGACGGGAAGGTGTTTTCAGGTTGAAGCCTTGATACGCTGGGAACACGACGAGCTTGGGGTTATTTCTCCAGGTGAGTTTATCCCTTTAGCCGAATATGCCGGCATGATTGATTTAGTGAGCCAATGGGCACTCGATCAGGTTTTAGCGCAGCAGGAAAAATGGCGCGCCGCAGGGATACAATTGTGCGTCGCAGTCAACCTATCTACACGGGATCTCGACAGTGAAACCTTGCCCCAAGAAATTGCGGCGAGATTGGCGCATTACAAGCTTCCGCCCGAATCCTTAATGATTGAAATTACGGAAAGTACCTTAATGGCGGATTTAACTAAGGCGGTCGAAACCTTAGATAAAATTCGTGCTTTAGGGGTGAGGCTCGCAATTGATGATTTTGGTACCGGTCATTCTTCACTGGCTTACTTGAAGCATCTACCCGTCAATGAAGTCAAAATCGATAAAGCTTTTCTAAAGGATCTTGAGCAGGATAAACCGTCGGAATATATCCTCGAAGCCAGTATTAATATTGCTAAAAAACTCGGTTATGAGGTGACTGTCGAAGGGATTGAAACCCCTGAAATTAGAGAGATACTCGTCGCTATGGGCGTCGATACCCTACAAGGCATGTATTACGCTAAGCCCATGAGAGCTGCAGAACTGGAAATGAACTGGGCCCGGCTGCACAATGCCATGTAAACCCAATGCCATCTAAATCTAATGCTCATTAACCCCTGTGCTAATTTGATTAAGGGCCACTTAAATTTAGTGCACTTAAAATTAGGGCCACTTAAATTAATGGCTAGTTACATCAACAGCTCGTTAAATCCACTGCGAGTAACTCAAGTTCACTAAGGCGCCTCAACTGAATCTGAGTGTATTCCTAACGCACCTATTCAAGTTGCTGTTGTTTGAAGTGGTTTTGCAGAGGCTTTTGTTGCAGTCACTTTTGTAACAGCTACTATTTGTAATCGCCGCTTACGCTTATGTCGAAAGTCAGCTCAGGAAATCGCGCGTGCGTAAGTGTATTAGTTCTGTTCGCTTGAAACAAAACCCTGACTTAAGACGGCAATTAAATCTGCCGGCATAGGCGCTAGTTGGCGGGCTTGATTCATACACACCATTTCAATTGTGGCTGTGACCGCAGGCTTTTTACCCTGTGGGCGCCAAATCTCCTGCTGCCACACAGTACGGTATTTACTCTCAAAGTAAAACTTAGTGCGAACATCGATAATATCGGCAAATTCCACCCCTTCATGGCACAGCATATCACTACGATACACAGCAAAACCCAGTTGGTTTTGTTGCCACAACGCACTTAAACGCTCGGCACCAATCACATGCTCGCGGGCACGCTCGAAGTATTTCAAAAAGTTAGGGTGATACACCACGCCAGAAAAATCAGTATCTTCATAGTAGATTTGCACTGGGAAGGAGAAGGTCGGGCTAAATTGCAGCATGGATTACGGCTATTTTAGATAGTTTTATTGCGCAATAGTTTAGCGGCTTATCTCTTTAAACAAAACCTCTAAAAAACCTTTAAAACAGAGATACAAAAGCGCGGTTGTGTAGCGCAAAGGCTATTTGAGGTTGGCAGCAGGCATGATGAGTTTGATCATGATTGAAATGTGACTGCTGAAAAAGCAATGAGATTCGATTATGGGACGTTTTCCTATTTTATCGATAAAAGTAAGTCTCTGATCAATCCATGATCAAGAAATATCACGCTAATCAGGCAGTAAAATCACACTATCGTGTCTAAGTGCGTGCCTAAATCATTAATCCCTTCCTATACTGATAGCTGGAATACCTTTCTTAAGTTGATTTGCTAGGTTGAGAGCTTTATATGAGCGAAATAAAAAAATCAGAAATATTGACCGAAAGTGGCACAAATGAACTCGAAATTATTGAGTTTCATCTGCATAAGATACTCCCTAATGGAGGCCATAAAGTGTGTCATTACGGGATCAATGTCGCCAAAGTGAGGGAAGTGATTAGGGTGCCAGAAACCTCAGATTATCCCAATGCTCAGCCGCATATGGTGGGGGTGTTCTCGTTGCGAGAAAAGCTGATCCCTTTAGTCGATCTTGCAGGTTGGCTCGGGATCTCTACACCGGAGGATTTAACCCACAAAGTCGTTATCGTCACTGATTTTAATAAGATGATTAATGGTTTCTTAATAGATAGCGTTCGTAGCATTCATCGGGTGTCGTGGGAGCAAGTTGAATCACCGAGTCAATTTTTAGAAGCGGGTGAAAATGATTGTGTCGTTGCTGTGGTTCGCCGTGATGGCATGCTGATTATGATATTGGATTTTGAGAAGATTATTGCCGATATCAATCCTGAACTGAGTATGGATAAGTACGATGTCACGCTCGATAGGAGTGTGCTGATAAATGACAAAATGCTGGCAAAACGTGAAGCGAAAACGATTTTAATCGTCGATGACTCAGCCTTCATTCGCAAAATGATTGAAAATACGCTCCGCAGCGCAGGTTACAACATTATTACCGCCAAAGATGGTGGTGATGCTCTTGAAATGCTAATGGAATTTGAGAGTCTGGCTGAACAAGATAATGCCTCTATTTCTGATTTTGTCAGTGCCGTGATCACGGATGTTGAAATGCCTCGCATGGATGGGATGCATCTGGTTAAACGATTAAGAGAATCCAAGGCATACCAACAAATGCCGATTGTGATGTTTTCTTCCCTAATGAGCGAGGATAACCGCACAAAGGCGATGGCATTGGGGGCAAATGACACTATTACTAAACCCGAAATTGGCCGTATGGTCGGTATGATAGATAAATACGTATTCGAAGAGTAATGTCATTTCATTAAACTGCGATATTTGAATATCAGATACTTAGTACTAGAAATGCCAATCGCATCTACCAAGGTCTTGAGAGATTCTTCAATGACAAACGATATAAAAGTAAAAAGCCATATTCACCGAAGCGAATATGGCTTGGGGTAAACTTCGCGACTAGCGGATGATCATTTGATCGCGCTCAGGTCCAACAGAAACCATGCTAACGCGCACACCCATTAGGGCTTCAATACGTTCAACATAGTGTTGTGCTGCCACTGGCAGGCTCTCGAAGGTGCGACAACCGGTAATATCTTCGCTCCAGCTTGGCATTTGCTCATACACTGGGCTCAACGCGGCAGTTTGTGGCCAAATTGGGTTCTCAGTGTGCTCACCTTCATAGGCTACGCAGATTTTCAGATCTTTCATGCCTGACAGGCAATCAATCTTAGTCAGGGCAATTTCAGTTGCCGCTTGCAGCTCAACACCATTACGGGTGGCAACAGCGTCGAAGTAACCCATGTCACGTGGACGGCCTGTGGTTGCACCAAACTCATTGGCGTTTTCACGGAAAGCGTCTTGCTCTTCCATAGCTGTCACTAAAGTGCCAGTCCCCACAGATGAGCTAAAGGCTTTCGCCACAGCAATCACGCGCTCAGGGCGCAGGGCAGGTAAACCGCTGCCGATACCTGCGTAAGCCGCAGTCACGTTTGATGAAGTAGTATAAGGATATTCGCCGTACACTAAGTCGCGGCCAGCACCTAATTGCGCTTCAAACAGTAGACTCGCATCTTGTTTTTGTAATGCTTTTAATGGCTCAGTCACATTACAAATAAATGGACGCCATGGCGCAGTCACTTCTAACAACCATGCGGTCATTTCAGCGGCGCTTTGATTAAAATCGCAGCTTGGATAAAGTGCCTTTAACTGTGGCATTTTCCAGTCGAGCATAAATTGAATACGTTCTTGTAGCACTTCAGGTTGGTTTAACCAACCGACTAAAATGCCTTTTTTCATCACGCGATCACCATAGGCAGGTGCAATCCCTTGACGGGTTGAACCATAGGCTAAATCGCCAAGACGTTGTTCTTCTAAGGTATCTTCTAATGCATGCAAAGGTAAGCACAGGGTCGCACGGTCAGAAATGCATAACTTGACGTCAACACCGGTCGCTTGTACTTCAGCAATTTCAATGCTGAGCTTTTCAGGGCTGATGACCATACCAGGGCCTAATACTGCGATGCAGTTAGGGTTGAAAATGCCACTCGGTAATTGGTGTAATTTAAAGGTGCCATAGTCGTTGACTACGGTATGTCCGGCGTTGTTACCGCCTTGAAAGCGAATACTGGCAGCGGCATCCGCGGCTAAATAATCTACGATGCGGCCTTTGCCTTCATCACCCCAATTTGCACCCACAACCACGATCGACGGCATAACAACATCTCCTCATTGATTAAGACGCTATGCTAGACCCGTCATTTGAATAAGAGAAATTAATTATGGTTATCATCTCAATAAGGATTTCATATATCATTGGCTATAATTAACGCTAATACACAGCAAAAGGAGGTTTTATGCTCGATATCCATTGGTTAAAGACCTTTGTGACTTTGGCTGAACATAAGCATTTTGGCAAAGCGGCCACGGCGCTGCATATGACACAGCCCAATGTTAGCTTGCATATTAAGCAGTTAGAGCAAAGCACTCGAGTCAAGCTGATTGACCGTAATCCCTTTCGATTAACGCAAGCGGGATTTCGCCTGTTAGAGAGCAGTCAGAAAACGTTAATGGAGCTGCAAATTTGTCAGGCGGATCTCAATGCGATTAACGACCTTAGTCAGGGCACCTTGACCATTGCCGCCAGCGACATTATCTCGCGGTTATTGTTGATCCAGCCGTTTCAGCTCTTTAAGGCGGAGTTTCCGGGGATCGATTTCTCGCTGCTCAATACCACATCATCCCAAGCTTCTGAACTGGTGAAAAATGCTGAGGCCGATTTAGGGTTTGTGATCGCGCAAAAGGAGAGTCAGCCGCTGCATTTTACTGAGTTACAGCAGATAAAATGGTGTGCAATAGGGGACAATTTACAGCAATGGCAGCAGGCAAACCTCTCTGTGGATACGCCCTTGGCTGAGCAACCGACGTTGATTTTACTGGGCCATGATACGCGAACCCGTGAATTGCTCGATCCCGCACTGCCGTCGCTGAATTTGCCGAATTACAGGATTATGGAGGTGGGCAGTGTGGACGCGCAAATCGATTGGGCCGAGGCGGGGTTTGGGGTAGCGATCGTGCCGGAGTTTTCGGTTTATACTAAGGCTAATTTGACTACTAAAGTCACCCCTTTGCCGCAATTCCCCACAACCAGTTTGGGTTATATTGTGCGCCAGAATCAGATCCTGTCTAAGGCCATCAAGCAGCTATTATATTGGGTGAATCAAGAGATCATTCGCTCGCAGCGATAGGGGATTAGTCAGCGACTAAGAGTAATTTTTCGTATTGGCCTGTGGCTTTTAGCAGTGATAAGCCCGCGTCGAGTTGGGTCGCTAAGGTCTGCGCCTGTGGGTTTTCCTTCGAGAATGCCAAAAAAATATCGCTGCTGTGGTTAGCAAATACTGGAATGACATCATCATCCACGCCCATTTTTTTTAGGTTCTCCTTGGCGACTAAGTCAAACATCAATGCGGCATCTATGCGGCCAATCAACAATAAATTGATTAGCTGCTGCTGATTAGCGACGGTGACGATATTGAGCTGTTGCTGTTTGACTAACTTGGGAAAATCATCGCCATACTCATAGCTTTTAATCACCCCAATAACCGTGCCTTTAGGTAGCGCCCATTTATTATCAGCCAAAATAGGCTTCTGTTTCTTTTGATAAAAAGATGCGGTGGCGATAAATAATGGGGTTTTACCGAAGATGAAGCGCTGTTCGGTGCTGTTCTCGCGAGTGACGTTAAATACCCCGTCTACGGCGCCTTTTTCCGCCATCATTAAGGCGCGAGAATAGGGCACGACTAAGCTATTTACTTCAATATGCGATTGTTTAAAGGCGGCTTGGATTAAACGATGGGAAATGCCTTGGCCAAATTGATTGGCAAAGGGCGGCCAACTGTCTTCTGCGGCTAAGGTTATCGCCTGAGGCTGCGATTCTGCGGGCACGGCATTGCTTTCTTGGGCGAATGCCATGTTGTAAGTCATGGATGCGAGTAATAAAACGATGCTAAGTATCAATGCTGATGGCAAATTTAATGCCTGCTGCATCCTGAGCTTCACTCTGTTCCCTACACGCATTTTGCTGCCATCTCCCTGCTTAATATATGGCTTTTATAGCATAAAGAATTATATCTAGACTAATGATTTGAATATTAATTATTGATAGCGAGTACTTTTGTGATGTTTATAGGATATTTCAACAACCTCAGTTCACTGTGTGCGGATCTATTACTTTCGTTTACTGTGTTTACCATGTTTAAGTGGGATTTTGCGCTGGGCAACGAATATTCTGGCTTAGCATTTTTGCTAAAATTAAAATGGATAGGTTTCAAAACTGCCATCAAACGAACCGCTACAGTGCTTAGTGAGGTTCGTTTGATGGTGTGTTGATGTTGGCAGGGCTATTTGACCTTAGTGGCTTGCATCGTAAACCAAGTCTTATAGGGCTGATACTTGTCATAGCACCAATGGAATAGGGTGCTGTAAAAGAAGAAAAAGATCAAAAAAACTGCTTCTAATCCCATGGCTGCCAACCAGCCTATCTGTAAAAACCAAGCGATGGTCGGTATGCTAATGAAAATAAGTCCCCCTTCAAATCCAAAGGTATGCAGTATTCGGGTTTTTAAAGTGCGTTGCTCTCGATTTGCCCCAAATACTCTGTCGAATCCTAGGTTGTAGAAGTAGTTCCACACCACGGTATAAAGACTCAAAGCGATACCGACTATGACAAGCTCACTGGTTCCCTTGCCTGATATGAGGGCAGAAACCGGGATAATAATCGCGAGTGCAATCGCTTCAAAGAGTAAGGCGTTAAAGATACGTTCTGTCGTTTTCATGGCTATTTCCCATTCATTCAATGTGACTATGGCCATAATTTTATCTAGTATAGGGATAACTAATAGTTAGATAGTATCGGTAAAAGCGATATGTTTAGTCTCGAACAACTCGAAGCCTTTATGGAAACCGTAGAATCTGGTTCATTTTCGAATGCCGCAAGGCAACTTAAGAAAGCACAGTCCGTGATTAGCCAGCATGTGATGAATCTTGAAATTGACTGTGGGGTTGAGTTATTTGACCGTTCGGGTCGTTATCCGGTATTAACGGCCGAAGGCAGTAAATTATTGCCCTACGCAAGAGCGACGATTCTTCAACATCGAAGACTCAAACATACCGCCTTATCGCTTTTTAGTCGTCAATCTTCAGAAGTGTGCCTTGCGATGGATGAAGGCATTCCGATACAGAGAATATCGGAAATTATTCAGTTGTTAGAAAGTGATTTCCCTAATATCGAACTTGAGTTTCTCAGTGCCTCAAGCATAGATATTATCGACATGGTACATTCGGGAAGAGCATCTACAGGACTGATTTTTAGCGAATTATCTATGCCAAGTAGTATAGATTTTGAGAGTATTGGTGTGATTGAATTCGATCTTTATGTGGCGAGTTCGCATCCCTTAGCGAAATCAGTTGCACCGAACATGGACTCATTGCGACTGTATCGACAATTATGCATCCGCTCACGTAATACTAAAACCAGCAGTTTTCAGCAGGCGTTCAGTCCTGATGTTTGGTATGCCGATAACTATTATGTGTTATTGGAGCTCGCATTACAGGGCCATGGTTGGTGTCTGTTACCAGAGCACATGGCATCCAGCTCAGTTTTATCGGGCAACTTGACTCGGGTCCCCATAGAGTTTGAGCAGATAGGCTGGTATGCAAACGTCGATGTGATCCAGCATCAAGATAAAAGCAGCCTGCCATTATTGAAACGACTCAGACAACTGTTTAGAGAACTCTTGGTTGTGCAGAAGTAAATGGTTGGACAGAAATAAAGCAAAGCATAAATAAAACCCCAGTTAAGTGAGAACTCAACTGGGGTTTATTGTTTGTGCGCATTAGGATTTGTGCATTAGGATTTATGGATCAGGACTCATCATTGCGCGGAAAGTTAGCTAGCACTAGCTCGGCGACTTTGCGTAATTCATTCGGGCAAATCCCACTGGTCGCTTGTACGGCCATGCCTTGCAATACTGTGCCGACATAACGGGCAAGCAGTAACGGCTCGGCATCTGCGGGCAAATCCCCTTCATCTTTGGCGCGTTGCAATCTTTCGCACAGAGCGATTTCACCGTCGCGGCGACGATTAATCAAAGTGTCTTTAATCGCTTGCCCTGCTTCACTGCAGGTTAATGCCCCTTGAACAATCAAACATCCCTGCGGATGGCTTTTATCCACCAAGGAGCTCGCGGCCCCGAGCAGCATTGACTCGACCACTAAATAGGCGGTTTTTTGCTCCAGCGCGGGATAGAAAAACGCACAGGGGCGTTGTTCATATAATTCTATCGCTTTGAGAAATAACTGTTCTTTATTGCCGAAGGCGGCATAAAGGCTTGGCTTATTAATGCCCATAGCTTGGGTTAAATCGGTTAACGATGTACCTTCAAAACCTTTGCGCCAGAAGACTTCTAAGGCTTTGGCTAATGCATCGTCAGTGTCGAAGGCACGTGGGCGACCTACACAGGGCGTCGGGGTGACGGTTGACATCATTAGGCTCCTCAATTCTCAATTGCCCCTAGGATAGACATGGGTTTAGTCCGTGTCCAGCCACACTTGCTGACTGATGACCGACTAAGGGGATTTGTCTACTTAGTCATTCAAGCTGTCACCTAAGTTCAGCATTCAATCCGTGTCAGTCAGTGTTCGCCTCAATATTCATAAAAATGCGTTGAAGATCAAACTTGTGGCTTTCCGCCTAAGGGCGCATTGCAAAGTGAAGGTTAGTGCGCGCCTTTAATTTAATACCGATCGGTACATAAATTTGTTGACAGAGTCATTTTACGCTATATATTACCGTCCAGTACAGAATATTTTTTACCAGTCGGTATTTAAATGTGTGTGGTTCGAACAGCGTGACATGCCCGCCACTTTGAGGATAGTAATATGAAGAGCAATAAACCCTTACGAATAATGATGTTAACGGCTGTGGCCGCTTTCGTTCTGTCTGCTTGTGGTGAGCAAACTGCGCAGCAGGGGCCAGCAACAAGTGCGCCTATGGTGGATGTCGCCCAAGTATTGCATGAGCGAGTGACCGAATGGGACGAGTTTACCGGCCGTTTACAGGCGCCAGAAAGTGTCACCCTTATCCCGCGTGTATCTGGATATATCGACTCAGTGAATTTTAAAGAAGGCGCCTTAGTGAAAAAAGGCGACGTGTTATTCCGCATCGACCCGAGCGTATTTGAAGTGGAAGTGGCCCGGTTAAAAGCAGATCTTGCTAGCGCACTCTCTGCAGAGCAACTGGCCACAAATGACTTTGAACGAGCCCATAAATTGTTTGACCAAAAAGCGGTGTCTGCCGAGTTACTCGATACCCGTGAGTCAAACAAACGCCAGACCGCGGCTGCAGTGGCCTCGGTGAAAGCGGCACTGATGCGCGCCGAGCTTGATTTAGCTTATACCCAAGTGCAAGCGCCGATTGATGGTCGCGTGTCTTACGCGAATGTCACTGCGGGCAATTATGTTACTGCGGGGCAGAGTGTGCTGACCAGTCTAGTCTCTACCGCCAGCATGTATGCCTATTTCGATGTCGATGAGCAAACCTACCTTAAATACGTGAAATTAACGGCCGAGAAGAAACGTAACGATCCCCGCGCTGGCGACAACCCTGTGTACATGGCTTTAGCCAATGAGCGTGATTATCAACATATCGGTATGGTCGACTTTGTGGATAATGCGATGGATAAGCAAACCGGTACCATTCGCGTAAGAGCCTCTTTTGACAATGAAGACAATAGGTTATTGCCTGGCTTGTTTGCTCGTCTTCGCACCGCAGGTAGTGGCGCTTATGAAGGTATCTTGATTGACGATAAAGCCGTTGGTACAGATCTGAACAATAAGTTTGTGTTAGTGGTGGGCGCCGATGGTTTAGTTGAATATCGCGGCGTGACCTTAGGTGAGAAAGTCCAAGGACTGCGCATCGTGACCCAAGGTTTAATGGCCGAAGACAAGATCGTCGTCAACGGTATGCAGCGCGTGCGTCCTAAGATGCAAATTGATCCGCACATGGTTGAAATGGTCGACAGCGACAAGCTCGAAGCATTACGCCAAGCCCAGTTAATCCTAGATAAAAACCAAGATACTTTGACGGCGCAAGCGGTCGAAACGGCTAGCCGCGGTTAAGGAATAGAACACCATGTTATCGCAGTTTTTTATTAAAAGACCGATATTTGCAGCCGTACTCTCACTGCTGTTTTTTATCACAGGGGCGATTGCCGTTTGGCAACTGCCGATCACTGAATACCCTGAGGTTGTGCCGCCCACAGTCGTGGTGACCGCTAACTACCCTGGCGCTAATCCTAAAGTGATTGCCGAAACAGTGGCTTCGCCGCTGGAGCAGGAAATCAACGGCGTCGAAGACATGTTGTACATGTCATCGCAAGCGACGTCCGATGGACGCATGACCTTGACTATCACCTTTGCCATTGGCACGGATGTGGACAGGGCGCAAACCCAAGTGCAGAGCCGAGTCGATCGCGCTATGCCGCGTCTGCCGCAGGAAGTGCAACGCTTAGGCATAGTCACCGAAAAGTCATCGCCGGACTTGACCATGGTGGTTCATTTGCTGTCACCGGATAACCGTTATGACATGTTGTATTTGTCTAACTATGCGGCGCTGAACGTTAAAGACGAGCTCGCACGGATTAAAGGTGTGGGCGCGGTACGCTTGTTTGGTGCAGGGGAATACAGCCTGCGTATTTGGCTCGACCCGAATAAAGTCTCGGCTCTGGGTTTATCACCTGCGGACATTATTGCTGCCGTGCGCGAGCAAAACCAACAGGCGGCAGCGGGCAGTTTAGGTGCTCAACCAAGTGGTAGTGCTGACTTCCAACTCTTAATTAACGTGAAAGGCCGTTTAACTGAACTGTCTGAATTTGAAGATATCATCATCAAAGTCGGCCAAAACGGTGAAGTGAATCGTTTGAAGGATGTGGCTCGTATCGAGCTGGGTGCGACAAGCTATGCGCTGCGCTCACTGCTGGATAACAAAGATGCAGTGGCGATTCCAGTGTTTCAAGCATCGGGTTCAAATGCGATTCAGATTTCCGATGATGTGCGCGCCAAAATGGCTGAATTGTCTAAAGGATTCCCTGAAGGATTAACGTACGAAATTGTTTACGACCCAACCGTGTTCGTGCGCGGCTCGATTGAGGCGGTGATGAAAACCTTGCTTGAAGCCGTGTTGCTGGTGGTGTTAGTGGTAGTGCTGTTCTTGCAAACGTGGCGCGCCTCAATTATTCCGCTGGTGGCTGTGCCTGTATCATTAGTTGGTACCTTTGCCTTTATGCATTTGCTCGGCTTCTCGCTTAACGCACTGTCGCTGTTTGGACTCGTGCTCGCCATCGGGATTGTGGTGGACGATGCAATTGTGGTGGTCGAAAACGTCGAGCGTAATATTGTCGCTGGTTTAAGCCCAGTTGCTGCAACGCAAAAGGCGATGAAAGAAGTGACTGGTCCGATTGTGGCAACCACCTTAGTGCTGGCGGCGGTATTTATTCCTACGGCGTTTATGAGTGGTTTAACCGGGCAGTTCTATAAACAGTTTGCCTTGACTATTACTATTTCGACCTTTATTTCGGCGATTAACTCACTCACTTTGAGTCCGGCATTGTCCGCGTTATTGCTCAAGAGCCATGATGCGCCGAAGGATGGTTTAACCCGTCTAATGGACAAGTTACTCGGTGGTTGGTTGTTCATGCCTTTTAACCGCTTATTTAGCCGTGCATCCGATGGCTATGGTTGGTTAGTGCGTAAAGTGATCCGTTTTGGCGGCATTATCGGCCTAGTGTATTTAGGGATGGTAGCGCTAACGGGCGTGCAATTTGCTCATACACCAACGGGTTATGTACCGGGTCAAGATAAACAGTATTTAGTGGCGTTTGCTCAGTTGCCCGATGCGGCATCCCTTGAACGTACCGATACCGTGATCAAAAAGATGTCTGAGATTGCCCTTAATCATCCAGGTGTGGCGCACTCTATTGCCTTCCCAGGCCTTAGCATCAACGGTTTTACTAATAGCCCTAACTCAGGCGTGGTGTTTGTCGCGCTTGATGATTTTGAATTGCGTAAGAGTCCAGCGCTGTCGGCGAATGCCATTGCTGGACAATTGAATAAAGAGTTTGCTGGTATTCAAGACGCATTTATTGCCATCTTCCCGCCGCCACCTGTGCAAGGCCTCGGCACTATAGGAGGGTTCCGTCTGCAAATTCAAGACAGAGCCAACCTTGGTTATGAGGCCTTGTATCAGGTGACCCAACAAGTGATGTACAAGGCGTGGGCCGATCCTCAATTAGCCGGAATTTTCTCTAGCTATCAGGTGAACGTGCCACAACTTGAACTGGATATTGATCGAACTAAAGCGAAACAGCAGGCAGTGTCGCTCGATCAAATCTTCCAGACATTACAAACCTATATGGGCTCGACCTATGTCAACGATTTCAATCGTTTCGGTCGAACCTATCAGGTGAATATGCAAGCCGATGAGGCATTCCGTCAAAGCCCGCAGCAGATAAGTCAGCTGAAGGTGCCGAATCTGAATGGTGATATGATCCCGCTAGGGTCGTTCATCAACGTCAGCCAAAGCTCAGGCCCAGACAGAGTGATGCACTATAACGGCTTTACGACCGCTGAAATCAACGGTGGCCCAGCAGCAGGTGTGAGTACCGGCCAAGCGCAGGCAGCGATTGAGAAAATCCTCGCCGAGACGCTGCCAAATGGTATGACCTACGAGTGGACTGAGTTGACCTATCAGCAAATCTTAGCAGGCAATACGGGCTTGTTAGTCTTCCCGCTGGTGATCTTACTGGTGTTCATGGTGCTCGCAGCCCAGTACGAGAGCTTAAGCTTGCCATTGGCGATTATCTTAATCATTCCAATGACCTTGCTCTCAGCCCTCAGTGGAGTGTTAATTTACGGTGGTGACAACAATATCTTCACCCAAATTGGCCTGATAGTGCTGGTGGGACTCGCGACTAAGAACGCTATCTTGATTGTCGAGTTCGCCAAGGAGAAACAAGATCACGGTATGGCACCTATGGATGCGATATTAGAGGCAGCAAGATTACGTTTACGTCCTATCTTGATGACTTCCATCGCTTTTATTATGGGAGTCGTGCCTATGGTGTTCTCCACTGGCGCTGGCGCCGAGATGCGTCAAGCCATGGGCGTAGCAGTATTCGCCGGCATGATTGGGGTGACTGTGTTTGGTCTTATCCTAACGCCATTGTTCTACTACGCACTGGCAAAGCGAGGCAGTAAAAAAGCCGAAGAGCATAAAGAGCTAACCGTCAGTTAAGCTTGTTTCCCGCGATGGATAAATGCGTAAAAAAAGGCCTACATCAAGTAGGCCTTTTTGTTTGTTCGCGGCGAAAATCATTAGCGTTGACTATAGTTTAATCAGAGTAAAAGGATGATTGGACAATTGTAATGGACACTTTTCAACCCCATGAACTAAAAGTGAAAATTGATGTAAGACATGCTTTATTAGCCGTAGCTAAAGCATTAGATTTTGTGGGCGTTGATGACTTACATCATGGGCACAGGGTCGCGTATATGGCCTATGAATGTGCCTCGGTGTTAAATTGGCCCGATGATAAGAAGCAGTTTGCCTATTTTGCTGGGCTAATTCATGACTGTGGTGTGTCTTCATCGGAGGAACATTTGCGTCTACTCAAGCTGATGCAGCCAGAGGGTGCCAACTCCCATTGCGAACGTGGCTATCAAGCTTTAGTAAAGTGTCCACTATTGGATAAGTTTGCAGCCTCAGTGCGCTATCATCATACCCCATGGATAGAGAGTCAGAGCCTCGTGTTGTCAGCGTTTGAGCGAGATATTGCTGCACTGATTTTTCTGGCAGACCGTACAGACTTTTTACGCGCTCGATATACTCAAGGTTATCATGAGGAACTCATCACTTTGCATGAGAGCTTAGTGGCTGAAAATTTAAGGGTGCACAGTGGCAGTTTATTTGAACCGAATATGGTTGAGGCTATGTGCCAACTGGTTAATAAAGATGGCTTTTGGTACAGCATGGACGTCAATAGCATAGAGCAGATGGCTGTTGATTTTGAGATAAACCATTTTTATGACAAAGAGTTAGATCTCGACGGCGTTATTCAACTGGCTAGATTTCTCGCAAAAATAGTCGATGCTAAAAGTCCTTTTACTTTCCATCATTCCGATAAAGTGGCCTTGCTCGCAAAACTGGTTGCCCTCGATTGTGGCGTGCCAGCTCTCGATGCCGAGTTGTTATATGTCGCCGGTTTATTACACGATGTCGGCAAACTTAAAACCCCCGATGCGTTATTACACAAAGAAGGCAAGTTAACGAAAGAAGAATATTCCATCGTAAAACGCCACACAGTCGATACCGAAAACACCCTGAAATGTTTTTTCCCAAAATCAGTGATTGGTGAATGGGCTTCAAACCACCATGAACGTCTCGATGGTTCAGGTTATCCCTTTAGCAAGCGGCAGGAAGAGTTAGATTTACCATCACGAGTTTTGGCTATCGTCGATGTATTCCAAGCACTCACGCAGAAACGGCCTTATCGGGGCTCATTGAAACTGACAGAAGTCTTTGAAATTATGGCTCCTATGGTTGAGCAAGGTAAGTTGGACTCGTATGTCTATGGTGTGTTGCAAGCTGATGCCGATAGTTTTTATCAGTTATCTACCCAAGAATATAATGAAATGGAATTGCCAGCGTTGAGTCAGCATGGCTCGATTTAAACGCTTGTGGTTATCCGTGCTTGAAATGTGTATATGATGTTGTTTATCCATTATTTGTGGTCACTTTCGTGCGTAATGGCAGTTGGACGATTAGAATGATTACTGTTTTGGCGCTCTTCTATAGGTTCCAATGGAATATTCGATATATTAGTGATGTACAATGCTAGACGAATAAAAATAGTTTGTTTTACGCCGTACTCAGCTAAGGTACTTGTTGACCTTGCATCACTATGCCCGAGGTAACTGATGATCTTAAATCGCGCTTTATTTGCTCTAGTTCTGAGTGTTTCTGCCTCTCTGACGCCTCAAGTCATGGCCGCTGAGCTCAATATTAAGCTGGTGGATTTACAGCAGCAGGTGATTGCCGATACTGTCGTGGAGTTGATCCCGGCAGTGATGCCCGATAAGGCTATGCCTGTTGGACATTATGAAATGTCACAAAAAAATCGAACCTTTATCCCTTTTGTGTTGGCGGTCCCTAAGGGCGCCAAGGTAGATTTTCCTAACCTAGATCGCACTCGTCACCATGTGTATTCCTTTTCCGAGGCGAAACCTTTCGAACTTAAACTGTATGTGGGTCAAGCCGAAGCGCCGATCCTGTTCGATAAACCCGGCTTAGTCGCACTTGGCTGCAATATTCACGATTATATGCAGGCATTTATCTATGTGGCGGATAGCCCAATTGTTGCGGTGACGGACGAAAAAGGTGAGTTCCAGTTTAAGGATCTTGCGGCCGGTCAATATAAAGTCAAACTCTGGCATCCCTGGCAGAAGGCAGCCTCCGAGCCGACTGAGCTAATGCTAACCTCTGGCGTGAATCAACTCAGTTTGTCCTTAGACATTGAACGCCAAGCTAAACCGTCAGCCCCGCCAGCGGGATTTGGCCACTACGATGCTCAAGGCAAGCCATTACATGCTAAATAGTTTTCGCGCACGGCTGATTTTAGTTTTCTTTATTGTGCTGACTCTAGTGCAGTTTGCCACGGCATTTTCTGTATTGACGGCGACCGAAAGGGACAACTTTTTACAGCAACAAAAAAGTTTAGATATTGGTGCAAATGTGTTTCTCGAAGTCCTTTCGAATCGCGGTATTCAGCTCAGCCAAAGTTTGTCCGTGCTCAGTGCCGATTTTGGTTTTAAGCGCGCGATTGCCACCGGCGAGCAAGAAACCATTGAGTCAGTGTTATCCAATCACGGTTCTCGTATCGGCGCCGACGCTGCTGTGTTGTTATCACCTAAAGGGGAGCTCTTGACCTCGAGTCTACCCGGACTCACTCAGGATGACATTCAATCCTTATTCGATATGACCACCAGCAATAACAATGCTTTAGCTATCCTCAATTTTGATCATGCCAGCTATCAGTTTGTGTTGCAGCCCGTGAAGGCGCCGACCTTGATTGCTTGGGTCGGAATGGGATTCCTATTGGATGAGAAAGTCGCCCAACAAGCTAAAGCCATTACCGGTATCGATGTCAGCTTTGTCAATCAAGCCACGGGTCGCACCGAAATCGCGTCAACCTTATCCGACGATGAAAAACGCAGTGTGGTAGAGCAGGCGAGCCTATTCCCCAGTCTACTGAAAATGCCCAGTGAGAACATTCCCGTGGATTATCTGTCCATGGCGATCAAACTTTATGATCATAACGGCAGCCAATTAGCCCTATTGCATCAGTCAAACCTTAAGTGGCAGCAAAGTTATCAGCATCTACGCAATAATATGTTGCTGATTTTTGCCTTGACCTTAGCGCTGGCGATTGTGATTGCGATTTGGTTGTCGGGCAGTTTGACTGAGCCCGTGCATCAACTGGTAACTTATGCCCGTAAAATTGGTCAAGGTAAGCAGCCTGGCAGTATTCAAGGTGCGCCAGCAGAACTGCGGGTGTTGGCCAAAAGTTTGTCCTTGATGCGTGACGATATTGAAGCGCGGGAAAAGGATTTAGTCTATCAATCCCGCCACGACAGTTTGACGGGGTTGCTCAATCGTTTTGCGGCAAAACAGCATTTAGCGGATCTTAAACATGAGCTATCCGGCGCTATGGTATTGCTGGATATTAAACATTTTCGCCATATCAACGACATTATCGGTTTTGCTAACGCCGATACTTTGTTGCTGCTTTTTGCCCGTCGCTTAGAGCAATTAGCCCCGACTCCAGATTTACTCGCGCGATTAGACGGCGACTCATTTTTACTCCTGTATAGCCAAGGCATTCGTCCCGAGCACTTGCTGAAATCATTGGATATGTTGGAGTCGCCATTTCCAATCCAAGGCTCAAATATCTCTCTTACCGTGCGGGCGGGATTACTTGAAATCGATGGTAATGGTGCCGATATCGATGTGTTAGTACGCCGCGCCGAAATTGCCCTCAATCAAGCCTGTCTCGAGGAGCAACGCATTGTCAGTTATCGTCAGGGCGCCGATGAGAAATACCAGCGTGAGCTGACTATTATCCGCGATTTGCCCATAGGTTTGGCGCAAAACCAACTCTATCTCGTGTTTCAACCTAAGGTGGATTTACACTTAAATCAGTGTACTGGCGCCGAGGCACTGATCCGCTGGCAGCATCCAACCTTAGGGTTTATTCCGCCCGATGAGTTTATTCAACTCGCTGAAAACTCTGGCAACATTGATATCGTCAGCCAATGGGTGTTGCAGCAGGCGATCAAACAATTAGTCGCATGGCAGCAGCGAGGTATGCAGCTAAAACTGGCCATTAACCTGTCGGCCCATGATTTAGCCGATACCCGTTTGCCGAATCAAATTGCTAGTTTATTAAAAGATAATAATCTGCCAAGCGGCGCACTCTGCATCGAAGTTACCGAAGGCGCTGTGATGAAAGATGCACAGACTGTGGTGAGCGTATTGCAGCGATTCCGTGACATGGGTGTATCCGTCGCCATCGATGACTTTGGCACGGGGCATTCATCCTTAGCTTATTTGAAAATTTTGCCCGTCAATGAAGTGAAGATTGATCGTAGCTTTATCAAAGACATGCTCACGAATAGCCAAGATGTGATGATAGTGAACACGAGCATTCAGTTGATCCACGGTCTAGGGTTTACCGTCGTGGCCGAAGGGGTTGAGGAACCAGAAGGTGTTGACATCCTGCGTAACCTCAATTGCGACATCATCCAAGGCTATGTGTTTTCAAAACCCTTAAAAGCGGCTGAATTTGATCTGTGGTTTGAAGCGTTTAACCATGCAAATCCCTCAGACACATAAGTTAATTTACCCAAGAAAGCGCACAAAAGGCGTTAAAATTAGACGTCTTCGAAAGAATAAAGCGGAGTAGCGAGTGAACATTGCCATGAATGCATTGAAGTTGAATTCATTAGCTTGGAATTATTTGAAGGCTTTGCCTTGCCTGTGTTTACTATTGGGCACAGTCCCTGCATTTGCCGAAGGTAGCCGCGTGGTTGCGACTGGCGGCGGGACGACGATTGAGGGCAGTGCTGGCGGTGGCATAGTGCCGTGGGCGGTGATCAACGGTTATGGCAGTAGCGATGAATGGTCCGCTACGGCGATGGCGACAGGCGTTTATGTCGATGACTTTTCGCTGAAAGTGATTGGCGCTTCCTTGAGTTTTGATAATCGATTCGAACTGAGTTTAGCGCGGCAAACCTTTGATTTAGATACTATGGGCGGCGAGTTAGGCCAAGATATCTTTGGGGTAAAATACAAGCTTGCCGGCGAGTTACTTTATACGGCTATGCCGCAAATCACCTTAGGTGCCCAGTATAAAAGAGTCGATGACTTTGCGATTCCTCTGGCGGTTGGGGCGCGGGATGATTGGGGGTTAGATGTGTATATTGCGGCCAGCAAAGTATTTTTCGATGCGGTGGCGGGGCGCAATTTATTACTTAATGGTACCGTGCGCGCGACCAAGGCGAATCAAACGGGTTTATTGGGTTTTGGTACCCAAGCCAGTAATGATTACCAGTTTGTGCTCGAAGCGTCTGCGGCGGTATTGCTGACGGATAATGTGGCGCTGGGTATCGAATATCGCCAGAAACCCAATGAGTTAGCTTTTGCCCGTGAAGATGATTGGCAGGATGTGTTTTTAGCGTGGTTTATCAATAAGCATCTTTCCGTGGTCACGGCTTATGCGAATTTAGGCAGTATTGCGGGTTTTGCCGATCAGCAAGGTTGGTATGTGTCGGTAGAGGGAACACTATGAGTCGTTTATTGCTGAAGCTATTACCTGTCGCCGCTTTGCTTTTTTTCACTGGTTGCGCAGTGCAAACGGCTGAAACATCGGCGCCACAGGTTAACTCAAATAATGACACCTCAAGCCCGCAAACCTTATACCAAGCGCTAGGTGGTGAAGCCGGTTTATCGGCGATTGTCGATGGTTTACTTGCCCGCATAGCAACCGATCCACGCATAGTGCATCACTTCCAAGAGACGGATATTGCGTTATTTCGTGAGCGCGCCATTGAGCATTTTTGTCTGGTTGCTGATGGCGGTTGTGTGTATCACGGTGAAAATATGGCACTGAGTCATCAAGGGTTGAATATTACTCAGGCGGATTTTGATGCCTTAGTGGGCCATTTAATTGAATCGATGAAGGAGCAACACATACCATTATCGACCCGCAATGCCCTCCTAAAACGTCTCGCACCTATGTATTCGGACATTACCTATCATTAGAGGTGTTGTAACTTTGATGGCTAAAATAGTGAATTTAAGATGCTGCTGTCGTGATCGATAGCAGCATTTTTTATGGGTGCTAGAGCAAGAGCGCTGCATCGATGGGGTGAAATTGAGACGCTGCATCCCTTAAGGATTTAGCCGTCAGGGTAGGAACGCCATAGACTTGGGTTTCAACGCCATATTTTTGATGGATTTTTTGCAGCAATAAATCGAAATCGCCATCACCAGACAATAAGATAACAGTATCCACTTCACTCGCCGCTTCCATAATATCGATAGTGATCCCCACATCCCAGTCGCCTTTGGCCGAGCCATCGCTGCGCTGAATGAAAGGTTTTAACTTCACCTCAAAGCCTATGTACTTTAACGCGTCCTGGAATTTTAACTGCCCATCGTCCCCCTTGTGGATGGCATAAGCCACGGCCAACGCTATGTCGCCTTCGTAACCTAAGTGTTGCCATAATTTACGGTAATTAAATTGGCGGCCATAGGCTTCACGGCAGGTGTAATAGATGTTTTGTACATCCACAAATAAAGCGATTTTCTTCACAGAGTACTCACGTCAGTAGCAGCTAAGGCATGACTATAACACAGACTGGTGTGGCCTTTTTTGAAAGGCGCGAAAGTGTGAACTTTACTGAGTCATTTCCAGCGCGAGCATGTTCTATGTACTTACATTTTACGCTCATAATGCCAATGAACCGTTTGATTTATCAGCATTGCTACTTCATATACGACTGAAAAATAATCCCTTTAATGCCTAGTTTAACCAGCGTGCCTAAACGCAGGCTGTGGGCAAAGATTAACGCAGGATTGAATCGAGCAGGGGAATCGTTTTTGTTTGCTAGCGGCCTTGATGATGTTTTTGATATTCGCCCGGTGACATGCCGCTGAGCTTTTTAAAGTAGCGGCCCATGTGGCTTTGATTAGCGAAGCCATTATTGAGGGCGATATCGGTCAAGGATTGCGTTGAATGACTCAAGCTTTGTTTGACCTTTTCGATGCGCACTTGCAGCAAATACTCCTGCGGCGTCATCGCAAATTGGCATTTAAACATGCGGCAAAAATGGTACTCGCTAAGCTGGGCAATCTCGGCCAGTTCAGACAAGTAAATCTGCCGATGTGAATGGCAATAAATAAACTCTTTGATCGCTTTAGCCACTTTAGGTGCTAGCCCGCCCTTGATTGGCCCCACCGACAAATTAAAGCCGGAACTTTGTAGTAACGTCACCAGCACAGTGTCTGTTACCTGTTCCATCATTAGATGGTTATCACTGGTCTGCCAATTGAGCCCGGCAACTTGATGCCTAAATAGCGCCTCTAACCTCGGATTATCGACAAAGGTCAGTTCAGGTAAACGTACTTGGCGTGGATCTTTATCAAAGACTCGCACCGCCAATTTCTTCAGATGTTCATCGCTAAAATACAAATGCATAAATTGCTGCGGTTGCCCCAGTTGCCAATGGCTTTGGCAGCCTTGGGGCATAAGGCAAAACTTGCTGGGCGCGCCATAGTCGGCTTTGATATCGGTTCTGTGGGTTTCGTAGCCGCCATCCAGATACATGCTCAGCGTGTGTTGTGTGTCGTTTTGGTAATACAAACGCTCGCCCGCATTTTGATAATGGGCCCAAGATAAATCCTCCGTAATCACTTGTTGGCGAAGACAGGTTTTAGCAGATTTATCAAAACTGGTGTATTTGGGCTCCATGGGGTCCTTGTTATCTCACTGGCTAAGTGTTTTGTCTGTCCAAATTATCGCACTTATTAACGCGGCTCAACGTTCGCTCGCGATTAAAACCGCAATATCGTGTTATGACCCACAAGATGGTGACATAAGGACGAAAGCCATCGCTGTATAGTTCGCCTAATTAAGTATTTTATGAAGGTGAGGGGGGGCTCATTATGGCTGCTGTGATGTATTTGCTGATGATTTTTGTGTGGGGTTTTTCGTGGATTGCCATTAAGTGGCAGCACGGTGAGGTGGCGACGGAAGTCTCGATTTTTTATCGCTTCGCGATAGCGAGCCTGTTGATGTTCGCCATCGGCTTTGCCTTTAACAAGCTGCAAACGGTAAAGCTTAGGCAGCATCCTTGGTTTGCACTGCAAGGTGTGTGTCTATTTTGTTTGAATTTTATCGCGTTTTATACTGCAACCCATTATATCGCCAGCGGTTTAACGGCGGTGATTATGGCCACTGCGCCCATTTTTAATGCGATACATGGCCGCATTTTTTACGGCACGCCCACTACCCGCAACTTTTGGTTAGGAGTCAGTGTCGGTCTGGGGGGCGTTATCTTACTCTTTGGCGCCGATTTGCTCGCGACTCAGTGGTCACAAACCTTAGTGTGGGGCTTACTGTTTTCGCTGCTAGGTACGTGGTTTTTCTCGATTGGCAATATGCTCAGCATGCGTAACTCGCGCGATAATGTGTCGCCTTTTACCTCGACAGCATATGCCATGTGCTACGGCAGTGCGGCGTTACTGCTGATCATCTGGTTTAAAGGTTTAAGCTTTAGTTTACCGCTAACAACGAGTTATCTTGGCAGCCTGTTCTACTTAGCCGTTGTCGCCTCTGTGATTGGCTTTACCGCTTATTTGATCTTGGTTGAGCGAATTGGCGCTAACGCAGCGGCGTATCTGTTGGTGATAACCCCTGTGGTGGCGCTTAGTGTATCGAGTGTGTTTGAGGATTATCACTGGACTTGGTATTCAAGTGTGGGACTCTTGCTGGTCGCGCTCGGTAACATGTTAACGCGCCGCCAACGACCGCTTGCTTGGTTTAAGTCTTCTACCACGCCAGCGCTGAAAGCCTAACGTCGCAGCTAGCGTCATGATGCACATGAGGAAAGGCTCGATTCGACGATTATAAGTCAGTTGAGCCAGTACTTATTTGAAATATTGTGCCGGTGTGGTGCCGGTATATTGCTTAAAAAAGCTGATAAAGGCACTGTCACTGGAAAATTGTAGATTAAAGCCCACCTGCGCCACCGATTTCCCCGCCGCCAATTGTTCAATGGCCGAGAGTAAACGCCATTGCTGGCGCCATGCTTGATAAGCCATTCCCGTCTGTGCGCTAAAAATACGGCTAATTGTGCGTTCACTGGCTCCGATTTCTACTGCCATATCCTTAAGATTGGCTGGCGGTTTTTGGTGTAGCTGCAGTTGCGCAAGCCAGGTTTTTAAACGTTTATCCTGTGGGAGGGGTAAAGCCAGATTTTCTTCCGCGGCATTGCCCAATTCTTCGCAGAGCAGCAAAAAGGCATTGTGCTGAGTGCTTCTTGGTTTGTCCCAAGGCCAAAACGACATAGTGTCGATTAACGCTTTGAGTAGCGGGTTTACATGGAAAATAGTGACTTTATCGGGCAATGAAGTGACGGTTTCTGGTTCAAAGTAGAGTGAGCGATAGGCAACCACATTACGCATGGTGACGCTGTGCTTAACGCCAGCTGGCAACCAAGCCGCGCGCGTTGGCGGTAACACCATTTGAGTCTCGGCTAGGGTGAATCTCATCACGCCTGTGGGGGCATACAGCAGTTGTGCTTTTCTGTGGTAATGCACTCCCGAGTCGTGTTCGCCCATATCTGCGGCAATGCCAATGACCAGATTATTCAGCTGGTCTGGATTAAATTGCTGTTCAGGTAGAATAAAGGCCATTTTGTCCTATTTTTGATGTTTTTTGTCTAAGTGTTGCTAATGGACACATTTGGATTTTATCTATACTGCGCCATCTTTGACAAGTATGGAGCGACATTTCGGTAAACCAACTCATTTGGATGACTGAAATGGACTAAAAATCATGAATATAAAACCACCATTAGGGCTCGTTGTGCTGCTAATGATGTTTCCGCAAATTATGGAAACCATTTATAGCCCTGCTTTGCCTAATATTGCAGAAAACTTTGCGGTGTCGGTTGCTGGCGCATCGCAAACCTTATCTGTGTACTTTATGGCCTTTGCCATCGGCGTATTTTGCTGGGGCCGCTTAGCCGACATTATTGGTCGCCGTAAAGCGATGCTCGCTGGATTAGTCTGTTATGCCATTGGCTCAGCGTTAGCCTTGATGGTTAGCGACTTTAGCCTGTTGTTGATGGCCCGCGTATTGTCGGCCTTTGGCGCGGCAGTGGGGTCTGTGATTACCCAAACTATGATGCGTGACAGTTATAGCGGAGAGGAATTAGCGAAAGTACTTTCTGTGATGGGGATGTCACTTGGAATAAGCCCTGTTATCGGATTGCTATTGGGCAGTGTTCTCAGTGCGTATTGGGGATATCAAGGTGTGTTTGTCGCACTCATGGTCTCTGCAATCGTATTATTATTTTTGTCGGTAAAATATCTACCCGAAACCAAACCCGCACACACCCAGAAAATCGCGATAGGCGAGTTAGCGATTAAGATGCTTACCGACAGCGGGATTATTAAGAACACCTTGTTGGTAGCGGCGTTTAATCTGATGTGGTTTAGCTACTTTTCACTGGCGCCATTTATGTTTGAGGCGCAAGGGTTATCGACGCTCGCCTTTGGTACCAGTGGCTTACTGTTAGGCTTTGGTACATTCCTTGGCAGTTATGTTAATAAAATAATGCTGGGTCGAGGCCACACTGGTGCACGACTGGTTCGCTTAGCCAGTGCTATTGCACTTGTCGGTGGATTGGGGATTTGGCTGATCCAATCGACCTTTATAGGGCTGAATAATGTTTACTTTTTAGCGCCTATGCTATTGATTGTGATTGCTTACGGTATCGCGATTCCGAACATACTCAGCTCTGCTTTGGCAAGCTACCGTACCTATGCGGGCTCTGCTGGTGCACTCTTCGGACTGTTTTATTACATTCTGTTGGGACTGGGTTTAGGCGGCACGGGAATCGTTCACCATTTAGGTATGGTGATTACGTTAAGTGCACTGCTTTGTGTTGGCTTAGGTTTACATTTTGGCTTAGCCAATAAAGTAAAAAATGCTTAAGACGTAAATGAGAAAAAGCCAAGGCACTCAGTGCCTTGGCTTTTTGTTATGTGATTATCAACAGCTATGAGTAGCGTTAGGCTTTAGATGCAAGCTCCTGCTGCTTTGCCGTCTCTTGAGCCGCTAACTCTTGTGCTTTAATTGCCGCTTCGAGCTTAGCTTCAACATATCCCGGTGAATGGGTCGCTGCCGAGATTAATCGATACATGGCAGGGATGACGAGTAGTGTCACAAAGGTGGCGAATGCCATACCGAAGAACACTACAGTACCCACAGCGATACGACTTTCTGAACCTGCGCCCGTCGAGAAAATTAGCGGCACAGCGCCCACTAATGTGGTGAAGGCTGTCATTAGGATTGGCCGCAAACGACGGGATGAAGCGTCGATAATGGCTTTATCGAGTTCAAAGCCGCGGTCACGCAATTGGTTAGCAAACTCCACGATAAGGATACCGTTTTTGGTCACCATACCAATCAACATGATCATGCCGATCTGGCTGTAGATGTTGATCCCTTGACTGGTTAGCAGTAGGCCTAAGAAACCACCAAACACGCCCATAGGCACAGTAAACATCACCACTAATGGGTTGATAAAACTTTCAAACTGCGCGGCTAAGACTAAGTAAGCGACCAGTAAGGCCAAACCAAATACGATGAAGATACTGCTTTGGTTTTCCTTAAAGTCTTTGGATTCGCCGGTGTAGCCAATGGAAATATCTTTAGGCAATAATTCAATGGCTTTAGCATCAAGAAACTTTAAGCCTTCACCTAAGGTGTAACCTTCACTGACGTTAGCCTTTAGGGTGATCGATTTTTGCTTATTGGTGTGACTTAATCTTTGGGCCGAAGCAATCTCTTCGATATGGGTCACTGTATCAAGCGTCACTAATTCGCCTTTACCGGAACGCATGTAGATTTGGCTAAGATCGCCAACGTTGTTAAAACTATTTTCATCACCGCGCAAGTACACATCGTACTCTTCGCCGCGATCCACATAGGTGGTTTCGGTGCGACCGCCGAGCATGACTTCTAAGGTTTGCGACACTTCATCGACACTGATACCCAATTCAGCCGCGCGTTCTTTATCAACAGTGACAATAAGCTCTGGCGTGGTTTCGGCGTAGTCTAAGTCGGCGCCTTCCATCATAGGGCTGGCATTGGCTTCTTCTTTGAGCACCTGCGCCCACTTAAACAGTTCGGCATAGTCCGAACCACCAAGTACAAACTGCACGGGTTCACTCGATTGCCCCCTAAAGCCTGGCATCATAGGGCGAACCATCACATCGGGAATGTCCTTCAATGCTTTGCTTATAATCCCAAGTGCTTGCTGCGCTGATGCGGTGCGTGTACCCCAATCTTCAAGCTGCATAATAACAAAGCCTGTTTGATCGCCAGCACGGCCACCAAACGCGGGGGCTTGCACGCTAAAGGATCGCAGCACACCTTGACCCAGCAAGGGCATGAGTCTGTCTTCAACTATATCCATATTGGCTGTCATACGGTTATAACTGGTGCCTTCTGCGCCTTTAATAAAGGCGAACAATACACCGCGGTCTTCCTGCGGCGCGAGCTGTGAAGGTACTTGTTGCATTAACCAAGCGCTGCCGCCGATACAGGCGATGATAACTAAGGGCGCGAGTAGACGGAGTTTAATTGCCCGAGTCACAGCAACACGATAGACACTTTCCATGCGGGCAAAACCGCGATCGACCCAACGATTAAAGCGATTCGGTTTGACGTTAGCTTTCAGCAGTTTGCTGCTCAGTACAGGAGTAAGTGTCAGTGCCACTAAGGACGAGAACAGTACCGATACCGCTAGCATCACAGAGAACTCGGTAAATAACAGTCCGACCATGCCGTCCATAAAGGATATAGGTAGAAACACCATGACTAATACCGCTGTGGTGGCGACAACGGCAAAGCCTACTTCGCGGGTACCTTTATAGGCTGCTAATAAGGGCTCTTCACCTTTTTCGATATGGTGGAATATGTTCTCGACCACCACAATCGCATCATCGACCACTAGACCGATGGAGAGGATTAATGCCATCAATGTCAGTAGGTTAATCGAATAACCTAGCATGTTAGCGGCGATAAATGCCGAGATTAACGATACCGGAACCGTTACCGCAGGGATGAGTGTCGCCCGCGCTTGTCCGATAAAGATATACAGCACGAGTACCACTAAGGCGCCGGTGACATAAAGGGTGCTATACACCTCGTTAATCGAGCGGTCAATAAATACGGTAGAGTCGAAGTCGACCACTAGGCTAGTGCCTTCGGGCAGGAAGTCTTGTACGCGATCGACTTCTTGGTGCACTTCTTTGGCAACGAGCAATGGGTTGGCATCGGACTGGGCAATAATGCCTAAGCTGATGTTAACGATACCGTCGCTTTTGAAGGTAGAGTTTTCGTTTTGTGCGCCAACAGCCACATCGGCCACATCTTTTAAGTAGATAGGCGTGCCATCGCTGGCGGTACGCACCACAAGGTAGTCAAAATCCTTTGGCGTGTAGTACAAGCGTTTGGTACGCACCGACATCACAGTGGTGTCGTTTCGCACTTGGCCGCCGGGTGTTTCGATGTTTTCTTTGCGCAGCGCGTTCGTTATGTCTGTGACTGTGACATTGCGGCCCGCCATTTGCTCGGGTCTGAGCTTGACGTACATGACCTTGTATAAACCGCCAGAAATACTGATGGAGCTCACGCCGCTGATAAGGCTAAATCTGTCCTCTAACACGCGCTGGGCGTAATCCGTTAACTGAGTGCGGTCCATCACACTCGAACTTAAATTCACATAGACTGAGGGCTCGCCCGAACCGTTGTCTTTTGAGACGACAGGATCTTTCGCATCTTCAGGCAGCCTGCGCTGGGCGCGGGCCACAGCGTCACGCACATCACTTACGCCTTCGGTTAAGTTCCACCCGAGGAGGAATTTCACTGTGATACGCGAGCTACCATTACGTGTGGTCGACGTGATTTCGTCGATACCACTGATCCCCGTCAGTTCATCTTCTAGGGTTTTAGTGATCTGGCTTTCCATAATGGCCGCCGACGCACCCGAGTAACTGGTGCTAATTGTGACCACAGGGCTTTCGACGTCGGGCATTTCCCGTATCGACAATTTAGAGAAGGAGACTATGCCGAATACGCACAGCAGTAAGCTTAAAACGATGGCAACGACAGGGCGTTTAACCGAAACATCGGATAACCACATTATTTAGTCTCCGTAGCTTTTGGGCTTGAAAGCTCAGCCGCACGGGTAGATGCCTTGGCATCAAGCGTCACTTCATTGATTTGCAGACCATCGCGCATATTCACTAAGCCCTGCACCACGACTTTGTCACCTATTTTTAAACCGTTTTCAATCAAGACTTGATTATCGATACGCGCCCCTAACTGCACTTCGGTGCGGTTGGCAATGTGATCGGCATTAACTACGTATACGTAACGTTTAGTGCCAGAATATTCCAGGGCTTGTACTGGCACCATAGGTGCAGAAATCGCAGGGAACGTGATAGTGGACGACATCATCATGCCCGGTTTTAAGCGATTTTTTGGGTTGTCGAATTGCACCCGCACTTTAAGGTTTAAGGTTTCTTCATTGACGCGGGGATCGATAGCGACAACTTTGCCAGTAAAGGTTTCATCCGGCCAAGCACGGCTGGTGGCCGCCACTTGCATACCTATGCTCAATTGCGACAGGAAATGTTCTGGCACTTGTAAGTCGAGGCGCATGCTAGATAAATCATCAAGCGACATTAATTCAGTGCCTATGCTGACCATCTTGCCTTCGCTGAAATTAATCAGTCCCGTATTGCCCGCAAACGGCGCAATCAGCGAGTGGTAATGTAAATCGGCTTGGGCTGAAGCTAAGCGTGCTTGGGCGATATCCACACTGGCTTTTTGTGCGTCAATCTCGGTTTGGGTGATGGCGTTACGGCTGATCAGTTTTTCAAATTCTTTGAGTTTACGCTTTTCATCGTTGAGAAATGCATTAGCCTCGGCGACAGCGGCTTGGGTTTTCATATCATCGAGTTCGATGAGTAACTGGCCTTTTTTCACCGCTTGGTTTGAGGTCACGGCGACTTGCTTAATCTTACCTGTGACTTGCGGCGCGATGATCACCGCGCGCTCGGCAGCGAGTTTGCCGATAAGCGAGATAGATTGTGCTAACGGATATTCAACGACTTCACCCGTGACCACTGGAACGGTACGCATAAGGTGGGGAGCGCTTTCGGGTTTGGCTGCTTGAAGGACATCACTAAAACTCACCGCTGTGGCGATAACCGCAAGCAGGGCAATGGCAATAATGGTTTTTTTCATTGTAATTATTATCTCGCGCAAAGGCAGTTGAAAAAGGTGATAGCTCTAATGGGGCTATTCTAGTGAATAACCTATCTGAGTTGGGTAAAAGTTTGTAAAGGTAAGCAAACGAAAATGAAAGAAATTGTGTTTTTTGAGCCTTGAACACAATTCAACGCGGCTTTTGCGGTTTTTTTGTGCAAAGGGCCAGTGCGAGAAGACTCTAGTGCGCTAGGGATGGACCTCAGTACGCGTTTTTTCCACTGGGGCTTGAGTCGTTTCAACTTGAGGATATTGGCTTAAAATGGAAGCTAATCGACCATCGCTGCGCATACTTTCTAAGCCTTGATTAAAATCCGTCACTAACTGCTGATGATCCGTCACGGCCAGAGACACCCCTAAGTGAAATACCTCTGTCGCTATGGGTTGACCGACTTGTTCAAAGGCATCGTTATATTCAGCGGGGCCTTTTTTAATTAAGTATCTGGCTAAATTATGGCCAATCAAGACTAAGTCGATACGCTTTAAAAATAGCTTCTTGAGGTTCATTTCATCCGAATTACCTTCTTCGGTGGTGAGCCCTGCGGCGAAGATTTCGGGTGGATTAGCGTAACCGCGACCTATGCCAATCGTGTAGGGCTTGAGCTCAGAGAGCTGACTAAAGCTCAGCGGCGCATCTTTACGTTTATAAAACACGATTTGTACGGGTTGGATTGGCGCAGAATATTGAGCCCATTGCTCACGCTCTTTGCGATACCAGAGTCCAATAATGCCATCGGCTTGGCCCGTTTTAACGAGTAAGGCTGCGCGAGCGAAGGGATAAAACTTAAGGCTGGCATTGTAACCTTGGCGTTTAAAGGCTTCTTTGACCACTTGTGCGACGCCGCCCTGTTCGGGTAAAGCATCGGCATAAAAAGGAGGGTAGTTAGTGGCGACTAAATGGAGTTCTCGACCCGCAAATGCGGGGTGGATAAAGCCGAGCATAAACAAGCAAAAGCCAGATAATGTGAGTAATTTTTTCCCCATATCTACTCCAGCACTTAGGTGAGTCGCACTTGGCTTGAGTATAGTCAGAGTTAATAAAAACTGGCGAACTTATGAGTACTAAGATGAGTGCATGTTGAGAGCAATATAGATTTAGAACTATGCCGATTAAGAGCCATGCAGATTGAGAACGCTACAGATTTAGAACCATGGTGGGTGCCCGTTTTACCTTTGCTTATTTATACATTCGCGCCCTAACTTATTCATGCATTAGGGCGCTTGGGCATTCACATATTATGGCGAAGATATTAGTGAGGTATTTTATAGCGAAACCTGCTCACCCTGATACAGACCGCGGCTGAGTTTGCCGGCGTCAATAAGTAACAGTTCACCGGATTGACCATTCTTAATGCTGCTGTCTATCGCAATGATTTTATTGTGATAGAGACCAAGCACTTGCTCCTGCGATGTGTGTCCAACGACAATATGCTCGACCTTGAAATAGTTCAGTATGCTATCGATATCCGACTCTTTCAGTTCATCTTTAAAGTAACCGCGATACCAAGTCGGGCCATTGGTAAAAAACAGAAAGTTGAGTAAATCATCTTTCTTCAACTCGGCTTTTTTATCATCTAAATGCTGACGAAATAGTTGGTTAGCCTCGCTGATATGTAATTTACGCTCGACCCATTCAGGGCTGATGCCGCCGTGCATAAACAAGATATTATTGATTTTGACTAAGGTGTGTTTGCTGCGAAGCCATTGGCCGATTTCTGTGTCTTTGTTGTAGAGCGCATCGTAGTGGCGTTTGAGTAAATCTGCCGAGACTTGGTAGCGTTCGTTGACGTAGCGTAAGTCGCCGCGAAACACCATTTGCTCGTGGTTGCCCATGAGTAGATGTAAGCGCCCGCCCGCAGCTTGGGCTTCTTGATCTAAGGCATATAAAAACCACAATACTTCATTGACTTGATGGCCACGGTCAAACATGTCACCCGTCATTACCATATGACCGTCACCAAAGGCCCAGTGGTTATCTTTGTCGATAATCTTATGGGCTTTTAGCAAGTTAATCATTACATCAAACTGGCCGTGTACATCGCTAAGGGCGACAATTTTGCTGACATGAGTAAAGGTATCGGGCTCAACGGTGGCAGCTAGTGTGTGAAGATGGGGCTCTGGTAATTCACCGCAACTGGCAGGGCGAGTTAACTGCGCCTTCGCAATCGGCGTTTGTTTAAGCTCACTCTGGCAAATCCAATAGGCAGTGTCTTTTTGAGCATTGTCCAAAAACACATAAGGGCCATCGGTGACGCTGCTTTCTTGAATCTTTAGTTCTGGCTCGGCCTCACTGGTATTGGCCGCGAATGAGTTAAAGGAGAGTGAGACAAAGGGAAGCGCGGTAACAAGCCATAACAGGGACGCGAATTTTCTATGTCGCTTGAGTATCCATTGGCTGGCTCGGCTCAGTCGGGTGATAGAGAGTGTGATTGGGTGAGCCCCGACTGGCATCGAATTGATTCGCATTAGACCGCATCCTTGTTCTTGTTTTAGTTATTCATTCTGTCATTTTAGACACTTGAGTTGATGAGTATTCGAATGTGTAACTTTACGAAGTTAATCTCAAGTGTTCAATTTTAAACGCTCAGACTCAAGCGCTTAATCTCAAGTACTTAGTTTCAAGTGCTCAACATATTGAAAACACTAAATCATACGGATAAGGCTTAGGGTCGACAAGTCACGAGGCGGGCTAAATGAAACTTGCCCGCCTCATTATTCAGTTATTTCACACTTGTATGTCTATAGCTGATGACTGTCGTTGCATGGCATTAAACGTTGCATGCATTGACACTTACATGGCATTGACGACGGTATGACTATCGACAAACTGTTCGAAACTGACGATTTTGCCGCTGTGTATCTTCCATAAATGGGCGACTCGGGCGCTAAAATACTTGCCCGTTTTGACATAGGTACCTGAATAAGTGCCGAAGGCAAAAACCTTATCGCCTTGGGCGACATAGTCTTCGATATCGACGCGGTAGTTATCCCATTCAGTTTCGAGGCGAGCGAACACCTTGGTGGCTATCGCGCTAAAGCCTACGTAAGTGCCCGCATAGGGAAAACCTGCCGCCTCTGTCCAGCGTGCGTCACTCGCTAAGGCATGCTGAAGATTTTTGGCGTTCTCGGCTGAGCTACTTCCCTCATAGCTGCTTTTAACCAGTGCAAGATTCGCATCAGTCTGCCTTGCTGTTTCTATAAGACTTAACTGAGCAGGCTCACTCACTAATGAGCCTGTTGAAATACCATTAAGCATTGGCATGATTATGACTCAAACTGTGCTTCAAGATGGCTTAGCCACTGGGCGGGCTGGCCGTAGAAGCGGTTGATATTAATGGCGGTGATGTTGCCATCATCATCCTCTATAGCCATCGAAGGGAAACCTTGGGCGCCTATCAAATTCAATAATGCTCTGGATTCAACGATATGCTCATACAGCTTGTCATCTCCTTGGGCATAATGCTGTGCAAAGGTTATAGGGTCGAGCCCAAGTTCAGCGGCTAAGCTGGCGAGATTACCTTCATCACTGGCGCTGTGACCATCGCGGTAATGGGCCAGTTGTACTGAGTGTAGATAGGCCAAACTGTCGCCGCCCATAGCATTGACTGCGAGCATGGCTTTAATGGGGGGCGCCGAGTCGAGTACGACTGTGGTATCGCGCAGCAGACCATCAAAGTATTTTTCACCAAAAGGCTGGCCGGTTAGTTCGCTAATGCGCAGATCGTGGGGCATAACATAGTCGCGCCAGTTGGCATCGATTTGTTTGCGTCTTGGGCCTGTGAGCATACCGCCGCCGTGAAGCTTAATGGTAAAGCCAGCTTTGGCTGCAGCATCGAGTAACGGCGCTGCGGCATAACACCAACCACATAAAGGGTCGATAATCGCGTGCAGAGTACGCACTTTGGCCGTTGGTGTGCTGCTGGCCGTGCTAGCAGAATGAGTTGTTGGGGTAGTCATAGTGTTAAACCTTTTGGCTTAAGTTCGTCGCTACATTAACGACTTAAGCCCTTTGATATCATCGATTAAAATCGTTAGTTTGGTACCGTTATTTAGGTGCATTCATTTAGCTAAAAAATGGCACGCAATCGCTCACGTGCCTGTCTTTAACTATTTTCACTTAAATGCCTGCACCAAATCACCTGTATATTAAGTGCCGAGATGTGAGTGCCGGGCTTACATAGGCCAGGTCATTTCGCCCATGTAAACTTTGGCGCTGATTTCAAGCCCTGCATCGGCTGGCATTTGTGGGTATAGCGCCAGCATCTTTTGGATTAATTCGGCTGAATCTTTCGAGGCTTTTGCTGCGACTTCAAAGGCTTTTACATAGTCACGGGTAAAACCGATGGCACGGGTATCAAATCGCGCTTCGCCTAAATAGTGCCCCGGGATCACTGTGGTCGGCAGCAGTTTTTCCATCGCATCTAAATGAGTTAACCATTCCTGACGCTCTGCGGTAGTTTGAGTGTCAGCCATCCAAACATGCGTGTTATCAAATACTTCTACGCCACCTGTAATGGTTTTTGCCGATGGTACCCACAGGAAAGTGTGTTTAGGATGTTTATCATTAAAACCTTCGATAATCACTTGCTCACCGTCGATGGTGAAAGTGTCGCTGTGAATCGCCTTAGGTAACACTAATTCACTTGGCGCATTGTCCTTTAAAATCGGACCCCAGTAGGCGAGCTTGCCTTCCATTGAGGCTTTAATGGCATCGACTGTGGTTTGAGTCGCGACAATTTGTGCATCGGGGAAATTCTTTTTAATCACGGCTAAGCCGAAATAAAAGTCAGGGTCACTATGGCTGATATATACCTGAGTCAGCTTTTTACCGCTGGCCTTAATCGTATCAACCAAGGTTTGGGCATCGTTATTTTGAAATTGCGCATCGACTAACATCATTTCGTGTTCGCCGCTGATAAAGCTCGATGACACGGCAAAGATGCTGTTTTCGCCCGGATTAAAATGGCTCACTTGCAATGGTGCCGCATTGACCACACCGAGTCCCGCTAGCAGCAAGGTAGCGGCTAGACTGATTTTAGACGAGGCCTTCAATGTGGCGTTAACTGTGTTGCGTATAGCATAGGTCGATGTGTTCATTTTTGGCTCACTTATAGTCACAGGATGAAAGAGTAAAAAGGTTCGATTTAGCATTCATTGATTTGCAGCTGCTGCAAAAAGTGAGTTAAGTATAGGTTGCAGTAATCAATAGATAAATGCGAGTATCTGCCCATATTTGTTGCATTAATCGGACGAATAGCCGGATGAACTCTTAGTTATTATTCATGTGGGGGCGCGAGTATGTGAGTGGGCCTAGTGATTGAACGTGAGTGATTGAACGTTATTGATTGAACATGAGTGGAGATAAATCATGGATAGACTCGAAGCGGCTAAGGTGTTTGTGACTATTGTCGAGCGCGGCAGCATGATCAGCGCCGCTAATGCCTTAGATATGTCGCGTTCTATGGTGACCCGTTACTTGAGCGAAATGGAAGAATGGTCCGGTGCTAGATTGTTGCATCGTTCGACGCGCAGCCTCAGCTTAACGCCAGCGGGTGAGCAAGTACTGGATTACTGCCATCGACTGCTCGAATTGGCTAATGAAGTGCCAGCGGTGAGTCATGCTTCGGTGGCGATTCCGCGCGGATTATTGCGCATTAGCTGCTCCCAGTTTTTGGCGCATCAGATTTTAGCGCCCGTGGTGCACCAATACTTAGCCAGTTATCCGCAGGCGAGTGTGAATATCCACGTGAGTAGCCAAACTGTCGATCTGGTCGCCGAGCGGATTGATCTGGCGATTCGCATCACCAATGAACTCGATCCCAACCTTATCGCAAGGCGCTTGGGGGAATGTGAATCTGTGGTGTGCGCTGCACCGAGTTATCTTGCCGCGCGTGCCGCCGTGCTGCATCCCGAAGATTTGACCCAGCATAATTGCTTAACCTATTCCTACTTTGGCGATGTGATGTGGCGGTTTTATCAAGCCGATCTGGCTGCGAAACAGGCTCAGGCGCTGAACTCCGATCCTAAGTTAAACCAAGGGCAGGCGTTTAATGTGCCTGTGAATGGCAATTTCAGCGCCAATGATTCTATGGTGGTACTTAATGCCACGCTGGCAGGTGAGGGGATTGCAATGCAACCGCTGTGGGCGGCGAGACCCTATTTAGATTCGGGTCAGTTAGTGCCTTTGTTAACTGAGTTCATGCCGCAGTCACTGGGTGTGTATGGCGTATATCAATCTCGCAAACATATGCAGCCTGCACTTAGGGTGATGATGGACATGCTGGTGGCTTATTTTGCCAGTTTGAAATAGTGCCAGTTTAAAATAGTGTTAGCTTGAAATAGTGCCAAAGCTTGCGGCACTTATAGCGTAAGGGGATGCCATAAAAAAGGAGCTTAACCCTTTCGAGTTAAACTCCTCAGATACATGCTTGACTAGATTCTAGATCTACTTAATCATGCGCTTGTATTTCAAGCGGTGTGGCTCAACCACATCGGCGCCATAGGTGTTCTTCAACCATGCCGAGTATTCTGTGTAGTTACCTTCGTAGAAGTTCACTTGGCCCTCGTCACGGTAATCCAGAATGTGGGTCGCGATACGGTCGAGGAACCAACGGTCATGCGAAATCACCATAGCGCAACCTGGGAATTCCAGAATCGCTTCTTCCAGTGCGCGCAGGGTTTCAACGTCTAAGTCGTTGGTGGGTTCGTCGAGTAATAAGACGTTACCGCCCGCTTGCAGCAGTTTGGCTAAATGTACTCGGTTACGTTCACCACCCGACAAGGTGCCGATAACTTTTTGCTGATCGCCACCACGGAAGTTGAAGCGGCCTACATAGGCGCGGCTCGGGATTTCCATGTTGTTGATACGCATGATGTCTTGACCACCGGAGATTTCTTCCCAAATGGTGTTTTTATCATTCATTGAATCGCGGAACTGCTCAACCGATGCCAGTTGCACAGTATCACCCAGCTCAATGCTGCCGCTGTCTGGCGTTTCAGCGCCGGATAACATGCGGAACAGGGTTGATTTACCCGCGCCGTTGGCACCGATAATACCGACGATCGCGCCCTTAGGCACAGAGAACGACAGGTTGTCGATGAGTACGCGGTCACCGTAAGACTTGGTCAGGTTATTCACTTCAATAACCTTGTCACCTAAACGTGGTCCGGGCGGAATAAATAGCTCGTTAGTTTCGTTACGTTTTTGGTAATCGTTAGTGTTCAGCTCTTCAAAGCGCGCCATACGGGCCTTGCCCTTAGATTGACGGCCTTTCGCACCTTGGCGTACCCATTCCAATTCCTTGGCAATGGTCTTTTGGCGAGCACTTTCGGTGGCAGATTCTTGCTTCAGACGGGCGTCTTTCTGTTCAAGCCATGAAGAATAGTTACCTTCCCACGGAATACCTTCACCGCGGTCGAGTTCTAAAATCCAGCCAGCGGCATTGTCGAGGAAGTATCTGTCATGGGTAATCGCGACCACAGTACCGGCATATTCCTGCAAGAAGTGCTCAAGCCACGCCACAGATTCAGCATCCAAGTGGTTGGTTGGTTCGTCCAGTAACAGCATTTCTGGCTTTTCAAGCAGCAATCGGCATATCGCTACGCGGCGACGTTCACCACCGGATAACACTTCGATTTTTTCATCCCAATCTGGCAGACGCAGGGCGTTAGCTGCGCGCTCAAGGATATGATCTAAGTTATGCGCATCCTGGGCTTGGATAATGGCTTCGAGTTCACCTTGCTCTTTGGCAAGGGCGTCGAAATCTGCATCCGGCTCTGCGTAGGCAGCGTAAACGGCATCGAGGCGAGTCAGGGCATTTTTTGCCTCTGCAACCGCTTCTTCAATCGCTTCACGCACGGTTTGATTCAGATCGAGTTTAGGTTCCTGCGGCAGGTAACCGATTTTCAATCCCGGCATTGGGCGCGCTTCACCTTCAATTTCGGTGTCGATACCCGCCATAATGCGCAGTAGTGTCGACTTACCTGAACCGTTGAGGCCGAGTACGCCAATTTTGGCGCCGGGGAAAAAGCTTAAAGAAATATCTTTAAGGATCTGCTTCTTAGGCGGAACAATTTTACCCACCCGCAGCATGCTGTAAACAAACTGAGCCATTTTTCTCTATCTTAAGTGACTAATGATGCGGCTAATTCTACTCGATTGCGCGCCGAACTCAACTCGACAATGAGCCAAGTTCAAGTACTATCCACAGGAATTTCATGTTTCAAATACTGGGATTGTGGTCGCGTTCCGAGTAGAATACCGCGCAACCCTACCTATAAGAATTGGCAGCTGGAGTAAGCAATGCTGAAAAAAGATATGAATATCGCAGATTATGATCCGGAACTGTTTAAGGCAATTCAGAATGAAACTCTGCGTCAAGAAGAGCATATTGAGCTGATTGCTTCTGAAAACTACACCAGTCCACGCGTGATGGAAGCGCAAGGTTCACAGTTAACCAATAAGTACGCTGAAGGCTATCCAGGCAAGCGTTACTACGGTGGTTGTGAGTATGTGGACGTAGTTGAAACCTTAGCGATTGAACGTGCTAAAGAACTGTTTGGCGCAACTTACGCTAACGTACAACCTCATTCTGGTTCACAGGCAAACAGCGCTGTTTACATGGCATTGTTAAAACCTGGCGATACCGTGCTGGGCATGAACTTAGCCCACGGTGGTCACTTGACCCACGGTTCGCCCGTTAACTTCTCTGGCAAACTGTACAACATCATTCCTTACGGTATCGACGAGTCAGGTAAAATTGACTACGACGAAATGGAACGTCTGGCCGTAGAACATAAACCTAAGATGATGATCGGCGGTTTCTCTGCCTATTCTGGTATAGTTGACTGGGCAAAAATGCGTGAAATCGCAGATAAAATAGGTGCTTACCTATTTGTCGACATGGCGCACGTTGCTGGTCTTATTGCTGCTGGCGTTTATCCAAACCCTGTTCCACACGCACACGTTGTGACGTCAACGACCCACAAAACTTTAGCGGGTCCTCGTGGTGGTGTGATCCTGTCTGCTGCTGACGATGAAGACTTGTACAAGAAGTTGAATTCAGCGGTATTCCCAGGCGGACAAGGTGGCCCATTAATGCACGTTATCGCTGGTAAAGCGGTTGCGTTCAAAGAAGCCCTAGAGCCAGAATTTAAAGTGTACCAACAGCAAGTAGTTAATAACGCTAAAGCTATGGTTGAAGTGTTCCTTGAGCGCGGTTACAAAATCGTCTCTGGCGGAACCAGCAACCACTTGATGCTAGTTGATCTGATTGGTCGTGACTTAACCGGTAAAGAAGCCGATGCCGCCTTAGGTAGCGCTAACATTACCGTGAACAAAAACTCAGTGCCAAACGATCCACGTTCACCCTTTGTGACCTCAGGTGTGCGTATCGGTACGCCAGCCATTACGCGCCGCGGCTTTAAAGAAGCGGAATCGAAAGAGCTGACAGGCTGGATTTGTGACATCCTTGATGATGCAAGCAATCCTGCAGTGATTGAGCGTGTGAAGGGCCAAGTACTGGCACTGTGTGCACGTTTCCCTGTTTACGGCTAATTTGCTGACGCATCTAGGTTTAAGTGCGTATGTGCTTAAGTAGATGATTGGCTGAGAGTGATCGCTTGCTGACTAGGTACTTACATGAGGTACTTAACATCCGGTAGTTAACCTCAGCCCATAAATAGGATAAAATCCCATGGCCGCATCAAGCGGCCATTTTTATTGGTAAAATCTTAGGCTTAAATCCATTGCGTTTAGCTGAGATTTAACAGGTAAAGCCATTAACGCTTTACTCGCATTCACTGGCAGGAGGCTCAATGCATTGTCCATTTTGCAGCGCGACAGATACTAAAGTCATCGATTCTCGATTAGTGGCGGAAGGCCATCAAGTGCGCCGTCGCCGAGAATGCACCGAATGCCATGAAAGATTTACCACCTTCGAAGGCGCCGAGTTAGTCATGCCTAGGGTGATTAAACGTGATGGTTCACGCCAACCCTTCGATGAAGAAAAACTCCAAGGTGGCATGCTGCGCGCCGTTGAAAAACGCCCCGTGTCTATGGATGAAATAGAGCAAGCGCTTAGCAAAATCAAATCGACCCTACGCGCCACTGGCGAGCGGGAAGTGCCCTCAGAAATGGTGGGTAACTTGATGATGGAGCAATTGATGAGCCTAGATAAAGTCGCCTACATACGTTTTGCTTCTGTGTACCGCGCCTTTGAAGACGTGTCTGAATTTGGTGAAGCCATCGCCAAACTGCAAAAGTAGTTATTCGATTTTTGTGGCCTGTCGTTCAGGCTTCTGGTTGCGCTAGCTTTAAAAGAGGCTTTTGATTAATAGCTTCCGCAAGACAGGTTCTAAAAACAGATTTACAAGACTGGTGAAAGCCGAAACCTTTAACAACAGGGTTGAACATGAGCTTGAACATAAGTTGGTCCGTACTCGATACCCAAATGATGAGCCGCGCGATTCAATTGGCGCGCAAAGGCTTTTACACCACGAGACCCAATCCCAGTGTGGGCTGCGTTATCGTTAAAGATAATCAGATCGTCGGCGAAGGTTATCATCAAAAAGCGGGTGAGCCCCACGCCGAAGTGCATGCACTACGTATGGCTGGCGAACACGCCCGCGGCGCAACGGCCTATGTCACCTTAGAGCCTTGCAGCCATTATGGCCGCACGCCGCCCTGCGCCTTGGCACTGATCAATATTGGCGTTAAGCGTGTGGTGGTGGCGGTGGAAGATCCTAATCCGCAAGTGGGTGGTCGCGGTATTCAAATGCTGCGCGACGCCGGTATTGAAGTGGATGTGGGATTACACCGCGATGAAGCTTATGCCTTGAATTTAGGTTTTATGAAGCGCATGGAATCAGGTTTACCCAGAGTTACAGTCAAATTAGCTGCGAGTCTCGATGGTAAAACCGCGCTGTCTAACGGTGTGTCTAAATGGATTACCGGGCCTGAATCTCGCCGCGACGTGCAGCGCTTACGCTTACGTTCCTGCGCGTTGGTGACTGGGATTGAAACCATACTGGCTGACGATCCCTCACTCAATGTACGATATCGAGAGCTTGGCGGCATAAAAGACAGCGTAACCGAGGCGCAATTACTGCAGCCATTAAGAGTGATACTCGATAGTCGCGCCCGTTTGCCGTTATCGGCTGCCTGTTTGGCTATCGTATCGTCGATACTCTTGGTCTCGACCGTGGCTTATCCCGCAGAGTTTCAAGCACAATTGCCCTCCCATGTGAGTTGCCTCGTGTTACCTGCGATTGCAGGTCGCGTATCCTTACCTGAACTATTAAGCTATTTAGGCCAAAGTTGTAATCACGTGCTGGTGGAAGCGGGTGCAACCTTAGCGGGCGCTTTTTTAGCAGAGGGGCTGGCCGATGAATTAGTGCTGTACCAAGCGATGAAAATCCTTGGTGGGCAAGGGCGTAATCTGCTGCAGCTACCCGATTATCAAACCATGGCGCAAATTCCTGCATTAACTTTGGTCGATGAGCGCAAATTAGGGCCAGATACCCGTTTAATCTTGAGCGTTAAGCTTGATACTTCTTTATTTAATTAAGTGAGTTAACCATGTTTACTGGGATTATTGAAGCCGTTGGCACCCTGCGCAAACTGGAGCGTAAAGGCGATGATATTCGTCTTACCGTGGCGAGCGGCAAACTGGATTTAAACGATGTGCGTTTAGGCGACAGTATTGCCACCAACGGCGTGTGCTTAACGGTTGTGCAGCAATTAGCCGACGGTTATGTGGCTGATGTCTCTGCCGAAACAGTGAGTCTCACCGGTTTTGCTCACTACAAAGTGGGCACTAAGGTGAATCTTGAAAAAGCCGTCACCCCAACCACACGCTTAGGCGGACACATGGTCAGCGGCCATGTAGACGGGATTGCTATGGTTGAGCAACGCCTAGTGCGTGGTCAAGCTATCGAGTTTTGGTTAGCCGCACCCGCAGAGCTTGGGCGTTACATTGCCCATAAAGGTTCCATCACCATTGATGGCGTGAGTTTGACGGTTAACGAAGTGGACGGTAGTCGATTCCGCCTGACCATAGTGCCGCATACCGCTGGTGAAACCACGTTAATCGACCTGCAAGCGGGCGATATGGTGAATATCGAAGTGGATTTAATCGCCCGTTATCTTGAACGCTTGATGAATTATGATGGCAAAGACAGCAAGAGCGGTGGTGTCACCATGGAAATGTTAGCCCGTGCTGGCTTTGTGCGTTAGTGCACAGGAGCAGATTATTTAACTTAAGCTTATCGGCAGCTTAGGTTATTTAGGTATAGAATTTCATAACAACAGCAAAATCATAAGGTCCTACAATGGCGCTGCACAGTATAGAAGAGATCATCGAAGATATTCGTCAAGGCAAAATGGTTATTTTGATGGATGACGAAGACAGAGAAAACGAAGGTGATTTGATCATGGCGGCCGAAATGGTAACGCCAGAAGCGATTAACTTTATGGCGAAATATGGCCGTGGACTCATTTGCCAGACCATGACCAAAGCCCGTTGCCAGCAGTTAAATCTGCCCTTAATGGTGACGAACAACAACGCCCAGTTCTCGACTAACTTTACAGTTTCTATTGAAGCAGCCGAAGGCGTGACTACCGGTATTTCGGCCCACGATCGCGCGGTAACGGTAAAAGCGGCCGTGGCTAAAGAGGCTAAAGCGTCTGATTTAGTGCAACCTGGGCATATCTTCCCGTTAATGGCACAGGACGGCGGCGTATTAACCCGCGCAGGCCACACTGAAGCCGGTTGTGATTTAGCCCGTCTTGCGGGACTTGAGCCATCGGGCGTTATCGTTGAGATTTTGAACGAAGACGGCACTATGGCACGCCGCCCAGATTTAGAGATTTTCTCCGAGTTGCACGGCATCAAAATCGGCACCATCGCGGCATTGATCGAGTATCGCAACACCAAAGAAACCACGGTTGTGCGTGAAGCTAAATGTAAACTACCGACCCGTTTCGGCGAGTTCGACATGGTGACTTTCAGAGACACTATCGACAATCAACTGCATTTTGCCTTAGTCAAAGGTGAGGTGAAGAGTGATTGTTTGGTGCGCGTGCATCTGCAAAACACCTTCAACGATTTACTCCATTCAGAGCGCGATCAGCAACGCAGCTGGCCACTCGAAAAGGCGATGGAGCGTATTTCAGCAGAAGGTGGCGTATTGGTTTTACTAGGGAATCAAGAACATCCCTGTGAAATCCTCTCTAAGGTGAAAGCCTTTGAAGCCGAAGATCAAGGCCAAGCGCCTGCTTCTGCAAAATGGCAGGGAACGTCGCGCCGTGTGGGTGTGGGTTCGCAAATCCTCGCTAGCCTTGGCGTGACTAAGATGCGCCTGCTCAGCTCGCCTAAACGTTACCATTCACTTTCGGGCTTCGGCCTTGAAGTGACTGAGTATGTGGCGGACTAAAACCCAAAGTTACACTGAAGTAAAATTAACAATTTCTGATAATTTGCATAGGGCTCTGGGCAATTGGCTGTGATATCATGTCGCCACTTTTCGCCCCGAGCTGGGTGCTTTAGCTAAATTAGGTAAGATAATGAACGTAGTTCAAGGTAATATCGAAGCGAAAAATGCCAAAGTTGCGATTGTAATTTCGCGTTTCAACAGCTTTTTAGTTGAGAGCTTGCTTGAAGGTGCACTTGACACGCTGAAACGTTTTGGCCAAGTCAGCGACGACAATATCACTGTTGTCCGTGTACCAGGTGCGGTTGAGTTGCCGCTAGCTGCGCGTCGCGTAGCTGCCAGTGGTAAATTCGACGGTATTATCGCATTAGGTGCGGTGATCCGTGGTGGTACTCCTCATTTTGATTTTGTTGCAGGCGAATGTAATAAAGGTCTAGCTCAAGTTGCTTTAGAATTTGATCTGCCTGTTGCTTTCGGTGTTTTGACCACAGATACCATTGAACAAGCTATTGAACGTTCAGGTACCAAAGCGGGTAACAAAGGCGGCGAAGCTGCTTTAAGTCTGCTTGAAATGGTCAATGTTCTGCAAGAACTTGAACAACAGTTGTTATAGTAGGAAAAATAATGAAGCCTTCTGAGCGCCGCAAGGCCCGCCGTTTAGCCGTTCAAGCCATCTATTCATGGCAACTAAGCGGGAATAATATTGCCGATGTCGAGCATGAGTTTTTAACTGAACAAAGCCTCGACGGTGTTGATGTAGCTTATTTTCGTGAGCTATTTTCAGGCGTTGCAACGAAGAAAACCCAATTGGATGAGCTGATCATCCCGCATCTGGAACGCCCGATTGATGAAGTGTCTCCAGTAGAGAAAGCCATAGTTCGTTTAGCGACCTATGAGCTGACTTTCCGTAAAGATGTGCCATACAAGGTCGCGATTAACGAAGCGATTGAGTTGGCAAAAGCTTTCGGTGCGGACGAGAGTCATAAGTTTGTGAACGGACTGCTCGACAAACTGGTTGCACGCAAGTAATAAAGACAAACGGTATCTTAGGATACCGTTTTTCATTGCTAACAAAGGTGGCCGATGTAAGTCGTGCCAAACTGTACAGTGAAAGAATTCCAATTAATTGAATGTTATTTTAGCAACCGCGGCCCCACTCGCCGTGATGTGAAGCTTGGCATCGGTGACGATTGCGCTTTAGTGCAACCCGCAGAAAACAAGTCGATTGCTATCTCCTGTGACACCTTAGTCGAAAATGTCCATTTCTTCCCCGATATGCCTCCTGCTGCCTTAGGTTACAAAGCCTTAGCGGTAAATTTATCTGATCTGGCTGCCATGGGCGCAGAGCCCGCGTGGATGACGCTTGCCTTGACGCTACCCGAAGTCGATGAAACTTGGCTCAGCGGTTTTAGCGAAGGTTTATTTGAAGCGGCCGATTACTATGGCATCGCCTTAATTGGCGGCGATACGACTCGTGGCCCACGGGCGATTAATATCACAGTGCACGGCCAAGTCCCACAGGGTAAGGCACTCACGCGTCATGGTGCTAAAGCCGGTGATTGGATTTATGTCACGGGCACGCTCGGAGATTCGGCCTTAGGTCTGGATATCATTCGCGGCGCCCAACAGGCTAGAGCTGAGCACAAAGAATTCCTGATTAATCGCCATTATCGCCCAACACCAAGAGTCTTAGCGGGCCAAGCTTTGCGTTCGCTAGCCTCCAGTGCTATCGACCTTTCCGACGGGTTTATCTCGGATATCGGTCATGTGCTTAAGGCTTCGGCAGTTGGTGCGGTTGTCGATGTCAATTGCATCCCGCTTTCGCGTGCGATGCAAGATACCGTCAGCGAGGAGCATGCCTTAGGTTATGCGCTGACAGGCGGCGAAGATTACGAATTGCTGTTCACCGTTCCTGAGGCGCAAAAAGGCGCGCTTGAGACAGCATTAAGCCATGCAGGAGCAAAATTTGTTCGTGTTGGGCAAATTTGTGCGGGCAGTAAGCTCAAGTTACAACTCAATGGTGAGCCGTTTACGCCGCCGTATCACGGTTTCGAGCACTTTTAAGCGAAGAGCATGTTAATGAAATGGTTGTCAAAGGATCAGGCGTTAACGCGCCTGTCATTAAAAAATCCTGTCCACTTTTTGGCACTCGGTTTCGGTAGCGGACTCGCCGCTAAAGCGCCCGGTACTTTCGGTACCATAGCTGCTATTCCCCTCTATTTACTGATGGCGCCATTACCGCTTGCTTGGTATCTGGGCTTAACTTTAGTGAGTGTATTTGCAGGATTTTATATCTGTGGTAAAGCGGCACATGACATGGGCGTACACGACCATGGCGCGATTGTGTGGGATGAAGTGGCTGGACTGTTGATCACTATGATAGCGGCACCAGCGGGCTGGATTTGGCTGTTAGTGGGCTTTGGTTTATTTCGCTTTTTTGACATCATCAAACCTTGGCCAATCCGTTGGCTCGATGCCAAAGTCGAAGGTGGTTTTGGCATTATGATTGACGATGTTTTAGCGGGCGTATTTGCCTTTATCTGTCTGCAAGGGCTAGTCTGGTGTGTTAGCTAACATGATAGCTAAATTGGCATAATAGTTAACATGGCCAACAACTAACCCTTAGCTTTTGATTTCGCATTTTTCTGATTGAAGCTTGATTGAAGGGATTAGCTGAACATCCCTTATCTCTTATCCCTTTTCTGTTTGATTCTACTATTGCAGCAGTTCCCTTGCGTTCGCTAGGGTATTGCTAGTGATAGTATCGCCACCTAATAGTCTTGCAAGCTCTTGAATACGTTGCTCACGATCGAGCGACTTCATTGTGGTCTCAGTACTGCCCGCCTTATTAAACTTATCGACGAACATGTGTTGATGACCATTGCCCGCAACTTGCGGCAAGTGAGTCACGCACAGTACTTGGGTCGATTCCCCTAAGCTGCGTAACATGCGGCCAACCACTGCGGCTGTGGGGCCGGAAATCCCGACATCCACCTCATCGAAAATCAATGTCGGCGTGGCAACTTTCTTCGCGGTAATGACTTGGATCCCTAAGCCTATCCGTGAAAGTTCACCGCCAGATGCGACTTTCGAAATCGGTTGTAAAGGTTGGCCAGGGTTAGTGGTGACCATAAATTCGATATTGTCACTGCCGTTGGCTGACATTTGCTCTGGGTGGAAATTGACTTCGATAGTAAATTTACCCTTAGGCATATTCAGTTCGTGGATTGACTGAGTCACGAGTTTGTCGAGTTCTTTGGCATATCTAGCGCGGCTTTGGCTGAGTTTTTGTGCGTTGCTAAGGTAAGCGGCTCTACTGGCATCGACCTGTAGTTGAATTTCTTCGAGCTTGCTTTCGTCACTGTCTAAGGTGCTCAGTTCTGCTTTTAATGCTAGATGATGTTCGGCCAGTTTATTCGGGCTAACATGGTGCTTACGCGCCAGTTGCATGGCTTTTGATAGCCGTTCTTCTAAATAGGCAAAGTGGGTTGGATCGAGTTCAAGCTTACTCAAATAGTGCTGTAATTCGCCTGCGCTTTCTTGCACTTGGATTAAGGCATCATTGAGCATAGTGCTGATATTGCTTAATGCAGGATCGTAGTTTTGCAGATCTTCGGCGAGGGAAACTACTCGATTAAGCAGCGACTCTATATTGTTCTCTTCGCCTTCAGTGAGTATATCTAGACTCGCCTGACAGGTATCAATCAACTCAGTGCCATTGGCAAGACGTTTGTGCTCTTGCTCAATTTCATCGAACTCATCGACTTTAAGATCAAACTCATCGAGTTCTTCTACTTGATATTGCACTAATTGCTTACGGGCAATACGTTCATGCTGGGAGGCTTCGAGTTGTTTTAGATCGGCCTCAATTTGCTTGCAGCGTTGAAAGCTGGCGGCAACCGTATCGATAAGTAATCTGTGGTTGGCATAACTGTCGAGCAAGGTGAGTTGATGTTCACTTTTTAACATTGCATGGTGCGCATGTTGACCGTGAATACCGATAAGCAACTGACCCAGTAATTTGAGCTGCGTCAGTGGCACTGGATTACCATTGATGTAGGCGCGCGAGCGGCCATCGCTACCAATAGTTCGACGTAGGATGCACTCATCATCGAGTTCAAGATCGTTATCTTCTAACCAACGTTTTGCCAGTGGAATATCATCCAAGGAAAAGCGGGCGCTGACCTCGGTTTTATTGGCTCCTGGGCGAACACTGCTGGCATCGGCGCGATTGCCTAGGCACAGGCCTAGCGCATCGATGGCGATCGATTTACCCGCACCGGTTTCACCTGTGATGCTGGTCATACCGGGGCGAAAATCCAGTTCTAAAAAACGGACGATTGCGAAGTTATTAATGCTGAGTTGGCAAAGCATAGTGAATTCCTGTCGAAAAACATACCAAACCACTGTATTGATAAACAGTATATACTGATTTTATATACAGTAAAGTGGCTTGGGTAAATAATCGGCATTATCGGCAGTAAATATTTTTAATTGACTGATTATGCATGGGTTCTTACTAAGCTTTCTAAGATAGGCAAACTAAAAAAAGTGACTAAGGTGCCAAATAGAATGCCCTGAGCACTGGTTGAAGCTTGAGTGTTATAGCGCTGGGCGAGCAAGTACACGCTAGCAGCTGTGGGTAGTGCGCTCAAGATCACGCCCATGATCAGGTAGTCACCGCTTACACCAAAACGGTTAAGCATAAAGTAGACGAGTGCCGGTTGGACAACTAGCTTGAAGAGGTTGATAAGGCTCAGTTCGATAAAATTCTTGGGGCTAAATACGCTGCTATCTTTCTGGTAGCGCATCGCTTTGGCGAGCACCATGCCGATGGCAAACAGCGCGCACGGGCTTGAGGTATTGCCAATTTGCTGGATCATTAGCGCCAGCCCAGAAGGCAGTTTTATCTCTAGCGCCGAAATGCCGACGCCAATCAAGCTACCAATAACGATAGGGTTTTTACCGACCGCCATCATCATTATGACTAAGGCGTGGTGTTGTCTTTGGGTGTTAGTGGCCAGTTCCATCGAGACTAAGGCGACGGCAAACATCAGCACGGATAATAAGCTGGCAATAGCGGCGGCAACTAAGGCACTTTGCTGCTGCGGGAATAAGATGATAAGCAGTGGAATACCAATAAATGCCGTATTACCAAAGGTGGCATTAAGGGCTCGAATAGCGGCAACCGCATGCTGTTTAGGGTTAGCAAGCAGCGAGAGCCCAAGGCAGACAAGATAAGTAATCGCCATAGCCGTGCTGTAGCCCGCAATGAATCCCCATTGCAAAATTTCATCAATCGGTTGCTGGGCGAGGGCGATAAGCATGATCGCAGGGAACGCAATATAGTACACATACTGGTTTAGCACTTGATCCGTATCGACGGGCAAGAGTTTCAATTTTTGCACTAGTGTGCCGAGCAACATGATCCCGAAGACGGCAAACAGAGGGGTTAAAATGGTCATTTCCCTCACTCATCCTTACGATTAAATTTGAATAAACTCAGCCACCACCGTTATTTCTACTATCGCTCTGATTTTAGGTGGGCGCTTGCCTTTTTTATGTCACGTTAGAACCAGAACTAGCGCCAGCGCAGTAAAACTCGCCACAAAATAACATATCATTTCAGTCTAAGGCTATTGCGCTATGGTCGTATAAGTGGATTAATTGATGTTTAAAACACAACGACTTAGCGTACGCTGTGATTGTTGATGACTTTATATAGTGCCTAAAGTGGGCAGCTAGAACAGAATTAGGACATGCAATGAGTGATGATTTAGGCGCTGAACTACAACTTGTCTATCTTTTTGTGCATTTAGTCAATGCGGGCAGTTTTTCACAGGCGGCGAAGGAGCTTGATATGCCCATTGCCACAGTGAGCCGCAAGTTAGCTAAGTTGGAAGAGAAGCTCGATAAGCAGCTCTTTATGCGCAGTACTCGCAAGTTGCGACTGACAGAGGAAGGGCTGGCACTCTTCCAACGCTACCAGAGTGTGGTTGCTCAATTTGATGAACTGAG